>DATEGY010000316.1:0-49291 GCA_035279865.1 Gemmatimonadales bacterium | reverse complement strand
ATGGAGAACACCCTGCTGGTGGGCGACTGGCTGTTCGTGAACAAGATGATCTACGGCGGCGAGCTCGAGATCCCCCTGACGGGCATCCGGCTCTTGAAGGTCAAAGGGTATGCGCAGCCGCACCGGGACGGGCTGATCATCTTCCGGTCGGTGGAGGACTCCACCCCGAACCTCGTGATCGTAAAGCGCGTGATCGGCGAAGCAGGGGACACGCTGCAGATGGTGCACGACACCGTCTACCGGAACGGCAAGGTGCTGTCCGAGCCTTACGCCCTGCATCTCCACCCCGGGGCCGACGCCGACATCTACCGTCTGCAGATGCGGCGGAACGAGCTCCCGCACTACATCGGGAAGAACCCCGAGAAATACAACCCGACGTCGCACGATTGGGGGCCGGTGGTGGTCCCGGCCGACAGCTTCTGGGTGATGGGGGACAACCGGGACGACAGCTACGATTCCCGGTTCTGGGGCTTTCTCCCCCGGTCGCACATCGAAGGGAAGCCCGAGTTGATCTACTTCAGCATCGGGTTCTCACCTCTCCGACTCCGCTGGAACCGCTTCTTCCGGCATCCCGCGTAGGCTCACCGGTTCGCCATGCGGTGGGTTTGGCTGTTGCTGGTTCCAGCGTGTCTGGCTGCGCAGCAATCTGACAGCGTGCCGCGGGACACCCTGCCCGCGATCGTCGTTTCCGCCACTCGCGCCGACCGCCCCCTGTCGCGCACCGCCGCGGCGGTCTCGACCGTCGGACGAGCCGACATCAGCACCGCCCGACCCACCCTGGGTCTCGACGAGGCGCTCGGCGGAATTCCCGGCGTCGTCATGCAAAACCGCTACAACTTCTCGCTCGATCAGAAACTCTCGATCCGGGGGGCGGGGGCCCGCGCGGCCTTCGCGATCCGGGGCGTCAAGGTGCTGGTCGACGGGATTCCGCAGACGCTTCCGGACGGCCAGGGGCAGCTCACGAACCTGGATTTGAGCGAAGTCGACCACATCGAAGTCGAACGGGGGTCGGCGTCGGCGCTGTTCGGGAACGCCACCGGCGGCGTGATCAGCGTCTGGACCGACCCGACCGCCTCCTCCCCGCTGTCGGAAGACGCGCGCGTGGTGGCGGGGCAGTTCGATGGTGGGCGCACCTGGAGCAAATGGTCCTCCACCACCCGGGCGCGCGTGGGCGAGGGGAGCCTGATGCTGACCGCCGCGCGCCTCTCCTATCAGGGGGAACGGAACCACAGCGCCGCCGATCAGCGGGACGTGAACTCACGCCTGCAGCTCCCGCTCTCCGCCCACTGGTCACTCGCAGCGGTAGCGGATTACGGCGACGATCCCCGGGCCGATAACCCCGGCGCCCTGACCAATGCCGAGCTGCACGCGAACGCGGATGCGGCGGCGCCGGTGAACCTGAGCCGGAACGCGGGGAAGGCGGTGACGCAGGGGCAGGGTGGGATGACGTTGCGGCGGGCCTTCGACAACGGCGGCGAGGCGGACGCGACGCTCTTCGGCTTCACGCGGGACCTCGACAACCCCCAGACCTTTGCGTTCATCCGTCTCCGGCGGCTCGACTACGGGGCGCGCTTCACGCTGGCGCAACCGTTTGCGATCGGGTCGTTCCCCCAAGTGCTCACCACGGGCTTCGACGTGCAGCGCACCCGGGACGATCGCGTGAATTTCAACTACGTCGGCGCGACCGCGACGGCGGATACGTCGCGCCAGCTCGACCAGCTCGAGCATGTGACCGAAGTGGGGCCGTTCGTGCAGAGCGCGGTCACCCTCACGACGCGGCTCACGGCGACGGCGGGACTGCGGTACGACTGGGTGAGTTTCCAGGTGGACGATCGTCTGGTGGACCCGGTGAAGGCGCTCACGAACCCGAGCTACCTGAACGACTCGGGCCGCCGGCTGATGCGGGCCTTCTCGGCCTCACTGGGCGCCGCGTTTGCCGCGACGGAGAGGCTCACGGTTTATGCGAATACGGGTTCGTCGTTCGAGACGCCGACCACCACCGAGCTCGCGAACCGGCCCGACACCGTGGGCGGATTCAATCCGCTCCTCCAGCCGCAGCGCGCGTGGAACACCGAAGTGGGCGCCCGGGGTGAGTCGAGCGGAGGAATCCGCTGGAGCGCCGCCGTGTTTCAGACGGACGTGCATGACGAGCTGATTCCGTTTCAGGAGCCCTCGTCGCCGCAGCGGACCTTCTACCGGAATGCCGGCAGCGCACGCCACCGGGGCGTGGAGCTCGGCGCCGATGCGACCCCGGTGTCCGGCCTGCGGCTGTCGGTGACGTATACGTACTCCCACTTCCGTTACACGAACTACCGGTACGCCGTGGATACCACGGCTTACGTGCTCGATGGCCGGCCTCTGGCGGGGATTCCCGAGCACTGGCTGCGAGCACTGGTGGGGGTGCATCCCTGGGGCGTGAGCGGTGCGTGGCTGGAGCTTGAGACGGTTCATGCCTCGAGCCAGCTCGTGAACGACACGCTGAGCACCAGGGCGGAAGGCTATTGGCGGAGCGACCTGCGGGTGGGGTGGGGAGGCGCGGTGGGCGGCATCCGGCTCGATCCGTTCGTGGCCGTACAGAATCTGTTCAACCACCATTACGTCGGATCGGTGACCGTCAACGCGACGGCGGGACGGTACTATGAGCCGGCGCCGGGCAGAAACTTCTACTTAGGTGTCGAGCTCCACTAGAAAAGGCGTCGAGAAGCAAGGCGTCAAGAGACAAGGCGTCAAGAGACAAGGCGTCAAGAGACAAAACGTCGAGAAGCAAGACGTCAAGAGACAAGGCGTCAAGAGACAAAACGTCGAGAAGCAGGGCGTGGAACTACACGCATTGTTTCTCGACGTTGTGTTTCTCGACGCATTTTGTTCTGTTACTTGTAGCGGTACGTGATTCTTCCGCGGGTGAGATCGTACGGTGAGAGATCGACGGCGACGCGGTCCCCCTGGAGGATGCGGATGTAGTTCTTCCGCATTTTTCCAGAGACGTACGCCAGGACGTCGTGGCCGTTTTCGAGCTTCACGCGGAACGTGGTGTTGGGCAACACCTCGGTTACCGTTCCCATCATCTGGATCGCGTCACCCGCCACGTCGATTGCCTCGCTCCCCTTCATCATCGGCCGGGGAATTCTGGGGGTCCATGGTCGCGTCCCGGGGCGGCAAGGTGCCGCCTTCGATGTAGGACGCATGTCTTCCGCATTTACCGCACGTCAGACTGATCCGCTCACCGATGCGGGGGGCGTCCTCCGGGCGCGCGGGGCGCCTTCGCGGCACCCGCTGAATGGCCCGAGCCCCGCACGAGGGACAAACCAGCGGCTGGTGCTCGCGATCGGCTGCAATCAAGCCCAGGGCTTCAGACGCCCGGTACTCCTTTACTCCCCGTCGCCCCACTGATCGACAAGACCTCCGAAGCGAAATCTAGGGGAGGCCAAGTCTCCTTGACAGCCCTTCGGGGACGGGTATCTCTCTGAGAGGCCGGAGGATAGCGGACCGTGACCGCCCTCACCGGACCTGACGAGGGGGGGTCACCGACCCACTCATACCCTGGTCTTACCTTCACGCAAACGAGTCGAAATGTCCCCCACTCCCGCGATGCCCACGCCCATGCCCACCCTGACCTCGCGCCGGCGCCGGCGTGTCTTCGGCTTGGCGGCGTTCGCGCTCGCGGGTGCCTGTGCCGGAGCCCCCGCGGCGCCGCCACCCGCGCCCGCCGACATCCCGGCCCTCGAGGCGCGCCGGGCGCAGGCACCGGACGATCCGGCGGCGAATTTGCGGCTGGGTGAGGCGTACTATTCGGCCAAGCGATACGACGATGCCCGGGCCGCCCTCGGCCGCACCCTCCTCCACCAGCCCGACAACGCCGAGGCGCAGGTCTATCTCGGGTACACCTACGAGGGTCTCGGGCAGTTCGACTCGGCGCGCACCGTCTACACCAGGCTCGCGGCGTCCAAGCCCTCGGGCGCGGTGAAGAAGCTCCTCGACGGCCGCCTCGCCCTGGTGGCGCAACACCAGCTGGTCTTCGAAGCCCGCCAGGCGCTGTCCCAGGAAGCGACGTTGTCCAAGACGCCGCCTCCCCCCAATACGGTGGCGGTCATGCCGTTCCGCTACACCGGAACGGATTCGACGTACGCGCCGCTCTCCCGCGGCCTCGCGTCCCTCGTCGTCACGGATCTGTCGCGCGTGCACAGCCTCCGGCTGCTCGAGCGCGAGCGGATGCAGGCGCTGCTCGACGAAATGAAGCTGACCGAGTCGGGGCGGGTGGATCCCACCACCGGCGCGCGGTCGGGCCACCTGATCGGTGCGTCCCAGGTGGTCCAGGGACAGTTCGACGTCCAGCCCAACCAGGTTCGCGTCAACGCGACCGTGGTCCGGACCCAGGACGCCGGCGTGGCCGCGACGGGCACCGGATCGGACCGGCTCCAGGCGCTCTTCGACGTCGAGAAGCAGGTCGTGTTTCAGCTGCTCGGGAAGATGGGCGTCACGCTGACGCCGTCGGAGCAGACCGCCATCAGCGAACGGCCCACGCGGGATCTCGAAGCGTTTCTGCTGTACAGCCGCGGCCTCGCCGCGCAGGACCAGGGGAACTTCGGTGCGGCGGCGCAGGCCTTTCAGGCGGCGGCACAGCGTGACCCCGGATTCAGTGCGGCCGGGTCGGCGGCCGCGTCGAGCCAGCAGGCCCAGTCGGCATCGACGGCGTCCGCGAGTGACATGGCGTCCGATCTGGGCGGAGGCACGGGCGGCGGCGGGGGAGGAGGGCAGACCAATGCCGACATCACCGTCACCCTCGGTGGCGCGATGAATGGCGCGGTTCCCAGCGGCGCCGGCGACCTGCCCGTGGGGAGTGGCAATACGGGGAGCAATGGCAACCCGAGCGTCGGTCCGCCGACCAAACAGGGCATCTGCGGCCCGGTGATCTGCGGTCCGCAGAACATCGGTCTGGTCGGCACGATCATCATCATCATCACCCGCCCCTAAGGGAGGCACGATGCGCCCGATGCACCGCAGCGCCGTCGCCCTCCTGCTCGTTTGTGCCGGAGCGGGTACGCTCCAGGGCCAGGCGTCCGACGCGCTCTACACCCGCTGGGCCGGATACACCGGTTTCCAGTTCCAGTCGTATTCGTTCTCGACCCCATCGGGCGCCAAGTCGTCCGAGTTCGCGATTCCGGTGGTGCTTGTGGCACCCCTGGGCAGCAGCATGTCCGTGGATCTGACGGCGCACTACGCGAGCGCCAAGACCAACGGCGGTGGCGGAGGGTCCGACCAGACCCTCAGCGGTCTGACGGACACCCAGCTGCGCCTCCTCTATACGCTAAACCGGGACCGCCTCGTCGCCTCGCTGTCCGTCAACCTTCCGACGGGGCAGCGCGCGCTGACGACAAACCAATTCACCGTGTACGAAGCCGTGGGATCGAACTACCTGTCGTTCCCGGTTTCGGATTTCGGAACTGCGTTCGGCGCGACGGGCGGTCTGGCGTTCGCGACGCCGGCCGGTGCCTGGAACGTCGGCGTCTCCGGCGCGGTCCGGTACACCGGGTCCTACACGCTCCTTTCGGATCCCTCGGGGTCGACGAACTACAAACCGGGCGTCGAGTTCCGCGGTCGAGTGGGCGCTGATCGGCTGGTGGGGCAGTCCTCCCGCTTTCTGGCGGGGCTGACGGCGTCGACCTTCTCGAATGAACAGCTCTCGGGTTCTGGGGGTCCTCGAACGGGGCAGTTGGCGCCGGGACTCCGAATCATCGGGGATGCGGGTTGGACCAGTGCCATGGGCAGCAACACGCTGTCGATCGCGGTCTGGGACTATTATCGCGCCAAGGGGACTTTCCAGCAGGACACGCTCACGATCAGAACGAACTCCGAGAACGTCCTCAATGCCGAAGCCCGGTTCGCGATTCCGGCGTCCCCGCAGGTCTCCATCCAGCCCGTGGTGGGCGTCCGTACGTGGTCTCCCGGCCAGAAGGGCGGCACCTACGTGACCGGCGGCTTGGCGGCGCGGTTCGGCCTGTCGGACCAGTTCACGGCCGCGGTCGAGGGGCGGTACACCACGGGGAAGGCGCTGGAGCAGCTCGCCGGTCAGATCGTCAATTTTACGGGCGCGTCGGTGCAATTGACGCTCCGGTATCAGCACTAGATACAGGCATTCGGGAGGCAGGCGACCGAATTCTTGACGGTGTCCGGGGCGGGCGGTAGGTTGGCGCCACCTTCAACCTGGGAGCAGCGCGATGACCGCTGAGCTGGGCGGATCGCAAATCTCTTCGCTGCTCGAAGCCCTGCCCGGGATCGCCAGTGTGCTCCGGAGTCCGGTTGCGGACTCCCTGGTGCGGGCCATCCGGGCCGCCGCTGGAATCGGTGAGTTCACCTTCGAGGATGCGGAAGAGCTGATCCGGTACGCCGTCCGGCGCGGCCTCATCGGCGCCGAAGAGGGCGACCGTGTCCTGAACGACGTGCAGGGGTCGTCGAAGGTGACGCGTAAAGCGGCGCGCGCGCCCAAGGCGAAACCCCCCGCAAAGAAGCCCGACAAGAAGGCTCCGAAAAAAGCCCGCCGCTAAACCGGGGACCGTGCGCCTTAGATCGCGCATCGGGGTCGGGGTTCTCCTCGCCCTCCTGAACGTCACGTGCACGGACAAGAGCGTCGTCGGCCCGCAACGGTACGGGACGACGGCGCTGAACCTGCGCGCCTTCGCCTCCCCGGCGCAGCCCGGGATGCCCAACATCCCGCTCGACAGCGTGCGCGTGGTGCTCCAGCGCCTCCCCGGTCTCGCCACCGCGTTGAACAAGATCTTCTCGCTGACCACGCCCCGCGCCGATTCGCTCCAGGTCGATCTGACGGTCTCCCTCGACAAGGATCCCGAGACCTTCGTGCTCACGGTCTCGGCCTACGGCGGAAACGCGATCTGGTACGTGGCGACCGACACCACACAACTCTCGAGCACCACTCCGGCGACGCCCGTTCTCGCGGCCCGGTACGTCGGCCCGGGCGCCGGGGCCACCACCGTGACCCTCGCCCCGCGCGACACGACGGTCGTGGGTGGGCAGGCCGTGACCCTCCGGATCAGCGTGGATTCCGGGGGCTCGGCCGTCGCCAACGTTCCGGTGGGCCTGCTCTCGGGAGACACGACCAAGGGCAAGATTTCGCAGCCCACGTCGACGACCGGCACGTTCACCGGGGCGACGGGGATCCGCGACAGCGTGTGGATTTATGTCGAAACGCCCACGCATCTCCGTGATTCCACCCGCATCCACATCGTGCCGCCGCCCTCCCAGTTGAAGAAGATCTCGGGGGACAGCCAGAGCGTGCTCGTGAACGGTCCGTCCGCCGCTCCGCTCACGGTGCGGGTGGAGGACGCGCTGAATGGCGGCTCGCCGGGCGTGCCGGTGACCTGGACCGTGACACAGGGTACGGCGACACTGACGCCGCCGTCGCCGGTCATCTCCGATACGGGTGGCAACTCGAGCGTGACGGTCACGCCGTCGTCGCTCGGCATCGTGAAGGTGCAGGCGGCCGCCGGCGGTCTCACCGGATCGCCGATCACGTTCACCGTGAACGTGCTGGCGGGGCTCGTCCATCAGGTCATCGTGACGCCGAAGCTCGACACCCTGGCCAAGGGCGCGACCGTCCAGTTCACGGCGACCCTGAAGGATTCGCTCGGCAACGTCATCTCATCGGTCAAACCGGTCTGGACGTCGACCAACACGGCGGTGGCCACGGTGGACTCGACGGGTCTCGCCACGGGGCTGGCGGGCGACTCGGCGCTCATCGTCGCGACGGCGGGAGGCTACGCCGATACGGCGCGGTTGTTCGTCCGCGCGCCGGCCAAGGTCGCGCTTTCGCCGTCGGACACGGTGATCACCTCCATCGGCGACTCCGTGCATCTGACCGGGGTGGTGCTCACCAACTTCGGGGACACCCTGAAGACCGGGACCGTGATCCGGTTCGCCTCCACGGTGCCCAGCGTGGTGACGGTGAACGCGGTGACGGGTGAGGCGACGCTGGTCGGGGCGGGGAACGGCGTGGTGCAGGCGACGGATACCGTCAACAAGGTCTCGGGCACCGCCACCCTCCGCGTGAACCAGAAGGTGTTCAGCATCGTCAACACGCCGCCCGACTCGATTCAGGTCGGGGTGGGCGGACAGGCGCAGATTCTCGCCACGGCGAAGGACAAGAATGGCCACGCGATTCCAGGCCGAGTCTTCGGCTGGCTGACCCGGAATCCGAGCGTCGCGACGGTGAACCAGTCGGGTGTCGTGACGGGCGTGGCGATCGGCGCCGGGCCCACCTACGCCGTGGACACACTGGTCGACTCGATCACGGTCTTCCGGGATTCCACGCTGGTTTCGGTCGTGCCGTCCCCGCCACCGGTGTTGCGCTGGGCTTTCGACACGCTCGCGATCGGCAACGGCGGCAACACGACGGTGGCGGTTTCGCTGAACGTGCCCAGCGCGGCCGGTACGGTGCTGCAGATCGTCTCGGCGGACACCACGAAGGTCCTGCCCACGCAGACCAGGATTGTCATCGGGTCCGGCGGGGCGGGCGCATCTGTGACGCTGCAGGGCAAGGCGGCGACGCTGACCCCGGTGGACGTGATCGCTCAGGATTCCGCGGGGATTTACAAGCCCGACACCCTCCGCGTGATCGTGGTGTCCACGATCTTCTTTGCGCAGGTGAACCAGACCACGTGGACCCAGGACTTCTACCTCAACCAGGCCGAGACCCTGAACGGCCAGGTGTTCCTGTCCGACCCGGCGCCGGCGGGCGGGCTGGGCGTCACCTTCGTGTTCGGCAAGGGCCTCTCGACCACGAATCCGACCACGGTAGTCATCCCGGGTGGGCAGCTGGCCGCTCCGATCCAGTTCGTGGGGACCGGAACGGGGACTGATTCCGTGGTCCCGAGCTCGGGTGCCTTCGTCGGGAAGTTCTCGTATCTGCACGTGGCGAAAGACACGTTCCAGATCGGCCAGCCCTATCCCTACACGGGCATGGTGGGCCTGGGCCAGACCGAGCAGCCCTACGCGCAGATCTCGTACGGGATGGATCACATCCTGCCGTTCAGCATCGCGGTGACGCCGGCCATCGGGACCGTCGCCCCGAACCCCGATACGATCCCGGTGAATCAGGCCAGCCAGTACTTCACGGTCACGGGGACCTCACTCGGCACGGCGACGCTCACGGTGAGCGCCAGCAAGTGGCTCTCGACCACCGTGCCGTTCATTGTGACGACGCCCCAGCTCGTCATCGGTGGGACCACGAGCATGGTGGCTGGGACCCCGACGCTCGGCTACTGGTACGCGGTGGCCTCCGACTCGCTGCGGTACGGGCATGCGGTGAGCGCGACCCTGATGACGCACATCGTGTCGCGCGATACGTCGGTGGTAAAGGTCCTGGTGGACAGCGGGCCCATCCTGGCCGGGGCGTCTTCCAACAGCATCGGGAGCTCGGTCTACGCGCAGCCGAACGCCGGAGGGGACTCCACGTGGCTGGTGGTCTCTGCGCCGGGTTACAAGCCCGACAGCCAGATCATCCACGTCACCAAGCCGACCATGACCGCCGCGTACAACTATCCGACTTACGACGGCCGCGTGGCGCTGAACACCACGTTCCCGCAACCGGTCTACGTCCAGATCCCGTACGCCCGGACCGACACGTTTGCCGTGGTCCTGCACCACACGAACAAGTCCGGACCGCAAGCGCCTGACACGATCTTCATTCCCAAGGGCCAGATCATCGGGTATCTGGCGAGCATCACGGGCGTGAGCGTCGGGGTCGACACAGTGACGATCGACACGGTAGCCACGAAACCGGGATACGTCCTCCCAGCCGGTGTGGTGTGGGTGCTCCGGGTGGATCCGCTTCATGTGCGGCCGTACAGCTACGCGACGTCGCTGGTGAACATCAGCGCCCCGTCGGTGGTCCAGATGGTGGCCTATGATTCGGTGAACCAGTACCCGCGTCCCCTCAATGCTCCCCTGACGGTCACGTTGGCCCTCTCCCGGCCGAACGTGGTCACCCTCGATTCGAGCACGGTGATCATTCCGGTGGGCTCCGCCTACTCGAACTACGACACCATGCGGGTGGCGGTGGGGGTCAACGCGCCTGATTCGACGAGGATCCTCACCACGGCGCCCGGTTCGACACCGGACTCTGGCAACGTGATCCGGGTGACCCCCACGCCGTTGAGCATCCAAATCGGCTACAGTGGTCTGATCGGACGCGGGCTCCATACCGGCGCGTCCAACACGGTCACCATCCCTGCCGCCGCCCCGAACACGTTGACGGTGGTGCTGTCGCACGCCGTGCCGGGCAAGGACTCGGTGGTCCCGGCGATACTGACGATTCCGAAGGGCGCTTCGTACTCGACGTACTTCGATTTGCGCGGAGTCGACTCTATCGGCAACGACACGCTGATCGCGTCGGCGACTGGGTTCGTGTCCGGCCGGGTCCCGGTGTACCTCTATCGAGACACTCTGGAGATCGCGAAGCCGAGCGCGAGCCAGCTGACGACCGCGCCCCCCTACCGCCTGTTCACGGGCGTTTACAACAAGGTGGGCTACAACCAGTCGCCTTCGGATTCGCTGGTCTACACGGTGACGTCGAGCAATCCTCTCGTGGTGGCGATCGACAGCGGGGCGCATGTCAACGCGGCTGAGGACACCGTGACCGCCGTGGTGGACAGCCAACACTTCGGCGGAGTCGTACGGATCAACTTCGTCGGACCGGGCACCGCGTATCTCAAGGCGACTGCGCCGGGCTTCGGCGCGGACTCGTTCCAGGTGAGCGTGACGGGACCCTCCCTGAACTTCACCCAGACGTCGAACACCACGGGCGTCGGGCAGATGACGTTCGAGCAGGTGACGGTCCAGAACCCGGTCACCGGGTCACCGCTCCTGATCACGCTCCAGCGCTCCGACAGCCAGCCGATCGGGGGTGCGTCGAACGTCTTCAACTTCAGCCCGGTCACGCTGACTATTCCGGTCGGGTCGACCATTTCGAACGTCGACACCATCGTCGGCGACACGATCGGCACCGCCCAGCTCATTGCCCGGGCGACAAACTATGGGCAGGCGACGGCCACGGTGCAGGTGGGCAAGCCGCAGCTGATCGCGACGCCGAGTCTGTTCCTCTCGGTGGGGGCAGCACCGACGGGTGTGGGTGTCAATGCGGCGGACCAGAGCAACAGCACGCGGTACGTCAGCGCGCCCGTGACAGTCACTGCGACGGTCTCCGACCCGACCGTGGCGACGGTGGACTCCGCCTCCCGGCAGATCAATGCCGGCACGTACACCCTTGCGAGCGCCTTCAAGTTCAGCGGGCTCAAGAAGGGCTCCGGCCCGGTCCAGGCGTTCTTCACCGCGCCGGGCTACAAGTCCGATACCATGTTGATCACGGTGGATACCGCGACGATGACTACCAGCTCACCGACGTCGGTGGCCGTGGGGCTGCAGGAAACCGGGAGCGTCAACCTGCCGTTCGCCGCGCAGTCTCCGGTGACGGTCACCTTGTCGTCGACGAACCCGAGCGCGTTGACGGTGCCGCCGCAGGTGGTCATCCCAGTGAACAGCTACAGTGCCGTCTTCAACATGCAGGGAGTGGGGGTCGGGACGGCCCAGATCACCGCCGTCGCGACCGGCTTCAAGAACGCTGCCCCGGTCGGTGTGGTGGTCACCCCGGCTCGCTGGGTGATTCAGCCGTTCGGCTCCGCCGTGGCGGGCCAACCGATGAACGTGCAAATCTTGTCCGAAGACACGCTGGGCTACTACCATCCGGCCATCAATCCCGCGTCGGTGACCCTCGGGTCCAGCGCGGGAGCGCACGCGACGTTCCTGACCAACCCGCTGCCCTTCCCGGCGGGCAACTATCAGGTCACGACCTCGGTCACCTTCGACACGGCCGGAGTCTTCACCGTGACGGCCGCGGCGACGGGATTCGAGTCGGGTGCGAGCCCCGGCATCACGGTCACCGGGGTGGAGATCAAGGTCGGCGTGGGGAACGTGAACAGCTTCACCCCAGGGACCGACACGGTGGCCGTGAATCACTACGCGACCTGGGTCTGGGACGCGACTAATCTCAATCTGCACGGGGTCCACTGGGTGAGCGGACCCGGGTCTTTGCCCGGCGATTCGCCACAGCAGTCGAGTGGATACTACGGCGTCTACTTCACGACGCCGGGGATATACACGTACCAGTGCAGTGTGCATGGCCCGTCGATGTCCGGGACGATCGTGGTTCAATAGAAAGAATCGAGCTCAAGATGAATCGACCAATCAGGATCGTTTCGGGCGTCGCGCTCGCGTTGCTGGTCATCACGTGCACGGACCAGAGCCTGAACGGCCCTCGTTATCAGGGCCGGCTTGGGCTCGACCTCAGCGCCTTCCGGAACCCGACGACCACCTCGGGCCAACCGCCGATCCCCATCGATTCCGTGTCCGTTGCGCTGACGAGCCTGGACGGCGCGTCGGACTACGACACCGCCTTCGCATTCGGGGGAGGGCCGTACACCGGCGGCGCCGTCGTGGTCACGCTCGCGGTCCCGCTCAAGCATTCGAGCCAGCTGTTCGCCATGGGTGTCACCGTGAAGGGGCAGGGTTACACGTGGTACATCGCATCCGACACGATCACGGTCGCGGCGGGGAAGAACTCGAGTCCCAACCTCCTGGCCCGGCTGGTGGGTCCGGGCAGCAACGCCGGCTTGCTCTTCATCGGCCCGCAGGATTCGACGGTGGTCCCCGGACTTCCGGTGGCCCTCTATGCGTCCGTGAGTGATTCGTCCGAAGGCTCGCTCACCGGCGTGCCGGTGGGGTTCCGGCTTCAGAACCCCGCCCTCGGTGTCATCACCTACAAGACCTATCTGACGCCCACACTCGTGCCGATCAATCCGGGCACGAAAGTGGATACCACGTGGCTGATCGGCGAGACGCCCAATCACATCCTGGATTCAACGCAGATCTACATCGTGCCGAAGACGGGTGGCGGGGCTCCGACGTTCATCTACGTCGCCGGCGGGGACGCGCAGGTCGATACGCCCAAGGCCGTTCTCCCCTTCCCGCTCCAGACCCTGGTGACCGACGTGAACGGGATTCCCGTCGGCCAGGCGAAGGTCGCGTGGGCCAAGACCGGCCAGGGCTCCCTGGTCACCCCGGATACGACCGTCGCCGACTCGTTCGGGTTCGCGAAGGCGACCTACCAGCTCGGCACGGGGATCGGGACCGACACGATCACGGCGTCGATCGTGGGCGTTTTCGCCGGGCCGCCTCCGTCGGTGACGTTCACGGCGACCGCAGATACCGGGTTCACGCTCTCGTTCGACACGACGACGTACCTGCTGGGCAAGTCGCAGGTGTCCTACAGCATCTTCGTGAAGACGCGAATCCCGGTGAGCAAGGACCTGACCGTCCAGATCGGCCGGAGTGACAGTGCTGCTCCCGCGGCGTCGCAGAAGTTCGGGCTCGCGGGTACCAGCGTCCTCGTTCCCGCAGGCAGCCAGCTGGGCTGTTGTGTACAGATCACCGGAAGCAACGTGGGTTCGGCGAACTTGATCGCTCATGCCGCCGGTTACCAGAATGCCTTGTCGAACGTCATTATCACGACTCCGATGCTGGTAGTGGACTCGTCCTTGTCCACGTACAACGGCGTCGCTTCGGTGCCCACGCTTGTGTTCGCAGCGGACTCCACAGGGGCGGGCCATTACACGGCCAGTGATCTGGTGATCCGGGATTCATCCTCGGACTCGAGCATCGCCTTGCCGGACTCGGCGACCATTACCATTCCGGCCGGCAACTTCTACGCGCTGGCTCCCATCGCCGGCGTGAGGCCGGGGAACGCGACCATCACGTTCAAGGCCCCGAACTACCCGCCCGCGGTCACCCAGGTGACGGTGGACTCGAACTTCCTGTTCGTCTATGCGGGAGGCAGCTTCGCCGCCGGCCTCGGGCAGACCACCACCGACAACTACCTTTCGGTGGCAGGGCCCCTTCGGGCCCCGCTGGTGGTCAGCTTGGTGAGCTCCGACCCCACGGTCTTCACAGTCCCGGCCACCGTGACCATTCTGAAGGACTCAGACTTTATCCAATTCCCGATCACGGGAACGGGCTTGGGATCGGCCACCTTGACGGCTCGTGCTCCCGGCGTGGCCCTGTTCGACTCGGTGCAGACACTGACCGTCAACACTCCAGTAGTTCAGCCGGTGGTGTCGTGCTGCGTCTCTCGCGGTGTGAAAACCCAGGTGTATGTCTACACAGAAGACACGCTCGGAGTCCGGTACGGCGTGGTGTCGTCGCCCGTCACCGTGACCGTGTCCACGACGGATCCGAATGCGGTGTGGGACTCGACGCATTTGACGATCCCGGCAGGCTCGTACTACGACTCCGTCGGGGTGACCTTCAACAGCACCGGGACCTTCACCGTGACGGCGACGGCGCCCGGGTACCTCGGGGGAGCGACGACCACCAATGCAGCTGCGCCACCCGTGGGCGTCCAGGCGGCCCGGACGACGATCGCACCGATGCGCATCAATGTGGTCCCGATGTATCCCGATTCGTTGCGGCGGAAGGTGAGCCCACGGGTCCGGGCCAAGCCGGCCCCGCCGCGGCGGTAGGCGGGACTAGACCCGGAAGCCTTTCATCAGGGAGCGCAGCTTCTCGGCGGCCTGCAGCAGGCCGCCCGAGGATGCCGCCATCTCCTCCGTGGACGCGCCCTGCTCCTCGGCGGCGGCCGAGACTTCCTGGGCTCCCGCAGCGTGATTGACCGAGCGGGAGGCGACCTGCTGGGCCCGCTCCCCGATGTGATCCGTGACCTCGCGGTTGACGCCTGCGGCATGGCGGACCCGCGCCGCCGCCCGCTCGACCTCCTCCACCGCCGCCACGATCTCCGCCAAGCCGGTGGCGGCTCCCCGCGCCGTGGTCTCGATGCCGTGGACCTTGGTCTGGCCGGTTCCCATGGTGACGGTCACTTCGTCCACGCGCTTCCGGATCGCGGTCGTGGTCTTCGCCACGTCCTCGGCGGCGCGCGCCGACTCGTCCGCGAGCTGCCGGACCTCCTGGGCCACCACGGCGAAGCCCCGGCCATGCTCGCCGGCCCGCGCCGCCTCAATGGCGGCGTTCAGCGCCAGGAGGTTGGTCTGGGACGAAATCCGCTTGATCAGCTCCACGAAGTCGTCGATCGACGCACTCTGCTGGGCCAGGGCGGTCACCTGACCCGAAGTGGTCTGCACCACCTCCCGCACTTCGAGGAGGGCGGTGGAGGCGGCCATCACATCGTGGCGGTGCCGGTCGGCCACGTTGCGGATCTCCTCCCCCAGCTTCGTGACGCGCTCGGCCGACTCCGTGATCTCACTGGCGGCCGCCTTGAGCTGGGCCAGTCCGGCCCCCATGTCGTTCAGCTCGTTTCTTTGCTTCTCGGCGCCCGACGAAATGTCCACCATGGCCGTCGAGACTTCCGCACTCGACGCGGCCAGCTCTTCGCTCACGGCGGACAGGTCTCCCGCCGAGGTCGCGATGCGGTCCGCCTCGGTGATCACCTCGGTGACAACGCCGCGGAGCCGCTCGCCCATGTCCCGGATGGCGGCCGCCAGGACCTCGAACTCCGAGGGCATCTTCCCCGTACTGAGCGGCCGGAGGTCTCCAGCGCCGAAGCGCTCGGCCGCGGTGGCCAGCCGGCGGAGGGGGGCTTCGACCATGGTCAGCGTGCCCCAGCCCACGAGCGTGCCGCCGACCACCGCGAGGACGAGCACGCCGGAGAGCAGGAAGGTCATCCGCCGCGCCAGTCCCGAGAGCCGGTCGGTGGCCTGGCGGGAGCGGTCCGCCTGCCGGGCGCCCAGCGAGAGCAGGATGGTCGTGAGCTCGCGGGCGGGACCGCGGGCCGCCTGCGCTTCCTGCTGGGCCTGCGGCGCACGCCCGATGTCGGCGAGCGCGTGCGCGAGGGAATAGGTCACCTCGATCTGTCCCTGGATCTGCTGGACCCGGTTCACCGACAGCCGGTCTTCGACGGTGAGCCCATCGAGACCGCTCAGACTCTTCGCGTCCGCGTAGGAGGAGTCCGCGTTCTGGTGGAAATCGGCGGCAGCGGTGGCGGACGGCTCGTTCAAGTACTGCTCGGCGGCGCGGATCTCGGCGAAGGTCGACGCCATCACCGCGGTCGTGATCTGGTTGGACGTCTGGAGACGGCCCAGCTCCTGGGAAACCGCGTCCCGCATCTTCCAGAGAGAATAGATCCCGGCACCCGCGCCGATGAGGAGGAGCAGAGCGAGGGAGGCGAACCCGGCGACGATCCGCCAACGGAGAGTGTCGAACCGGCCGATCATCGCGTGCGGTCGAGCTCGAGGTGCCCGGCCCGGACGACGCCGATCACCACCGCTTTCGCCGGGACATCTCCGAGAGAGTCGAACGCGACGCTGCCCGTGACGCCCTCGAACGCCGGACGACCGGTACCCACCTGGGCCAGGTAGTCCCGGATGGCTCGCCGGTCCGGCCCGACCTGCTCGATGGCCTTCGCCAGCAGGTTCACGGCGTCATAGGTTTCCGCGCCCGTGTCGTTGGGGCGGTCGCCATGATTCGCGCGGGCGTAGGCGGCCACGAAGTTGGCGTTCGCGGCGCCAGGCCGGTCGGCCAGGTAGGAGAGCGAGATCCGGGTCCCCTCGGCCAGCGCGGTGTCGGCCTCGATCCCCGCCAGGCCGTCGCCCCCGATCACGGGGACCCGGCTGCCCAGCCGGCGCAGGTCGCGGAGCGCCAGCGTGCCGCCCTCCGGATCGGCGCCCACCACCACGACGTCCGCCCCGCCCAGCCGCTGGATGCGGGCCAGGTATGGCTCGAGGGACGGGGTGGTCGCGAAGAACGGATCTTCGGAGACCACCGTCCCTCCCAGCTGGCGGAATTCCCGCGAAAAGGCCCGCTTCATGCCCCGCCCGTAGTCGTCGTCCTCGAAGAGGATGGCCACCCGGGAGGCATGCAGGGTGTTGCGGGCGAAGCGCGCCAGAGCCGGCCCATGGGCCAGGTCCGTGGGGCAGGTGCGGAAGAAGTACGGCGACACGCCGGACAGGTCGGGGCTCGAGGCGGTGGGCGAGACCACCGGGAGAGGGCTCCGGCCACTGCCGTAGACGCCCATCGCGGCCTGAGTGATCCCGGACGTCACGTGACCCACCACGGCGACCACGGAGCCGTCATCCACCAGCCGGCGCGCAATCCGCACGGCCACGTTGGGGTCTCCGGAGTCGGGCAGGAAACGCACTTCCAGGTGGCGGCCCCCGATGCCCCCGCGCGCGTTGATTTCGCTGACGGCAAGGTCCGCGGCCTGGCGCATGCTCACTCCGCTGGCCTCCTTCACGTCGCCCGAGACGGCGATGGTGACTGTGCCACCGGACGCGCCGCACGCGGCCGACCCGAGGGCCAGGAGGAGCGGGAGGGGGAGGGCAGGTTTCCGCAGGGACATCCTCCAGGTGGGGAGAGAGGCGAACCGCGGCAAGGTTAAAGCCACGTATGGGGTTCCGCAATGCCGCCCGGGGGATAATTTGGAGCCGTGGATCAGGTCGCCACGCTCTTCCAATTCACCGGGGCACTGGAACGCCTGCTGACGACGCGGGACACCGCGGCGTTCGAGGCGGTGTGGGATGCGGAGGAGCTGGAGCGGGTGGGGTGGGAGGCGGTCACCGTCGCGCGTCATCCGCATGCGGAACCGTTCGAGCGCGGCCTCGCGGCACTCGACCGGCGGCTCCTGGCCGCGCTGGCGCGTGCGCGCGCGCTCCGGGACGTCCACACCATCACGTTCCGGGTCCCCGAGTTGGAACGCTGGCAGCACGCCGCCGCGGCCGCGCTGGTCGCCTCGCGGTGGGGGAGTGCCGGGCTGCGCACGGTCATCGGGGATCCCCTGGCGCCCCTCGCCCGCCGGTACTTCGCGTTTCTCGCCCTGGCTGAGCGGCATCCGCCCGCGGCGGGGCCGCTGTTTCAGCGGTACCTCCGCACCCCGGCCTCGCACCATGCGTTCGTCGCCGCCGCCGTGGAAGCGGCCCGGTGGTATCCGGACCACGTCCCTGATCTGCTCGCACTCTTCGACCGGATCCGCGGCGAGCAGCTCCGCCGGCGGTTCCTCGGCCCGAAAATTCTGGGGTCGCTCTACTTCCTGGGCGATCCCGACGCCCTGCCGCTCTTCCTCGAACTGTGCGTGAGCGGGCATACCGATGCGGATGCGGACCGGTGCGAAGTGATCCGGGCGCTGGTGGCGGTGCGCCGCCTGACCGGCGTCGTGCCGCCCAGCGTGAAGTATCGGGACGGATTGACAGCCGACGTTCGTTCGGCGCTGGATGCGGCGGAAGCGATGTACGAGGGGGAGCGTGGCCGGCTGTCGCCGGTCACGGTGATCTAATCCGGCGTCAGCCCTTCTTGGGAGCTTCCTTGGGTACGTAGTGCCCGATACCCCGCATCACATCGGTGTCGGTCAGCTGGATGAAGATCCAGCGGCGCGCGCCCCGTGCCCGCCAGGTGAGGCGGACGAACTGGTGACCCTGCCGCCACTCCCAGGCGGCGGTCCCGACCGGATGCGGCGCACCGTAGCGGGCCCGCAGCTCCCGCTGGGTCCTGAGGACCAGCTCCGTGGTGCCGGAGTCGCCGAAGGACACGACGTCCGCCTTCCCATCGATGAAATGGCCACTCAGATAGAACTCCGCACCGTCGTCCGGATCGTGGATGATCACACCACATTCCATCACCTGGGCGGTGCGGGTCGAAGTGTTGCAGAGCATGGGAGTAGCACCGGGCCGGGTAATCTTCCGTGCCCGCAGCTCGAAGTCGGCGGCGGAGACGCCCGCGTGGAATCCGCGGTAGGGGAGCAATCCGGTGGCCGCGGGGGTGGCGGCAGGGGCCGCCGGGGTGGCCTGGCCGGCGAGGAGACCTGGTACCAGGAGCAGGGTCAAGGTCAGCGTGCGCATCGAATGACAATATAGGGTTTGAGAATGAAAAACGGGCCCGGTTGGTACCGGGCCCGTCCCTCCAGCGATCCCTGCCGGACTCAGACCTTGCGGACGTTCTGCGCCTGCAGGCCCTTAGGTCCCTGGGCGACTTCGAACTCCACGTTGTCACCCTCTGCGAGGCTGCGGAACCCTTCCGCCTGGATCGCCGTGAAGTGGACGAACACGTCCGGTCCCGACTCCTGCGCGATAAAGCCGAAGCCTTTCGCGTCGTTGAACCACTTCACCTTGCCCTTGGCCATCTGTTGCATCCTCGAACTGAGGGGCACTGCCCCGGAATGGTGCGACGCTGACCACCGCGATCAGTGTCGGGCTCAAACAAAAACCGCGAGACCTGTGGTTCTCGCGGTGCGCAGTCCAACCGGTGACGGTGCCACGTCTTGCTTGAACCGCGGCCAAAAGTAGAGGTGGCTTCGGAGGGTGTCAATAACGGTAAGCGACCACGCGCGAACGGTTTGCGCGACTATTCAGATCATCTGGCTTAATCACGACATCATTGATACATCAATGTTTCAGTGGAACTATAAAACGATATAGGGGAATATCTTATGGCTTTGTCGCTCGTGTCGTGAGGGGTGGGAGGCCGATCATGCTCCGCCAGGCGGCGACGGCGGCCTCGTAGCTTTGAAGGAAGGGCATGAGATGCTCAACCGACGTCTTGGGATCGCGCGCCGCCTGCGCTTCGCAGGTATTCGTTGCGCGGGCGACCGAGTCGATCTGAATGACGACCTGACGGGCGATCTTCCGGTTGTCGCCCTCATAGGCCGCGGAGGGCATCTTCGCGACGCCCGTGCGCATGAAGCCGCGCCCCGTGCCGCAGAAGCCTGCGAGAAGTTTCCCGGCGCGCCTGAGCTCTTTGGTGCTGGTGCCGGCGCGCTGCACGCTCTCGATGCCGCTCTTGATCTGCCCGATCCCGCGCGCAGCCGTGCGGAGGCCCTGCATCCACTTCTGCTGTTCCGGCGTGGGAGGGGGCGGCGTCGAGTCGGCATGTGTGGAGTCGGCCGGTTTGGGCGCGGGCGTGCTGTCCTGGGCGGCCAGTGGCGCAGCCACAATGGCTCCGGCCATACTCAGCAACACGACGAGTCGACGCATTCGCTTCTCCTGAACAAGGTCTGTCTGGGCTACTGGCACAGGGTTATAATCACGCAATGACGGTTCCCGCAACCTCGCGAATTGTCCGTACCTTCGACGACCGGGCCGACGCCCTCGCCCACTTCTTCCAGCGGGCAGGGGAAGCACCGCGCCTGCTGGCGTTCGACGACACGGTGGGGTGTCCCCTCGACCAGGCCCTCGCGGCCATCGAGTGGACGGCGGCGGTCGGCATTCTGGCCGAGGACGACCTCTTGCACGCGGCGCGGGTGAGCGCGGACGCGGCGGCCGCGGTGGTGGAACGCCGGGACGGCGACGCCCGGCTTTACGTTTACTTCGGTCCCCAAATGGATGCTCCGCCCGCCGACCCGTACGAGGGCACTCTGCTGTACGACGAGCCGGGCGTCCGGGCCTACATCTTCACCCAGCGGGTCCATGCGGTCGCACACTTCCTCAGGGCCACGCAGGGTCTGGGCGCCGTGCTCAGCATGCTGTCCCGCCGGGCCCCCGAGTTGCGTCACGTCCGGCGGTGGATCCAGGCTCTGTTCGCGGAACCGGTCGGCAGTCACTCGACGCAACTCCTCTCGGGCTGGTTCGCCACCAGCGGGGCCGGTTGTCTCTTCCTGCCGCCGCAGCCGGGCGAGCCCTTCACGTACTGCGAAGTCGGTATCGACTCCTGATGCTTCCACTCTGGGTGCCGCTCTGGGGCGCGCTCGTCGCGCCCGTATTCCCGCAGGTCCCCGACAGCACGGTCTTGCGCCGCTACGGGGATGCCGTGAATGCCACCGCCGACACGCTGGACATGCTGCGCGGGTTCACCCAGGCCTTCCGGAACGATCTCCAGACCGCCTCGCCGACCATGGTACTGGCCCGGGCGACATCCGTGCAGAGCGCGTGCGCTTCCGGCGTCAGTTCCATGCGCCGGCTTCAGGGCATGCTCGCGGCGCGGACCGTTTCTACTGTACCGACGGCCGTTCGCAGTCAGGCCAAGCTTCGCGCTGCGTCGGAAGAGACGGTCGCCGCGCTGGAGCGTTGTGTGCGCGACTGGCAACCACTCCCTCGCACGGACGACCGCGCCGACACGCTCCGGGCGTGGGGCCCCTATCGCGTCACCGAGCTCACGCAAGCCCTTCACCGGTTCGACGGTGCACGGGCCGCGTTTGTGAAGTCCGCTGGGTTACCGGTGCGCCCGGTGGTACTACCTCACCCCAACCCCTAGATGTGGGAACGTGCACACTGTGGATACACAACTCCACATTGTGTGGATGAACCCCAGAACAGACGATTTGCCCGCGTCTTAGGTTCCACATCCCGTGCACATCGAAGTGAGCTAACCCGAAGAAACATCGGCACTTGCGCCGCTTTCCGGCACCTCTATATTGCCTCTCACGCGCCTTGAGGGGAAGGGTGGAGGCCCAGCGCTTCCACAACGCCTTTAAGGTGGGTCCGGGCGGAAATTCCGGGGAGGGCGCCGATGCAAACAAGGGCTCAGGCGCCCGCTGATCCGGGAGAGTGCTCTCTCCGGCTCGGACAGATGGAGCCAGTCGCGTGCTTCATCCACGTCGAAGTAGTGCCTCGGCGTGCAGTGCGGAAGGTCGGTCCGCGACCCGATCTGACCCGCAGCACTCACACTGGTGAACCTCGTGGCCTGGCCAGGCTGCTTGGGGATCGAAGCCGGAGCTCCTGTTCGCCCTACCGAATGACGCAACAGTCAACCGGCGGCGGCGGGAAGAAGAACGAGGGAGTAAATCCCTTGGCTCCGGGTAGCCGGTGCGCGGGGCCCCCGGGTGGGTAACCACCCGGGGGCTTCGATTTTTCCAGACTCCCGGGGAAAGCAGACCTCGCGGTGCTCGGGACGCACTTACGGCCACCTGACATCTCACGGGCGAACCCTACCCCCCCGCGTTACGTTTTTGGCTTGCCGCCGCGCCCGGAGTCCTCCGCCCCCATGCGCATCGCCCTGGTCACGGAGTTCTACTACCCGCACCTGGGTGGCGTCACCGAGCACGTCCATAACCTTGCGCTCGAGTTCCGGCGACGGGGTCATCACGCCATCGTCATCACCTCCAACATGGACGGGCAGGGGCCCGACCCGGACTGGGTCCGGCGCGTCGGGACGAGCCGCGTGGTCTTGTCCAACGGCTCGTACGCCCGGGTTTCCACCGGCTGGGCCATCACCCGGAAGATTGCCGACATTCTCAGGGCTGAGCGGATCGAGATCGTGCACAGCCAGGACGTCCTCGCGCCGATGCTGGGTCTCAAGGCCGCGAGTGCCGGCTGGCTGCTCGGCCTGCCGGTGGTGGCCACGTCTCATACCTGGTTCTCGAGCTCCAGGCTTTACCGCATGTTCCGGTGGTGGCTGCAGCCGCGTCTCGACCGCGTGGCCGCGCGGATCGCGGTTTCCGACCCGGTAGTGCACGCGATGTCGATGTACTTCAGGGCCGATTGGGAGATCATCCCCAACGGCGTGGACGTCAGCTACTTCCACCCCAACGGCCGGCGGGAGCGCGAAGCCGCGACGCGCGGACCCCGTCTGCTCTTTCTGGGACGGCTCGATCCCCGCAACGGGTTGGACACCGTGCTCGAGGCCATGCCGATGATCCTCGAACGCCATCCGACCGCCGAGTTGATCGTGGTGGGTGACGGCCCTCTGCGCGCGAGCTACGAGGCCCGGGGGGCGCATCTGGGGAAGGCCGTCAAGTTCGTGGGGCAGGTCTCCGACGAGCGCCCTGACTACTACAGCGGTGCCGATCTCTACCTGTGCCCGACCACGAAGGCGTCGTTCGGCATTACGCTGCTCGAAGCGATGGCCTGCGGGACGCCCCTCGTGGTATCCGATATCACCGGCTTCCGCGAGCTGATCGCCGGCGGTGCCGAGGCGGTACTGGTGCCGAAGGACAGTCCCCTGGCCTGGGCCCGCGCCACGAACGCGCTCATCGAAGACCCCGGGCGCCGCCAGGCGATGGGGGCCGCCGGCCTGGCCAAGGCCGCCCAATTCGCGTGGCCGCGGATCGCCGAGCGGGTGCTCGAGGTCTACCAGCGGATCAAGCAGTGATCGAGACCCTCGCCGCGCTGGGTCTCGGGGCCGCGGGCGTGGCTGCATATGGCGCCTACGCCCCGAACAGCGGGCTGTACGGCCGGTCGGTCTCGCGCGGAGCGCCGGGGTCCCCGCGCGTCTACCTCACGTTCGACGACGGTCCGTCACTCTCGGCCACCGCGTCGATTCTCGAGACCCTCGCCCGGGAGGCGGTGCCCGCCGCATTCTTCATGGTCGGGGGCTTTGTCCGCCGTGAGCCGGCACTGGCCCGGGCCGTGGCCCAGGCGGGCCACGAGGTGGGAAATCACACGCAAAACCATGTCAAATTGCATCGTCGAGGTCCTGCGCGAATCCGTCGGGAACTCGAGGAGGCGCATGGCGTTATCTCTGAAGCAGTGGGGAGGCCTCCACGGACCTTCCGCGCCCCCCACGGCTACCGGAACCCATTCGTGGGCCGTACCGTACGGCGACTGGAATACACCCTGTTCGGCTGGACTTTCGGGGTCTGGGACAGTGCGCGTCCCGGGGCGGAGGAGATTCGCCGGCGGGTGAGGGCGCACCTCGTGCCGGGAGCCGTGATTCTGCTGCACGATGGGGACGGATATGACTTCACCGGGGATCGTCGCCAGACCGCCGAGGCGTTGCCGGGCATCATTCGCGACGGGCGCGATGCCGGATTCGAATTCGCACCACTCAAGGAGTTGATCTGAGGAAGAGCCGCCGCTGGATCTGGTGGGTGCTGGGCTTCGCCGGGTTGGGCGTGGCGCTCAAGGCGCTCGCCGGCTTCCCCTGGGAAGACACCCTCGCGACCCTCATCAACGCCAACTACTGGATTCTGGGCATCGCCCTGGTGATCAACCTGGGCTCGCTCGTGGCCAAGGGCTGGGCGTGGCATCTCCTGCTGAATCCCGTGTCGCCCAACCGCTGGAAGACGGCACAGGAAGCGAACCTCGTCGGTGCCGCGGTCAACAACGTGTCCATCGCGGTCGGTGGCGAAGCAGCGCGCATCCATTACATCGCCCAACGCGACGGCGTGCCGGTGGGTGCGGCCATCTCGTCGGTCGTCTGGACGCGCGTCACGGAGACGATCGCGCTCGCGATCTTCCTGGTTATGGCGCCCAGCCTCCTGCGCCTGCCGCACTGGCTCCGTGGCCTGCAGGTGGGCGCCGGACTCGGACTCGTGATCGTCATGCTGATCACGTGGCATCGCGGCTGGTCGTGGATCCTCAATCAGCTGCCCGCGTCTTTACAGCGCCGCGCGGCGGTGCTCGCCGAGATGGGTTCGGGGGGCCGGCTCTTCTGGCCGACGGTACTCGGCCTCGTCAACTGGGGCACGCAGTGGGGGACCTATCATCTGGTGCTGGTTGCGGCCCACATCCCTGTGACCCCGGCGGCATCGTTCACGGCGCTGGTCGCCGCCAATCTGGGTGGCATCGTGCGCATCACCCCGGCGGGGCTGGGCGTGACGCAGGCGGCGATGGTGGTGGGTCTTCTGCAGTTCGGGGTGCCCGCCGACCGCTCGGTGGCGGCGGGGCTCGCGCTGCAGGCCCTGCAGGTTCTGCCGGTAATTTTCTTCGGCGCGCTGCTGACGGGCTGGCGCCTCACCGAGACCGCGCGCCGCGAAGAAGCCGAGGCGCTGCAGCCGGTCTGATCGCCCGGTAATTCGGTACCATCCTGCGTGTCGCTGATGACGGCGCCTTCCGAGGCGCCGTCTATTTTTTCCCATGCTGGTGAACCGGTTACCCACGCCGTCCGAACGTCCGCGACTCGCGCACTGCCGGGCGATCCAGGACGCCGTCAGAGCCGCGTGCTGCGCGGTGAAGCTGGCGCGTGCGGTGCCGAGGACGCGGGTATCGCAGGAGCTGCTGCGTACCGCGGAGGAACAGCTGGACCTGGCGAGGAGGGCGGTGGAGCGGCTGACCTAGGCCGTGTGGCGTCTAGACCGTCGGCGAATCGGGGGGAAGCGTGCCCTGCTGTTTGGCCTGCGCGTACCCCATGCCTTTGAGCCGGATGATCCGCATTTCGATCGGCGGGTGGGACGCCATGACGTCCCCGAGCGCGCCAGGGTGGTCGTTCAATTTCCGGTCCAGCGGATCACAAATACAGAGATGGGCGGCCCCAGCCTTGAGGTGCGTAGCAGGGGCCTCCGAGTTCTCGATCTTTTCAAGGGCGGACGCGAGGGCCGTCGGATTGCGCGTGAACTGCGCCGACATCGCGTCGGCCAGGTACTCCCGCTTCCGGCTCACCGCCATCGCCAGCATCTGCGTGACGATGGGGGCGACGATCCAGGACAGGATCCAGATCACCAGGAGGACCACGACCAGGGCCCCCAGGTCCGAGCCCTTGCCCCGCGAGCGACTCCCGGAGCGCCCGCTCCAGAAGAACCGTCCCGTACCGTCCCGGATGAGGAGAATCACGCCCACCAGCGCCGCGAGGGTGGTCATCAAGCGGACGTCGAAATTCTTGATGTGCCCGAGCTCGTGCGCGACGACGCCCTGGAGCTCGTCGCGGGACATCAGGTCGAGCAGGCCCTGGGTCACCGCGAGGTGCGCGTGCTGGGGATCGATACCGGTGGCGAAAGCATTCGGCGCGGGGTCGTCGACGATCCAGATGCGGGGGCGGGGGATGCCGGCCGCGATGGACATCTCTTCGACGACGTTGACGAGCTGCTTCTCCTGGTCGGTGGCCGGGTCGGTGATCTCCCGCGCACCCGTGGACCAGAGCACCTTCTCGGGCCCCGTGTTGTAGCCATACCACGCGATGCCGGCGCCCACGACGGTCAGGACGATGCCGAGCCACGGGAACGTGTGGTGCGTCTGGTAGGAGAGGTTGTGGAGGGTGGCGAGGTAGTAGATGTAGTCCCCGCCGAACCCGAGCCACGCGAAGAACAGCACGAAACCGACCACCAGCAGGGTGGTCCGGCGTCGGTTGGCATCCTGCTGCTGGAACAGATTGGGGGCGGCGTCGACTCCCGCGCTCACACCTTCGGCTTCATCGAGAGATCGACCTGGGGCACGGCCTTCTCGGCCTGATCGTCGATCTCCCACAGCTGGGCCGGAGCCGCGTGCGCCAGACCCGCCATCAGGCTCGCCGGAAACTGCTGTTGCTTGGTGTTGTACTGTGTCGCCGTATCGTTGTAGAGCTGACGGGCGAAGGAGATACGGTTCTCCGTGGAGGTCAGCTCTTCCTGCAGCTGGCCGACGTTCCCCGTGGCCTTCAAGTCGGGGTACCGCTCCACCACCACCATGAGCTTCGACAAGGCACCCGACAGGGCGTTTTCCGCCTGGCTGATCTGCTTCATGGCGTCAGGGCCGGCGGCGTTCACCTGCACCGCCTGATTGCGGGCCTGCACCACGGCCTCGAGCGTCGATTTCTCGAAATCCATGGCGCCCTTCACCGCGTTGACCAGGTTGGGAATCAGGTCGTGACGGCGCTTGAGCTGCACGTCGATCTGCTTGAAGGCGTTGACGGTCTGATTCTTCAGGGAAATGAGGCCGTTGTAGGCGCCGATGGCCCAGAAGACGGCGACCACCAGCAGGATCAGCAGAATCCAGGCACCCATCTAAGGCTCTCCCGGTACGGGTGAGGGCACTACGCCGGCGAGGGCGGCAAGAGTTTCGCCAGCGCGGCGCGGATCGCCTCGGCGAGCGCGGCATCGTCGGCGCCCACGCGCGCCAGCGGATGTTCGGAATCCACGTGCAGCTCCACCCCGCGCGTCACCGGAACGCGGCGCCAGGTCCGGGTTCCCTCCGGATCCTTCCCGGCGTCCCGCGCCAGCCATGCGGAAAGCGCGCGGCCGGAGCGGCCCCGCGGCATCCGCGGCGCCCCCCGGAGCGCCAGGCGGTCCGGGAGCGGGAGCGCCGCCCCCAGGGTCTGCGCCGCGCGGCGCTCGAGCACGTCACCGGTCTGGTCCTGCATGTCCCGGGCGATGGCGGCGAGAGTCGCGCCCTCCATCTGCCGCAGCTTGATCCAGAGCAGCTGAAGGAAATGCCGGTACGAATAGGTCGCGGCCGTGCCGCGGCCCTCGGGCGGGCTCACCAGGCCCCGCGTCACGTAGAACCGCACCGTCCGCTCACTCGGCGCGGCGCGCGCGGCCGCGTTGATGGGCGTCACCGCGGAGGCGTCGAGGACGGCGCCGACGAGGACGGCGAGGTCGCGCAGGTTCCACGGCGCCAGGGAGCGGTACTCCCGCAGCGTGTGGAGGGGATCGGCGGCTTGGGGCGCGGTCATGTCAGGCCTGCTCCGCCCGGCGGTCACGCCAGGCACGGACGTGCTTCAACCACACATCAATCTGCTCGAGGTTGAACGGCTTGGAGATGAGCGGACAGGAGTTCCGGGCGATCCACTCCAGAACCTCGGTGGACTCCCCGTCTCCCGTCATCACGGCGACACACCCCTCGAGCTCCGGCCACCGGGCGATCGCAGCGACGTAAAACGCCAGGCCGGACATGGTGGGCAGGTGAACGTCGAGGAGAATCGCATGCGGACGCTCCGTCCCCAGGAGCTCGAGCGCGCTCTCCGCGGACCCGGCGCCGATGACCCGGTATCCCAGGCGGCCGAGGGCGCGCTCGAGAACCCGCCGGAGCGGAGCCTCGTCGTCCACGACGAGCACCGTGACTTTCGCGTCCGCGCCGGTCATCCCGTAGCCTGCGCGACGGTGTCCGTGGGCCCGGTCGCCAGGAAACGGCGGACCACCGTTTCCATCGCCTCATCCGTGGTCAGGGACAGGCGCATCTCTCCGGCGGTGAGGCCGAGGTACGTGCGGGCGTGCTGCTGCAAGGTCTTCACGCGCGTATAGCCGAGCCGCTTGGCGACGTCTTCAATGGTGAATCCAGGGTCACGCAGGAGACGGTGCGCGTAGAGCACCCGGGCCGCGGCGAGGAAATGCCGCGGGCTGGGAAGGTGCGCGCGCGTAAACCAGCGCTCGCAGGTTCGGCGATCCACGGAGGCGCGGAGTGCCAGGTGCTGGACGGTCTGCACCTCTTCCGGCATGCGCAGCGCCTCTTCGAGCACCCACCGGAGCTCGGTCGGGAGGGGCGCCAGGCGGCTTTCGATCTGCTCCAGGAACTGCTGCGAGGACGCCAGCGCGTATTCCTGCTCGAGTGCTTCCCGGAGGCGCGTGGGGTGATCGTCCAGCCGCGCGAAGATGACTTCGCGGATCCCGCGCTTGCCGAGCGTGAGCAGGACGGCGGCAAGCTCGGGTGTGAGCGTCGTGTAGAGGATGAGCGGCAGGGAGGGAAAGAGCTGCCGGAGCCGCTCGATTTCCTGGCTGCGGGGGTCGCCGCCGAGCATCGGGTCGAGGACCGCGAGCTCAACCGGCCGCTCGCGGATCGTCTCCAAGACCTGACCCCACTGCAGCGCGCGCACGAACGTGAACTGCCCCGCAGCGGCGCGGCGCAGTTTGTGGTACTGCACGTCGGGTATGGCGCCCAGGACGAGCATAAATGTCGCAAAAACGTCCTATCGTGCCGCAAAATCGACCTTAAACCGGAGCGCCCCCGTACGCAGGTTGTCAGGGCTGTCGGCAAACAGTCCCCACTTCCCACGTCGGAGGTTCTATGTCGCGCCGGATTCGCTACCTGCTGCCCCTGCTTCTCGTCGCCTTCACTCTCGTCGCGTCGGCGTGTGCCGATTCCACCGGACCGCACCCCGGCTCGACGCCCTGCGAAATCCCGAACAACAACAACGTCGCCTGCAGCTGAGCGGCGACTAGCTCACTCGACCGTCGCGAGCTCGCGTAGTCCTGCAAGCACCGCGTCGATCGAGTCGTTTCTCACCACCTCCGCGGATTCCGCCGGCTGCAACCGGCTGGATTCGCGGAGGTCGTGTTTCAGCCCCTCGATCCGGAAAACGTACTCGTGCAGCTTGTGCTGGTGAGCCAGCTCGAGCGCGGTATTGAGCAGCTCCTGGCCGTTCGCCGCGTGACCCAGCCGTCCCTCCGCCACGCCCTGCTTGAGATAGAAGTCCACGCGCATGCTCGGCGTAAAGCGGCTCTCCCGCCTCCGGGCCTCTTCCCGCCAGCGGGTGTATCCGAAACGATCCCCCCGCTGCGAGGCGCACTCCATCAGCTCGAGCACCGCGTTTTCACTGTGCTCAGTCCCGTTCCCTGCGGCCAGCGCGGCGCGGAACGCCTGCTCCGCGGAGCTCAAGTCGCCGACATCGCGGAACATGACCCCGAGACCGATCAGCATTCGAACCCGGTTCCCGAGGTCTGCGTGCAGCTCGTAGGCCCGCCAGGCGTGCGGGATGGCTTCCGCCGACCGGCCGCGCATCGACAGGGCCGCCGCCAACCCTTGGGTGGCCGACGCTTCGTGATCCTGCAGGTCAGCCGCGCGAGCCTCCGCGATCAGGCTTCGGTAGCCCGCTTCGGCCTCGGCCAGGTTGCCCCGGGCCCAGACGATGTTCACCCGGCCGAGACGCGACGCCAGCTCTGCGTGCGTATCGCCGGCGACGAGGGCGAGCGAACCCGCCTGCTCGTAGCTTTCGTAGGCCACATCGAAATTGCTCAGCTTCCGGTTGACACGCGCGATCCGGAGCGTGGTCGAAATGGCGTCGCCTTGCGCCAGACCCTCACCTCCGAGTGTCAACAACGTCTGAAGGACGTCGAGCGCCTCTTGATAGTGACTGGTCTCTTCCAGGAAATGCCCATAGGCGAACAGGGACGGAATCAGCAGGGCGACTTTCTGGGTCGCGAACGCATCCCGAGCGCCCTTCACGATCGCCAGGAGATGCGCCTTTTCCGGAGAGTCCACGTCCAGTTCGCGGGTGTAGCGCTCCGTGGCGCTCGCCTGGTAGAGGAAGACGTCCGGGGCTCCGGTTGACTGGCTGGGGTAGAGGAGGTCCACCAGGCGGAGCACCAGAAACGCCGCCTGCCCTAGCCGGGCGGCTGGCGTTCCCATCTCCGGCTCGTTCGTCGCCCGCGTCAGGAAGACGGCGTGGCGGAGCGCGTGGGGGACTTCCGAAACCTCGTTCAGGGAACCTCCCAAATGGTGGTCAACGGAGCGTCAATTCTGGGGGTACTTTGTGCACTCCTCATGCCGCGGCCGCAAGACCATAGCCTGTAGCAACCTAGCTCATTCCAGAGCACTCCGTTAGCCTCATTAATCGTGCGTTTTTCCGTACCGTCTCGCACCCTTCCGGTCACGCATTTTCAGCCCTTTTGCTGATTTTGGCTGATGCACAAAGGCCACACCCTGCTGGAGCTCCTGGTCGTGCTCACCATCGTGGGGATTTGCCTGGCTGTGGCTACCCCACTCGCCACCGATGTGCTCGACTGGATTGCCGCGGATGGAGCCGCTCATGACGTGACCATGGCTTTCGCCACCGCCCGCCAGGAGGCGATCCTGGCGGGTCAGCCCACCCGGGTACGGGTGACCGCGGACTCCCTGGTGGTGGACCGGCGGGACTCCGGGGTATGGAAGCGCTGGCGGCAGTTTCCCGGGCCGGCCACCCGCGGTGTGCGCGTTGAAGTGTCCAATCCAGAGGTCGTTTTTTCACCCCTTGGAGCGGGTTGGGGGGCCTCCAACACCACGGTCACGCTGAATCGGGGAGGTCGTCAGGAGCGGATCACCACGTCCCGGGTCGGCAGGGTGAAACGGTGGTGATGGGGCAGGCGGGTGAAACTCTTGAGGGGGTGCAACCGTATATGGAGGTCGAGCATCTCATGCAGTGAGGGCTCGCGAAACCCTGCGCAAAGGCTCCCGTACGGAGCAGCAGGACATAGAAGACGGACTTGGTCGCGGCCGAAGTGTGACGGCCACTTCGCCCGACCGCCAACCCGGGGAGCAATCGGCCCCGGGTTTGGTTTTTTATAGTCCGTGGTCTACCCCGCCGTCGTCCAGGAAGACCAGGCTCTTCCGTCTCCCGACCACCGCCGCCAGGACGCCGAACACGCTCGGGTCGACGACACTCCCCGCCATCTCCCGGAGCCGTTCGATGGTCTGTTCAGGAGTGAGCTTTTCCTGGTAGGGGCGCGCGGTCGAGAGGGCGTCGAACACCTCCGCCGTGCCCAGAATGCGTCCCCCCAGCGGGATCTCGTCCCCCCGGAGCCCGTCCGGGTAACCCGTGCCGTCCCAGCGTTCGTGGTGACTGCGGACCATGTCGATCACGCTGCCCAGGTGGGTCAGAGGCGCCAGAATCTGAGAGCCGATGATCACGTGCTGCTTCACGTGCTCGTATTCCTCTGGCGTCAGCGGTCCCTGCTTGTTCATCACGCTTTCCCGCGTGCCGATCTTCCCGATGTCGTGGAGCCGGCCGGCCACCCGCACATTTTCGACTTCTTCGTCGGACAGGCCCATCTCGTTGGCGATGGTGGCGGCCAAGTCCGCCACGCGGGCCGAATGCCCGCGGAGGAACGGATCCTTGGCTTCCAGGGCGTTCACCAGGGCTTCGAGCGTCGCGACGGAGATCCGCTCGAGCTTGTGCCGTTCCCGCTGCAGCTCGGCGGTCCGGGTCGTGACCTCTTCCTTCAACCACTGATTCAGGTGGCGGTGTTCGAGCAGAGTCTCGCGGCGCTTGAGCGCGCGCTGAATGGCGCGCCCCAGATCGGCGAGCTCGATGGGTTTGGTGAGGTAGTCCATGGCGCCCCGCTGCATGCAGAGGGCGGCACTGGTGGCGTCGTTGACGGCGGTGAGCATCAGGATGGCGAGATCGGGCTCGATCTCGAGGGCCTGGGGGACCAGGTCCACGCCGCTCGTGCCGGGCATGCGGATATCGCACAGCATGAGGGTGAGCTTGTGCCGGCGCAACGCCGCCAAGGCCTCTTCACCGGAAGCGGCCGTCAGGACGTCGAACTGCTGCTGCTGCAGGAACTTCTTCAAGGCGGTGCGGATGGGCTCTTCGTCGTCGACCACCAGCACCGACACGGTACCGGGCAGTTCAGCCACGGACCCCTCCTAGCGGCTGCCCAAACTTATTACTCGGCTGCCACGAACGTTAGGTCGACGGGACCTTTGATCAGTCCGGCCCGCTGCGCCCGTTCGAGCAGGGTGGCCACGGCTTTCCGTCCCAGCGCGCCATAGTCCACGGTGTAGTGATTGACGTACATCGCGACGAAGCAGTCGACCTTCTCGTCATCCAGGCCTCGGCCGAACCCCTTGGCGTGCGCCAGGGCCGGCGCCCGGTGCTTCAGTCCGTACTGGATGCTGGCCTTCAGGTCCCGCGCGATCGCGTTCATCAACTCCGGCCCCAGGTCCCGGCGCACGACGTTGCCGCCGAGGGGCAGGGGCAGACCGGTTTCCGCGTGCCACCACTCACCCATGTCGGCCCAGAGATGGAGGCCGCGGTCGGCGAACGTGAGCTGGCCTTCGTGAATGAGGAGCCCCGCCTCCGCCTTACCCGCCACCACATAGTCCTCGATTTCGTCGAACGGCACGACCACCGGCTGCACCGCGGGCTGGTAGAGCTGGAGCGTGAGCCAGGCGGTGGTCATGGTGCCGGGGATGGCGACCACGCGTCCCGCGAGGGCCTTTCGGGGATCGGCGGGAGGGGGCGTTTTCGCCACCACGCGCGGCCCGTATTTGTCCCCGATGCTGGCGCCGTGCGCCAGGAGTGCGTAGCGCTCCGCGAGCGAGGCATAGGCGTGGATCGAGCAGGCGGTGACTTCGAGCTCGCCGGCGAGGGCGCGGCGGTTCAGGGATTCGATGTCCGAGAGCTCATGGATGTATCGGCGGTCGCCGGTGTCGATCTTCCCGGCCGCGAGCGCCCAGAACATGAAGGCGTCGTCGGAGTCGGGACTGTGGGCCAGGTGTATGATCGGCATTGGCGCTTTGTCGAAGAAGGAGACGGCTACCGGGCGGGGCGGCGCCGAGGCGCGGCAGCGGCGGTAGCGGCAGTGGCTTCGGTGTGGAAGGCATCGATGGCGGCGCCATGCTCCGCGTATTCGGGGCGCTGGCGCGCGCGCTCCGTACCTTCATTGGCCAGGAACGCCTGGTACGCCTTGCGGGCTCCGGCGACGTCCCCCTTCTCCGTGAGTCCCTGGCCCCGGAGCATCAATCCATAGAGGTGGGTCGGGACCTGGGCGAGGATGGTGTCCGCCTCCGCCAGGGCGCCGGCGGGATCGTTCCCCGCGAGATGCAGGACGCCGAGGTCATAGTGCGCATCGAGGTCGAGCGACGGGAGCTGGGCGTACGCCCCGAGTGCCATGGGCATGAAGAACTGGACGGAATCCTGGACGCCGCGCTGGGCCAGGTCCACGACGCGGTCGAAGAGGCGCTGCGCCCGTTCCTGGGGCGACATGCGGCTGATGTCGGGTGCCGCACCCGCGGGAGCCGTGAGGGCCGGAGCGGCCGGCGGCGGCGCGGCGGCTACGGTGCCCCCGGTCGCGCGCATCACCAGAATCGTGATGACGGCGCCGACGGCGGCCCCGGTGATGGCCCAGGGCAGGCCCGCGCGCCAGCCTCCGGCCGAGCCGCCGACGGCGGCGCCGCACTTGTGGCAGTAACGGACGCCCGGCGCGAGAGTGGTGCCGCACGCATGACATGTCATCGCGCCAAGAATCTAACTGGCAGGAATTCCTGAGGGAGCGTAGTCTGTACGGCATGACCAATCCGTTCCCCGGCCGGGATCACTCGCGTCACATGGGTGAGCTGCGCCGGGGGGAGCGCCGCTGGGACGTTTACCTCGAATCCGAACCGACGGAGGACCGGGCCTCCGTGCGTGGCCGGATCCACTTTGTGGCGCCCGGCGACCAGCGGACCACCGGCTGGATCTTCCTGGAAGCCGGCGCGCAGGAGATCTCGGAGCGTTTCGGTGAATTTTCGGCTGTGGAGTTGTGGCATTTCCTTGAAGCGCTGGAGCCACGGTGAGGTGTAGCTGTATGACATCGAAATTGTGCATCACGTGCACAGTTTGTCGATCAGCAATGAACATTTTGGAGATCGAAATGCCGATTTAGACGGATTTATTGCATCTGGTGCAGATTTTGCTTGACAGCACCGCATGACCACCATACCTTGCCGCATGCCTGCCGCAAACACCCTGACAGGAATTTTCGGGGCCCGACGCTCATCCGCTCGGGCCCTTCGTATTTCCGCTTCCACTGCGACCCCGGAGGAGACCCCCGCATGACAGCGACGATGGAGCCCATCACCCGATCGACCACCGGACGCACCGCTGCCGGTACATCTCCCACAGACGTCATCCGCCGGGCCCACGAGGCCGGGGTGCAGGTGGTCGACGTCCGTTTCTGCGACCTGCCCGGCACCTGGCAGCACTTCTCGATTCCGGTGAAGCACCTCACCGAGGACGTGTTCGAAGACGGGCTGGGGTTCGACGGGTCGTCGATCCGCGGATTCCAGGCGATCAACGAGAGTGACATGCTCCTGATCCCCGATCCCGCGAGCGCGTTCGTGGACCCCTGCCTCCAGGTCCCCACCCTCTCGCTCACGTGCGACATCGTGGACCCCATCACCCGGGAGCGGTACTCGCGCGACCCGCGCTACGTGGCGCAGAAGGCCGAGGAGTATCTGGTGCGAAGCGGGATCGCGACGACGGTGTACTGCGGGCCGGAAGCGGAGTTCTACATTTTCAACTCGGTGCGGTTCGACCAGAACGCGCACGAGGGCTACTACCACATCGACTCCGACGAAGGCATCTGGAACTCGGGCCGGAACGGCACTCCCAATCCCGGGCACCGGCCGCGGCACAAGGAGGGCTACTTCCCGGTCCCGCCGGTGGACAAGCTCCAGGATCTCCGCTCGAAGATCATGCTGGCGCTCATGCAGGCGGGTATCGACGTGGAAGTCCACCATCACGAAGTGGGCACGGCGGGACAGACCGAAATCGACATGAAGTTCGGCACGCTGACCCGGATGGCGGATCAGGTACTGATCTACAAGTACATCGTGAAGAACGTGTGCGACCAGCACGGTTATACGGCGACGTTCATGCCCAAGCCCATGTTCGGCGACAACGGGTCCGGTATGCACGTGCACATGAGCCTCTGGAACCAGGATACCAATCTGTTCTTCGATCCCAAGGGCTACGCGCTGCTCTCGGACACCGCCCGCTGGTACATCGGCGGCCTCATCAAGCACGCTCCCGCGGTGCTGGCCTTCGCGGCCCCGACCACCAACAGCTACCGCCGTCTGGTGCCGGGCTACGAAGCCCCGATCAACCTCATCTATTCCCAGCGGAACCGGTCGGCCATCTGCCGTATCCCCATGTATTCGACGTCGCCGAAGGCGAAGCGCATCGAGTTCCGGGCGCCCGACCCGTCGGCGAACCCGTACCTCACGTTCGCGGCGCTCCTCATGGCCGGCCTCGATGGCGTGAAGAACAGGATCGAGCCGCCCAAACCGATGGACGTGGACCTGTACGAGCTCGAGCCGGAAGAGCGGAAGCACGTGAAGAACACCCCCGGAAGCCTGCAGGAATCCCTGGCGGCGCTGCAGGCGGATCACCAGTTCCTGCTCGAAGGGGGCGTGTTCACGCGGGACCTGATCGACACGTGGCTTGCCTACAAGAAGGCCAAGGAGGTCGACCCGGTGGCGCTGCGGCCGCATCCGTACGAGTTCTTCCTGTACTACGACGTGTGAGTTGTCAGTGGTTAGGCGGTTAGTCGGTTAGTGTGGTCTTGCTAACCGACTAACCGCCTAATAACTAACCGCCTCCCATGACGACCAAACGCGAAGTTCTGGACCTGGCCAAAAAGCAAGGTGTCTCGTTCCTGCGCCTGCAATTCACCGACATTCTGGGCGTCAACAAGAACGTCGAGGTCCCCGAGAGCCAGTTCGAAAAGGCCCTCGAAGGGGACATCATGTTCGACGGCTCGTCGATCGAGGGCTTCGTCCGGATCGAAGAGTCGGACATGGTACTCAAACCCGATCTCGAGACCTTCCGCGTGCTGCCCGGCGGCGACGAAGGGGGCACGGTCGCGCGCATCATCTGCGACATCTACAACCCGGACGGGTCGGCGTTCGCGGGCTGTCCCCGGCTGGCCTTGAAGCGCCAGATCGCCCGGGCCAGGGACGCCGGGTACGCCATGATGGCCGGCGTGGAGGCGGAGTTCTTCATCTTTCAGCTCGACGCCTCGGAAGCGCCCACCACCATCACGCACGATGCGGGCGGGTACTTCGACCAGACCCCGGTGGACAAGGCCGAGGAGATCCGGCGGCTGATCGTACGGGACCTGGTGTCGATGGGGTTCGAGGTCGAGGCCGGGCATCACGAGGTGGCGCCGGGGCAGCACGAGATCGACTTCCGGTACGCGGAGGCGCTCGAAACGGCGGACAACCTGGCGACCTTCCGGTTCATCGTCCGCAACGTCGCCTACCGCCACGGTTTCCTCGCCACGTTCATGCCCAAGCCGATCTTCGGCCAGAACGGCTCGGGGATGCACACGCATCAATCGCTCTTCGCCGGGGGCAAGAACGCCTTTCATGATGCCAGGGCCCAGTGGGAGCTGTCCGCGGTCGCCCTCGCCTACATCGCGGGTCTCCTCCAGCACGCGCGGGGGTTCTGCGCCATCACCAACCCCCTGGTCAACAGCTATAAGCGGCTGGTTCCAGGATACGAGGCACCGGTCAACGTCGCCTGGTCCATGCGCAACCGGTCCCCGCTCATCCGGATCCCCGACCGCCGCGGCCCCGGCACGCGGTGCGAGCTCCGGATGCCCGACCCGTCCGCCAATCCCTACCTCGCGCTGGCGGTGCAGCTCGCGGCAGGGCTCGACGGCGTGGAGCGGAAGCTCACCCCCCCCGATCCCGTGAACAAGAACATTTTCGAGATGAGCCACCGGGAACGGCGGAAGTACCGGATCGACGAGCTGCCGCGGGATCTTCACGAGGCGCTCGAGTGTTTGGAAAAGGACGAAATCGTCAAGGCGGCGCTCGGACCGCACATCTATGAACGGTTCGTGGAGGCGAAGCGGGAGGAGTGGGAGGATTACATCGGTACCGTCTCGGACTGGGAGCTGCAGAGGTATCTCGGGCAGTACTAAATGCCAAAGGCGTCGAGAGACAAGGCGTCAAGAAACAAGACGTCGAGAAGCAAACCGTCGAGAAACAAGACGTCAGCTCTGCGGTGGCGGGTGGTCGTACAGCCGTGACAACGCCTTTATCACGAACCCTACCCGGCTCTCGAGCGTTCTGAATTGAGGCGCTGACATCGGATCAAGGCGACGTGACGTCTGCAGCTGAGATCGGAGCTCGTGCGCTGAGCCTTGGGCGTAACGCAGGAACCGCCGAAATTCCCGTACAGTACCACGTCCACATGCTTCAGCGATATTTGATGTCACCGAGAGCGCCGCTCGGACCATTTGGTCGCCGCGCGCATAGGCTCCGGGACCCCGAAACGATCGAGCCAGCCTGGCGACCTCTTCCGAGACCTGCGTGGCGACTTGGTGGACCATGAGATGGCTCGCGTTGGCGCGAAGGGGCACGGGCTATCTTAGGACGTCTGCCCTGAAAAACCGTCATCCATTTTACGCGTCGCTCACGTCTGGTCTCTCGACGCTTTGTCTCTTGACGCCTTGCCTCTTGACGATTTTTGGCTGTGAACTACTGCCCAGGCCAGGGGACACGCAGGGCGAGCAAGTTCATGCCGAGTGGCGGAGCGCTGGCCGCCTCGTGGTGGACACGGATCCCAAGCTGACCGTCGTGCGTTTACGAGTGGACACCAGCCTGACGGGACGCCACGACGTCCTGTTGACCAAGTTCGACTTCGGGAGTCCCGCCGATGGCTCCGGTTATGAGCTTACGCTCGGGCTGGATTTCCGGGACACCCGCAAGCTCAGCCTCGGGAAGGCCTACACGGTAGGAGCGGCTCGTGCCGACATTCCGGCGGTCGCGACGGTGGCGTGTCTGTGCCACCCCGTCCGGCCCGATTCGGTGCGGGGGACGTATGAGCTCGAACGGCTGGGGATCGCGCAGATCACCGGGCACATCGACGTCACCCTGTATTTCACCGCCTGGGACGACCGCGGGATGCATCAGACCTATCGGCTGAAACAGCGCATCGAGGGAGTGAAGTGAATCGAGCCTTGGCTGTCGCCGTGCTGTGCTTCGCCGCCGCCACCCACCTGGGCGCGCAGGCGCCGCGGGACGACGAAACGACGGGACCGGTGATCGACACCATCATCGTCGTCAATCACAACATCTTCGCGAGCACCGACCAGGCGCCCGGGTTCCTCGCCGGACTCGTCAACGCGCTCCACCGGACCACCCGCGCCAACGTCATCCGCCGCACCATCCTCCTCGAGCCGGGCATGCACTACGACTCGGCGCAGGTGGTGGAGAGCGAGCGGCTGCTGCGGGACCTGGGCGTCTTCCGGGACGTGAAGTTCGACACCCTGCGGGTCGGCGATCGCTTCGCGCTCCGGGTCACCACCGGAGACGGGTGGAGTACGTCGCTCAATCTGGGCTACTCCGTCACCGACAAGTCGGTCAGCTGGCTGATGTCCGCGACGGAGCGGAATCTCCTGGGGACGGCGACCGCGTTGTCCGTGGCCCTTCATCACAACCCTGACCGCAACAACCTGTCGTTCCTCTACCAGAATGCCGCGTTCCTGTCGCGGCGGACCGCCTTGAACCTCGAGTACGACGACCTCTCCGACGGGAGGCGCACCGTTTGGAGCTACGGACAGGGCTTTTACCAGACCGCCGCCCGTTATTCACTCCAGGATTCGGACGAGGTGGCGCATAACTTCGTGAACGTCTTCAAAGACAACGGCAAGAGCGCTGTGTACGACCGGAAAGCCCTCATCTCGGTCAACACCGCCGGCTGGGCACCCCTCGCGACGTCTCGAGACTACCTGCGGCTAACGCTCTCCAGCGTCTTTCGCCGGGAGGACTACAAACTCGACTCGCTACCAGGGAACCCCGGGTTCATCCCAATCCCGGACAGCCTGTTCCCCCGCCACTTCTACGGATCGTTCGGGATCGCCGCCGAGCGGAGCCACGTCCGCTACGCCCAGATCGAGCATTTCAACTCGTTCGGACGACACGAGGATCTCGATCTCTCCCAAACGGCCGGCGTGGGCGTGTGGGTGGCTCCGAACGGTCTCGGCTACGGACCGCACGCCGGCGTCGCACCGCGCGCGCACTTCCAGCTGTCGGGTGCCTGGCCAGGCGGGTTCGTCTCTCTCCGGGCGCAGGCACTGGGGATGTACACGCGCTCCGGCCTCGACTCCGGCCGGGTGACCTCCGCGCTCACCGCCGTGACCACCTCCATTCCCAGCCAGACTCTGATCTTCCATCTCGAGGGCGGCGCCGTGACGGGCACGGCCCCGGGCGGCGAGTTCGACCTCTGGCGGGACGGCAATGGACCGCGGCTCTACGGCGCACACGTATTCACGGGCTCACGGATGGTCTGGCTGGCGCTCGATGACCGGATTACGATCGCGAGCGAAGTGTGGAGCCTCTTCGGGCTCGGCGTCGCGCCGTTCTTCGACTGGGGCGGGGCCTGGTACGGCATTCAGAGGCCGCGGACCGCCTCCGACATGGGGGTCGCCTTTCGGGTGGGGCCGACCCGGTCCATTGGCGGGGACGTGATCGAGTTTGCGGTCGGATACCGGGCGGGGCCCTTCATTCACTCCGGACAGCACTGGGCCGTGACGTTGGGGACGGGAGTGTTCTACCGCTGAGCGTTACCCAGGCTGCCTTGCTGACAAGCGGGTGTTGGAGTTCACACTAACTCCACAGGCGCCAGCATGGACTGGATGACGTCCGCCGCCCGCGTGAGGAGCTCGGCCAAACCGGGGTCGAGCCCCTCCAGCCTCCTGGCCAGATCCGCCACCCGTCGCTTGCGCCCTGCCTGCATCAGGCGCTTTCCCCGAGCAGTCGCCTCGATCCGCACGCTCCGTCCGTCAGCCTCCCCACGCCGGCGTCTGGCGAGCCCCGACCGCACCAATCCATCGACGATTCGGCTCATGGTCGGCGGCCGCACGGACTCGGCATCCGCGAGCTCCCCGAGTGAACGGGACCCGCCGAAGACGAGCACGGAAAGAGCAGAGGCCTGGGCCGGTCCGATCCCCAGGGCGGGATCCTGGCGCCGGACGCGGCGGAGGAGGTGGATGGCGGCCGAGTGCAGCCGGTCGGCCACCTGGTGGGCGGGACTTGCGGGATCGGCCACGGTTGAAATATACTTAGCAATAGCTAAATAATTCAAGCGAGGGCCTACGCTCGACCGCATCGCCCAAATCGCGATCAACGTCCACGACCTGAAACGTGCGACGTCGTTCTACCGCGACACGCTCGGACTCCGCCTGCTCTTCGAAGCGCCCGGCCTCGCCTTCTTCGACTGCGGCGGGATTCGGCTCATGCTCGGGAAGGCCGAAAAACCCGAGTTTGACCACGCCGGGTCGATCCTCTACTACCAAGTAACCGACATCCGGGCCGCTCACGCCGAGCTCACGGGGAAGGGGGTCAAGTTCGAGGACCGCCCACATGTGGTCGCGCCCCTGGGGCCGAACGACCTCTGGATGACCTTCTGCCACGACTCGGAAGGCAATCTTCTGGCGCTGACGGCCGAGTTGCCGCGTTAAAGGACCTTTTCGGTGCCGGTCATTTCGGACGGTATCTTCTTCGGCGTGACCGGCGCTCCTCCTCCGACTCCGTCTGAGCGTTCCTGGACCAGCCGAGCGATCGTGCTCGTGCTGGTCCTCGGCGCGTTATACCGGCTGGTACCGTTCTTCCGGAATCCCTCCCTGATCGCGGACGACGCGATGCTGGCGCTCAACGTCGCGACGCGGTCTTTCGGCGAACTCCTGCGTCCCCTGAGCCTGGAACAGACCGCCCCCCCGGCCTTTCTCTGGGTCCTCAAGACCCTGACCCTGCTGTTGGGAGTGAACGAGTTCGCGCTGCGGGCGCTCCCCCTGGTGGCCGGGTTGGTGTTGCCCTATGCGGTGTGGCGATTGGCGACCCGAGTGCTCCCCAATCCCCGGGCCGCCGGCCCGGGGTCAGCCACTCCTGGGGGGGCACTTCTGGCGGCGGCCCTCGCCGCCTCCTCGCCAATCATCCTCCTGTACAGCATCACGGCAAAGCCTTACGTGGTGGACGCCCTCGCCACGGTGATCGTGCTCCAGTGTGCCCTGACGGTGCTGGACCATCCGGACGAATCCGGAGGCTGGTGGAGGCTGTTGGGGGTGGGCGCAGGCGCTCTCCTCTTCTCCACGCCGGCCGTCTTCGTCCTCGCGGGGACGATCTTCGCGGTGGCACTCTGCCGGCCGCGATGGGGCTGGCTCGTGGTGGCCGCCGGTGTGTGGGGTGCGGTCTTCGCAGCGATCTACTTTCCGATCACGCGTCCTGAGTCCGCGACCCCTTACATGCGGAGCTTCTGGGCGGCGCGGTTCATCCCTCCGTCCACCTGGTCTGACCCCGGGACCGTCTGGAATGTCGTCAAGCGCCTGCCGGCCGGGGCATTCCTTCTCGCGCGGGGAACGAGCGAACCAACCTTGCTCCTGTGGGCCCTGGGTGCGCTGGGCGTGTGGCGCCTGGTCCGGCACCGGCGAGACGTGGCCTTGCTCATGGTCGCCCCGATCGGAGTGATACTGGTCGCGGCGTCGCTCAGCCTCTATCCCATCAGCCCGCGGGTCGATCTGTTTGCCGCTCCCATCATGGTCCTTCTCTTCGGTGGCGCGCTGGATTGGACCGAGGACTTCGGAAGGCGCGCGAACGCAGGCGCCTGGACCCTGGCCGTCGTGTTCGTTGCCGGCCTGGCGTGGCTCGGAGTGAGAACCGATTTCTGGGCACCGGGTCTGAGGCCCATCACGCGCGCGGCCCTGGGCGCACCGTCCGTCTACATCTACTCCGCGGCAATCCCCGCGTGGACCCTGTACTCGACAGACTGGGCGCACCCCGACATGGCCCGGGTGAGGGAAATCCTTTCCACCCAGGAAGCGAATGGCGAAGCATTTCACAATGCGCTGGGTCGGGGGCGTGCTCTGTCGGATACCGAGGGCGTCGGGCTGGTGGTGCATGCCGGAGGTCGTCGGGAGCTCCTGGGCCTGGCCCCGGGCATTCAGTACCGGGAGGGGGCGATGTTCAGTCAGGCGGCTCCGGATCCGGGATGGGCGAGCCACGAGGCCCGCCGGATTCGCGGAGCGGGCCCCGCCGTCTGGATCGTCGTCGCGCCGACCAACTCCCCGGTAGTCCGGGAGCTGTTGGACACCCTGAAGGGTCTGGGTGCCGGTGCGACCGCGGTGCGGACCGACCATCAAGCAGCCTTGTATCAGTTACAGTTCAAGCCGTGAATCCGGCCAGCCGTCTTCCGCGTGGCGTCGTGGCGGTGACCCTCATCGGCGCGGCAGCCCGCCTCATTCCGTATTTCCGCCGGCCCTCGTTCTCGTTCGATGAGGCGATGCTGTCCATCAGCATCGCCTCGAGGTCGTTCGGGGGACTGCTCCGGCCCCTCGAGTACGGCCAGACCGCGCCTCCGCTCTACTTGTGGCTGACGAAAGCCGTGACGGTTGTGGCCGGCGTCAACGAGCTCGCACTCCGCGCGCTGCCCTTGTTGGGCGGACTGCTCTTACCCTGGGCATTCTGGCGCCTCGCCCGCCGGATCTTGCCGGAAGGGGCGGCGCTTTTCGCGAGTCTGGTGGTGGCACTCGCCCCGGGCCTCGTGCAATACAGCGCGATCGTGAAGCCGTATGCCCTCGACGCGCTCGTCACCGTGGTCCTCCTCGACAGGGCGCTCACCGCCAGAGAGACCGACGACGGTCGCTCCTGGGCGTGGCTCATCGGGACGGGTGCCGTCGCCGCGTGCCTTTCAACGCCGGCCCTCTTCGTCCTTGCCGCCATCGGGATCTGCCTCGCCATAGCCAAGTGGAGGACCCGATGGGCATGGCTCGGTCTCGCCGCGCTGTGCTGGCTCGGCCTCTTTGCGGCGATCTACCAGGGGATGTACCGTACCGCAGCCGGCAGCCCGTTCATGCAGCGGTTCTGGGCGCCGGATTTTCTCGTCCCGCGGGCGTTCGGTTTCCATGGGCGGGCGTACGGTATCCTGCGGAACAGCTTTCTCGAGGCCCTGCTGCTGCGCCCGTCTCCGGCCGTCGCCGCGACGCTCTTCTGCCTCGTCGCCCTGCTCGGCATCATCTGGCTGGTTCGGCGAACGGGGTGGGGACGGACCTGGCTGATCGCGGGGCCCGTCGTCATGACGGTCGTCGCCTCGTCATTCCGGCGCTACCCTTTTTCCTGGCGCCTCCTCCAGTTCACCATGCCGCTCGTCGCGCTCTGGATCGGCGCGGTGGGCGCCTGGCTGTCGGAAGCATGGCAGAGGTGGCCCCGAGGCAGGAGCACCGTGCCCGGCCTCGGCGCCCTGGTCGCGCTGCTGCTGCTCACCGTCAACGTCAGTCACCCGTACCGGACGCCCGCGATGCGTGACCTGATCTCCGACTGGAAGGGCCGGGCGAACCCCCGGGATCCCGTGTACGTCTTTCAGGGATCAGTACCCGCGTGGGTGATCTACACGACTGATTGGACCAACCCGGACTCGGCCTGGATGACCGCCCTGGTGACGGTCGGCGGCACCCCGCAGGCAGATCTCACCGTCACGCGCAACGGGCGCCGCGAAATCATCGGGCACTATACCGGGATCGACTGGTTCCCGGCCGGCGGGGCCACGCGGCCGAGCGTCGATCCTGCGTGGGCAGGGCACGAGGCACACCGGATACTGGGCGCCGGCGGGCCGGATGTTTGGCTGCTGTTTGCGCAGACCTACCGCGATGAAGCGTCGAGTCTGCTCCACGCGCTGGCGGACTCGGGGATGACCCGCGTGTACGCGGACTCGGTGTCCGGCGCCGCCCTCTACCGGTACCGGCGATGAGCGACGCGCGGCGGTTCTGGCTCCTGCTCGCTCTCACCTGGTGCCTGAGCGTCGGCTACGCCGCCGCGGGCCTGAACCGCGGCTGGTTCCCCCACGACGAAGGCACATTGGGACAGAGCGCCGACCGGGTGCTCGCGGGCCAGCTCCCACACCGCGACTACGACGAGATCTACACGGGCGGGCTGGCGTTCGCGGATGCGGCGGCGTTCCGGGTGTTCGGGGACAATCTCGTGTCCCCGCGTCTCGTCCTGCTCCTGGTGTTCGCACTCTGGGTGCCGGCGACCTTCTACGTGGCGTCGCGGTTCTTCGGCCCCGTCGGAGCGGGAGGCGTCACGCTCGCTGCCGTCGCCTGGAGTATGCCGAACTACTCAGCGGCGATGCCGTCCTGGTTCAACCTGTTTTTCGCCGGCCTGGGTGTCGCCTGCCTGATCCGACATACCGAGACAGCGGCGATGCGCTGGGTCTTCTGGGCGGGCGTATGCGGCGGGCTCTCCTGTCTCGCCAAGATCATCGGACTCTATTACATCGCCGGTGCCCTGCTCTTTCTGGTCTACCGGGAGCAGTCCACGGTCGCTGAGTCCTCCCAGCCGGGATCCCCCTGGTTCCGGGTGCTGGTCGGCAGCGCGCTGCTGCTGTTCCTCGCGGGCATTCTCGATCTCCTGCGGGGGCGATGGACCGGTGGCGACCTCGCGCTGTTCTTCCTCCCGTCCGGGGTGCTCGTCGCACTGCTCCTGAGCGGGGAGCCCGGGCGCGGAGTCTTCAGGACCCGCCTTGCCGCCCTTTCGCGGAGCGTCGCCGTCCTCGCGGCGGGAGTGGCCGTGCCGGTCGTCTTGTTTCTCCTTCCGTACATCGTCAGCCACAGTCTCGGAGCGATTGCCTACGACGTCTTCGTGGCGCCGACACGGCGATTCACGTTCGCCGCGTGGCGAGCACCCGGTCTCAACACGACGCCCAACGCGCTGCTCTTCGTGGTGCCGGTGGTGCTGTTCTGGTGGCGCCCCACGTGGAGGCGATGGGTCGCCGCCGGGACGGCGGCGTTGCTCGGGGTGGTATGGGTCCTGGGCTTCAAGGGGAACTACTACCGGATCGCATGGAATTCCTTCCAGTGGCTCGTACCACTCACGGTCATCGCCGCGGCCCTGGTTCTCCGGCGGTCAGGCCGGGACTGGTCTCCCCTCGAGCGACAGCAGACGTTCGCCTTGATTGCGGTCGCCGCGGTCGCGGGACTGGTGCAGTTCCCCTTCAGTCACCAGGTCTATTTCCTGTATATCGCGCCTTTGGCCGTGGTGGCGGCGGCCGTGGTGCTGGAAAAGCGGTTCCACGGAGCGGCATCCTGGCCCGTCTTCGGCGGCGCGCTGCTCGTGTTCGCCGCGCTGTTTCCGCTGCGCTGGCTCCGCCCCTCGTTCGTCGGCGACTACGGAGTGCGCTACCGGCCGGTCAGCATGGCTGCCCGTCTCCCGGGAACCGGCTTGTTGGTGAGCACCGACGATTCGGCCGAATACACGGGAATGACTGCCCTGGTGGGGGCGCATGTGCACGGACGGTATCTGTACGCGACGCCCGATTGCCCCGAAGTAAACGTGCTCACGCACACCAGGAATCCGACGCGGACGCTGTTCGACTTCTTCGACGATCCAGTTGGCCGGACGGGACGGATTCTCGCCAGGCTCGATTCCACCGGGGTGACGGCCGTGGTGTTGAACAGCCGTCCCGGCTTCTCGGGACCGGTCCCGACCGACCTCGCGGCGGCGCTTGCGGTACGGTATCCTCACGCGGCAACCATCGGTCGCTTCGAGGTGCGGTGGCGGGAATGAGACTCACGGACCGGCTGCTCGAGCAGCCCTGGGTTTACCGGGCCTGGATGGCGCCCTTCGCTGAGGCGAAGCTGGCGCCCATGCGGGCGCGTACGGATTTCACACAACTCAAGCGTGTGCTGGACGTGGGGTGCGGGCCCGGGACCAACGCGCCGCACTTTGCGCACTGCGACTATCTGGGCGTGGACATCAATCCCCAGTACGTGGCGGACGCGACCAGGCGTTACCGGAGGGCTTTCCTGGCGGCGGATATCACGCAATACCAGGTGACCGGTGATCCCTTCGACTGCATCCTGGTGAACAGTTTTCTCCATCACGTGGATCTGCCCAGCACTCACCGGATTCTGGGCCACCTGCCTTCGCTGCTGCCCCCGACCGGGTTCGTCCACATCATCGAGCTGGTACTGCCCCCCAACGCGTCTCCCTCCCGCCTGCTGGCCAGGATGGACCGCGGGGACTATCCGCGACCGCTCGAAGACTGGCGGGGGATTTTCAACCAGCACTTCGAGGAAGTCGTCTTCGAACCCTACTCCGTGGGTCTGGCGGGCGTGGCGCTCTGGAAATTCGTGTACTTCAAAGGGCGGAAACGCCGGTGATGCGCCAGCCACGGGTTTCGGTCGGTATCCCGCTCTTCAACGAGGAGCAGGGGGTGCCCGAGTTGATCCGGCGCGTGGGAGCCGCGTTGGACGGCATTCCGGGCGGTCCGCACGAAATCGTCTGTGTCGACGACGGGAGCGGGGACGGCACGGTCCGGGTGCTGGAGCAGGTGGCGGGCCAGGAGCGACGGCTCAAGGTCGTGGCCCTGTCGCGTAACTTCGGGCATCAAACGGCCCTCACGGCGGCCCTCGATCATGTGACCGGCGATGTCGTGGTGGTGATGGACGGGGATCTCCAGGATCCGCCGGAGGAGATCGCGCGGTTCCTGAAGCACTACGCCGAGGGGTACGACGTCGTCTATGCCATGCGCGTGGGCCGGAAGGAGTCGTGGTGGCTGCGGTTCTGCTACTACGCCTTCTACCGGCTGATGGCCTCGCTGTCCACGCTGCCCCTGCCCCTCGACGCGGGAGACTTCTCGCTCATGTCACGGCGCGTGGTCGAGGTGCTCAAGAGCTCTCCCGAGCACCACCGCTATCTCCGGGGCTTGCGGGCGTGGGCAGGGTTCAAGCAGCTCGGCGTGGAGGTGGACCGGCCCGCGCGAGTGACCGGGAAGAGCCAGTACAGTCTCTGGGCCCTGATCCGGCTGGCATCCAACGGGATCTTCGCGTTCTCCACCGTTCCCCTGAAGGCCGCGGCCCTGCTCGGAACGCTGGCCATCGGTCTGGCGACGCTCTACGTACCCTGGGCCATCTACGCCAAGTTCGTCTTGAAGCAGAGCCCGCAGGGCTTCACGACCTTGATCGTGGCGATCGTGTTTCTGTCCGGCGTCAATCTCTTTTTCCTGGGCGTCATCGGTGCCTACATGGGACGGGTATACGAAGAAGTGAAGCGCCGGCCACTCTACGTCGTGGATCGAGTGATCGGCGCTCCGAAATAGGTCAGCTGCAGGACGTGGCGACTGCTCCGCCACCGCCGCCGCCCTTGCCCCGGTTGCTTCCACCGACCTTGCCTTTGCCGCTGCCCCGTCCCACCGAACCATTCAACGCCTTCTTCAAGAGGTGCAGAGGTGAGTTGAGCCCCACCGGATCGGTACCGGCGAATGCGGTGCCGAACCCGATCGTGAGGGCCCAGCGCGGTGGTCCCGACGTGAGACTGTGACTGCCGCTGATGGCGAAGGAAAAGGGGCTATGGGGGAGGTGGATGGTGGTCCCGCCGCCGATCGTGCGGGGCAGGGTCTCGCCGGAATCAGGGGTCCCGAAGTCCCCGCCGAAGGAGAGTCCGGCCGAGAGCCGTGGCGAGACGTCGTACGACGCTTCGAGGGAGAGCGACGTCGCGTGCGGCGGGTCCAGCAGTGACGCCGCTCCCTGGCCGGTCAGATCCCGGCTGGTGGTCAGGGCCACGTGCAGCGGATCGATAGGCTGGACGCCGACACCCAGATCGACGCCGACGCCGGTCTGGCCGGTCCCGAGGCCGCAGCGCTGGAGACCCGTGGGTAGCGTGAGCGTGAGGGAGGTCCCGATGTCGGGGGACCAGAACGCGTCGTCGAAGCTGTACGACAGATCCGCGGCCACGGGGAGGTCGCCGAGTCCGGTGCTCGTATAGGGCACACCCGCCGAGTCGTTTTCGGCATGGATGTACCCCGGCGCCACCGACAATCCGAGCCACGACCGGGGCTGCCACTGAAGCGTGGCGGTGAAGGTCTGGTCCTTTTGCAGATCGTTCAGCTTCGCGGCTCCGCCGGAGATACCGTAGGTGATCTGGGCGGCGGCGACCGAGGTCAGGAATGACGCTGCGGCGAGGGCGGTTGCGAGACTGCGGCAGCTCACAGAGGGCTCCGTTTCCGTGGGTTCGCTTCGCGATCCGCTATGCAAAAAAACGCACTACAATATCCTGTTTCCGCGATTTCCCGGTGGCTTTCCGGAGTCCAGAAAATGCATATCTTGTTGCAGTGCATAGTTTTAGGTATATGGCACAAATATCGCCAACTAGGGACCCCGGAATGGGGAGGACGTCACCGATGAAAAATGCCGGCTTTACGATGCTCGAGCTCATGGTTGTGGTCATCCTGATCGCGGTGCTCACGACTCTGGCACTGCCCAAGCTCACGACTGCGGCACAGAAGGCCAACATCCGTTCGACGCGCCTGGAGCTCTCTACCCTGACGGCGCGGGCCCGTGCGGCTGCCATTCAACGCGGGTGCGTGGACAGCCTGCACATCAACAGCACGCAGGCATGGGTGACCGCCTGTAAGGTGTCGGGCACGGGACGCGATACGGTCGGCCCGGTGGACAATATCGGCAAGCGGTTCGGTGTGACCCTGTCGTCTGCTACGACGAATTATGGCTTTGACCCGCGGGGCTTTCTGGTCGGGTTCGCGGGCGGCACGATCGTCATTACGGGGACGGGCGGCAACAGCGGATTCAGCGATTCGGTCGTCATCAACAACGTGGGAAAGGTGACCCACTAATGAACCGACACGGCTTTACCATCGTCGAGATCATGATCGCGGTCGTGATCCTGTGCGTGGGCCTTCTGGGGCTCGCGAGCGCGGGCGCCACCGTCACGCGGATGCTGGCCAAGGGCAAGGGCAACTCGCTGGTGGCGAATTTCACGCAGAAGACCCTTGATAGTCTCCGGTCCCTCAACTGGTGCGCGGGTACACCCAGCCAGACCGGGACTAATTCCCTGAAGGTGGGGAACCAGACGCTCGCGACCAGCGCCATTCACGTGAGCAAATTCGGCGCTGACGCCTGGACGGTTCTGGATTCGGTGACCTACTACTCCTGGAAAGCGAATAAGCGGTTCCGGGCCACGGTTTTCGTGGCGGAAACGGGGCTCTCATGCCGGTGAAACCGCGCGGGTTCACATTGGTCGAGCTGATGGTCGGACTGCTCCTGCTCGGCATCATTTCGGTCGGGATTTACCGGGTCCTGGTGAAGAACCAGCAGCTCTACCAAACCCAGTCCCAGAAAGTGGACGTTGGCCAGAACCTGCGCGCGGCGGCAGCGATACTGCCTGCCGAGCTGCGCGAAATCGACGCCGCAGATGGGGAC
>DATEGY010000315.1:0-26535 GCA_035279865.1 Gemmatimonadales bacterium | reverse complement strand
GTATTCGTCGGAGCTGAGGAACTGTTCCGACATCGAACGGAACCCCCGGGATGGTTGCGCTATCATACGTAACCACCTCCCGTTACACAAGCGCTTGGCCCCTCGTATCTTGACCGACCATGTCGAACGATCCTGAGCTTCTCCCCGAGGGTTCCATCACCACACCACCCGGCTTCACCGCGGCCGCGGCGCACGCCGGACTCAAGGCGGGCGGCGCGGCCGACGTCGCCCTCCTGGTCAGCGCGACCTTCTGCGCCACCGCCGGCGTCTTCACGCGGAACGCGGTGCGCGCGGCCCCGGTCCTCTACGACGAAGCGCTGCTGGCCGAGCGCCCCGGGCGCATCCGCGCCGTCGCGATGAACGCCCGGGTGGCGAACGCCTGCACCGGGGCCCAGGGGCTCGAAGCCGCGAAAGCGATGGCCCAGGCCGCTGAGCACGCGGCCGGACTGCCCCCGCGGACCGCCCTGGTGCTCTCGACCGGCGTCATCGGCGTCCCGCTGCCCGTGGCCCAGGTGTCAAAGGGCCTTCATGAGGCGGCCGGGCGGCTCGCGCCTTCCGGCGGCGTCGAGGCGGCCCGCGCCATCATGACCACGGACACCCGCGCCAAGCATTGCGCGGCCCGGATCGAGACGCCGGCCGGACCCATCACGGTCGGGGGCATCGCCAAAGGGGCCGGGATGATTCATCCGGACATGGCCACCCTCCTCGGTGTCCTGACCACGGATGCCAAGGTCGATGCCGCCGCGCTGGCGCCCATCCTCCGGCGCGTCGCCGACCGCTCGTTCAACGCCATCTCCGTGGACGGCGACACCAGCACCAACGACACCGTGCTCATCCTGGCGAACGGGGTGTCGACGATCGATCCGACCCGCGACCCCGGGCTGCTGCAACGCTTCGAAGACGCGGTTCTGCTCGTTGCCCGCACGCTGGCGCTGGCCATCGTGGTGGACGGTGAAGGGGCCACCAAACTGGTGGAGATCCACGTCCGGGGCGCCACGAACGAAGGGGCCGCGCGCGATGTGGGCCGGGCCATCGCGCGGTCGGCCCTGGTCAAGACCGCCATTTTCGGCGCCGATCCCAACTGGGGCCGGATCCTGGCGGCTGCCGGCGCTGCCGGGGTGCCCTTCGAGCCGGACAAGCTGGCGCTGCACGCCGAGGACGAAGCCGGCTGGCTGGAGCTGGCGAAGGGCGGCGGGACGGCGAACCCCGACCTGGCCCGGGCCCGCTCGATTTTCCAGGCCCAAAGCATTCGCCTCCGCATCGACCTCGGAATGGGTCGCGCGGAGGCGGTGGTATGGACCTGCGATCTGTCCCCGGAATACGTCCGGATCAACGCCGACTATACGAGCTGATTCCCGGCCGTGTCACCCCCCGCCCTTCTTCGGGCGGGTCGCCCCCTGCATCGCGCCGGGCGGCACCGGCTGCGGAGGGATCGCCGGCAGGATCCCGCGGACCCTCGCCAGCGCCTGCATCCGCGTGCTCCCCCGCTGCACCTCGCGGTCCGCGGCGGCCGCCACATCCAGTAACCGGTGGCCTGCCAGGCCCATCCGCAACGCCGCGACGATCAGTGCCGCGGAGGAATCCTCACCAAAGCCGTGAGCCGAAAGATCGGCCACCGCGTGCAGCGCAAACCCGGGCGCCGTGTCGCGGACCGCGCTCAGCACGTGCGAGACGATCCGCTCCGGAAGCCCGCGCGCCATCGCCAGGGAGACCGACTGGATCTCCGACGTTCGGTAGGGCCCGGGCGCCCCGGCGGTGCGCAGCAGGTCCCGCGACGTCCGCAGGCGCGCGGCCTCGGCTCCGACCGCGGTGACGATCATCTCCGGCGGTGCGCCCTTGGCTCCCCCTTCCAGCGCCTTCTCCACCAGCGGCTCCGTCGGAAGACTGTCCTGCTCGGCGCGGGTGATGATGGCGTGCACGCCGGCCAGGGCCGCCTGCGGCACGTGGCCCGCCAGTCTCGCTCCGTCATTCTGCTGGAGCAGAAGGAAGAAGAGAAAGAGGGCCGGCGTCATTCGGACCGTCCCGGACGCACTTCCATCACGGCATTCTGGCGCCCGAATCCGTCATCGACGTACCGGCCCGCCATCGGATCGGACACCCAGCGCTCTCCGTCCACCACGAACATGTACTCGTGCGAACCCGCGGGCAGGATCACCCGCGCGTCCCAGACCCCGTCATGATCGTCGTCGGAGAGCGGCGTCGCCTCCGGACGCCAGTCGTTGAACGCGCCGACGACCGCCACCGAATGCGCCTCGGGGAACCGGGCGACGAACTGCGCCACCCCTTCGTGCGCACCGAGGAGCGGGGCCGGACCCGACCCGGGCCCGCGCCACAGCAGGGCGATCAGCAGCACGGCGATGATCACGCTGTACACGGGGCGCAGGGAGACCGTCACGGGGTGGCGTGCGGTCAGCCACTGACGGAAACGCTCCGCCGGGGAGCGGAGGGGCCGGCGGATGATTCCCATGACCCGGTGCGCCAACGCCGGCACCGCCGGGACATCCGACAACGCCCGGGCGGCGGCTTCGAGCCGCTCGACCAGCGCGCGCTCGTCGGGCTTGAGCGCGGCCCGGTCCAGCTCGCCGTCCAGCACCCGGTGAATCCGGGGATCCAGGTCTTGGCTCATCGAGGCTCCTTCAGCGCCGCGAGCAGGGCCTCGCGTGCGCGGTGCACCCGCATCTTCAACGTGGGAATCCGCTCGCCCGTCACGGCCGACATCTCTTCATAGCTCATCCCGTCCAGATGCTTCAGGACGAACGCTTCACGTTTCTCCGGCGCCAGCGTCGCCAGCGCCCGCTCCAGCCGCTCCAGTTGATCGTTCCGCTCGAACGCGGCATCGGCGTTTTCCGGGGCGGCCACGGGCGGCGCGTCGTCCAGCGACACATCCCCGACCGGCCGGCGCGCCAGGTGACTCTTGCACCGGTTGGCCACGATCCGGAACACCCAGGTCCGGAAACGCGCCGGGTCGCGACAGCTCGCGAGGTGCCGGTAGGCGCGGACCAACCCTTCCGCCACCGCGTCCGCCGCGGCATCCCGTGACCCCAGCATCCGGGCCGCAAACCGCAGGAGCCCGGCCTCGTACCGCGTGATGAGCACCCCGAACGCCTCGACGTCGCCCGAGAGGACCCGGGCGATGACCTCGGCATCGGACCCTTCACCTGCCGTCAATCAGACCTCGGTACAGAGGGGGGAGTCACGGCTCGCAGCCGGGACGTGGAGAAACGTGGCGTTCTGAGACGCCCGCCATCGCCCCGCGCGTTTGGAGACGAATATGCGGGGTGGACTATCGCGTCGGAACGGCGACCGGAGGGGCCAGGATCTGGCGCGCCGCCGTCAGGTACGTGGAGGCCCTCGGACCTGCACCCGATACAGCGCCCGCGACAGCCTCCAGCGCGGCCTGCGCCCGCCGGCGGAGCCGGGAGTCTCCGGTGACGTCCGAGAGCCGGAGCAGAAAGCTTGCCGCCCACGGGTTGGCGGCCGGCAGGAGATCGTCGAGCGCGCTCTCCGTGCGGTCGGCGAGCGCCGGAATCGGAGCGGACTCCGGGGTGGCGTCATAGAAGCCACCGAGGGGATCACCGTAGCCGTGTTCCATGACGGCAGCCAGATCCTTCGCGACCTGGAGATAGCGGGCCGTCCCCGTCGCCTCGTACGCGTTCAGACTGGCCACCGCCACCTGGAGCTGATCCTGCAGCAAGCCGTCCACCGACCCCACGAGCGTGTGACGCACGCCATATCCCGAGGCATACACCTGCTTGAGAAGCGCGTCGAGGGCGGCGCGCGCGTCGGCCTGCCCGCCCGTGTCCCCCACCGCGCTGGCGGCCTCGAGGAGGGATCCGATGGCGTACGCCTCACGATCGGTGAACACGGTGTGGTCCGTGGGCTCCAGGAGCTGGTGAGCCAGGGTGCGGGTCTCCCGGCGCGCCGCGGTCTGATAGCGCGGATCGGCGGTCAGGACCCAGGCCAGCGCGAGGTCGCGGGCCAACCCGGCCCGGACGGTCACCGGCGGATCGTCCAGCGTCCCGTCCCCACCCACCGCACCGGAGTCGAGCATCGCGTCCAACGCGCGCCGGCCGACCTGCAGCGAGGCCGTGTCACCGCGGGATCCGTACTCGGAGAGCAGGAGCCCGATCGCCTGGGTCGCAACGAATCCCTGGGCGCCGTCCGGACGCGCGAGCGCGGCCCGCACGGTCCGTACGCCGGAGTCGACCGCCTGCGCGTGTATGACGCCGCGCGTGTTCCCCCGGTTCGACGCCACCTGGCGCACCAGCGCGGCCCGCTGGACCACCGCGTTGCGGTCGGCGTGATACGAACGGGCGAGAGCGGGCAGGATCTGTTTCAGGCCGCGGCCCGTGACGGGGTCATCCGGCGTGAAGTAGGTGCCGCCGAAAAAGGCCGCTCCATCCGGCGTCAGCACCATCGTGAGGGGCACACCCTGCAGTCCGGCGATCACGCCGACCTCGGCTTCGTACCGCCGGGCCACGTCGGGGCGCTCGTCGCGGTCCACCCGCACCGGAACGAAGAGCGAGTCGATCATGGCCCCCAGCTCTTTGTCGGCGTACGCCTCGCGGTCCATCACCACGCACCAACGGCAGTCGTCGGCGCCCACATACAGAAGGATGGGCCGGTCGAGCCGGGCGGCGAGCGTGAACGCGTCCCGGCCCCAGGGCTGCCAGCTCACCGGTTCCCGGGCGGCGCGCGCGAGATACCGGGTCTCGGTCTGCGCCATCCGGTTGGTCAGCGGCCCGCGTTCCGTCGCGCAGGCGGCGGCCGCAAGAGCCAAGAGGGCATGAGTGGGGTGGGGTCGCATCGTGAATTGCCGTGCAAAGATACCCTGCCCGGGGCCGTCGCGTTCCAGCAACAGTGTCAGAGCGCCCTGGGCGACGGCTCCCACGACGCAAGCCGACGGTATTATGTTGCACCCGAACGGGACGCCCCCCCACCAGGGGTGCTGCTTCCCCGGCTCCTGAACCCCCGACTCCCAACGGAGGGAAGCATCAATGGCGAAGGGTGGAAAGACTCCGATGGCCGCGGATGAAGGCTACTGTGTGAAGTGCAAGGCCAAGCGGCAGATCTCGAATGCGCAGCAGGTGAAGATGGCCAACGGCCGTCCCGCGATGAAAGGCGTGTGCCCCGTCTGCGGCACCGGGATGTTCAAGATCCTGCCTCCGCAGAAGTAGTCACCCTTTCGAACGCCCTGAAACAACAGCGCCCCCGGAAGTTGATTCCGGGGGCGCTTCGTTTGCTCCTGCGACCTCAGGACTGCTGCATGAACGGATAGGGATAGTCCTTCGGCGGGACGAAGTTCTCCTTGATGGCCCGCGGAGACACCCAGCGCACCAGGTTGAGCAGGGATCCCGCCTTGTCGTTCGTCCCCGAGGCACGCGCACCCCCGAAGGGCTGCTGCCCCACCACTGCGCCCGTCGGCTTGTCGTTGATGTAGAAATTGCCGGCCGCATACCGGAGCACCGTCTCCGCCTCCCGCACCGCGCCACGGTCCTGTGCGAACACGGCGCCGGTGAGCGCATAGGGGGATGTGCCGTCCACCAGCGTCAGCGTCTCCTTCCACTTCGCGGCCGGGTAGACGTGCAGCGTCAGTACCGGTCCGAAAATCTCCTCGCACATCGTCTGATACCTGGGGTCTTCGGCCTGCAGCACAGTGGGACGGACGAAGTAGCCTTCGCGGTCGTCGCACTCGCCGCCGAACAGGACTTTCGCGCCGTTCCCCTTCCGCGCGCCCTCGATGTAGCCCTTGATCTTGTCGAACGCTTTCCGGTCGATCACCGCGCCGACGAAGTTCGAGAAGTCGGACGGATCCCCCATCTTCATGGAGGAGAGCATCGCGCCCATCCGGTCCTTCACGCGCGGCCACAGGTTGTCCGGCACGTAGGCCCGGGATGCCGCGCTGCACTTCTGTCCCTGATACTCAAACGCCCCGCGCACCAGTCCGGCCGCCAGCGCGTCGGGATCGGCACTGGCGTGCGCCAGAATGAAATCCTTGCCGCCCGTCTCCCCCACCAGGCGCGGGTAGTCCGCATAGTTCGGCAGGTTCTCGGACACCCGCTTCCAGAGCATCTGGAAGACTTCGGTCGAGCCGGTGAAGTGAATACCGCCCAAGTGGCGGTCGGCGAGCAGGAGATCCGAAATCTGTCCCGACGGCCCCGGCAGAAAGTTGATCACGCCCGGCGGCAGACCCGCTTCGAGCAGGATCTTCATGATCGCGTAGTTGGAAAGCGCCGCCGTCGCCGCCGGCTTCCAGACGACGGTGTTCCCCATGATGGCCGGGGACGTCGGAAGGTTTCCGCCGATCGACGTGAAGTTGAACGGCGTAATGGCGTAGACGAATCCCTCGAGGGGCCGGTGGTCGAGCCGGTTCCACGTCCCCGCCGGCGACATCGGCTGCTCCGAGACGATCCGCTCGGCGTAGTGCACGTTGTAGCGGAAGAAGTCGATCAGCTCACAGGCGGCGTCGATCTCGGCCTGATGGGCCGTCTTGCTCTGCCCCAGCATGGTGGTGGCATTGGCGAACGCCCGCCGGGAGCCGGCCAGGAGGTCGGCCGCCTTCAGAAACACCGCCGACCGGTCCGCCAGACTCCAGCGCGACCACTCCTGCCACGCGTCGCGCGCCGCTGTGATGGCCGCCTGCACCTCGGCGGGCCCCGCCTGGTGCACGTTCGCCAGCACCTGCTGGTGCCGGTGCGGAGCCACCACCTGGATGCACTTGGCGGTCCGAACCTCCTTGCCCCCGATGATGAGCGGGATGTCCATGGTCTGTCCGCTCAGCTCAGCCAGCGCCTGCTTCAGGGTGGCGCGCTCGGGAGTGCCTGGGGCGTAGGAGAGGACCGGTTCGTTCACCGGGGTCGGAATTTTGGGGATCGAGTTCATAGGTCGTGGAATTTAACCGCGGGGGACGTAGAATGGTTTCACTGACCCCGGGCGCAAGCCCGGGGATGGCGAAAAGCGCGGCTCCGGGAACCCCCACTTGTTATTGATATTGCCATGACCATCCACCCGGAGACCCGCATCGGCCACGTCCACCTGACGGTGGCGAATCTCGACCGCGCGCTCGCCTTTTACCGCGACGTGCTGGGGTTCGAGGTCACGACGCGCTACGGCCGCGAGGCGGTGTTCCTGTCGGCGGGCGGGTATCATCACCATATCGCGCTCAACACCTGGGCCGGCGACGGCGCTCCGGCGCCCGCCCCGGGCACGACCGGGCTCTACCATTTCGCCATCCTCTATCCCGACCGGAAGACGCTCGCGCAGGCCGTGAAAAGCGTCCTCGATCGCGGCGTTCCGCTCGAAGGGGCGTCGGATCACGGCGTGAGCGAAGCGATCTACCTCCGGGATCCGGATGGGAACGGCGTGGAGCTTTACCGCGACCGGCCCAAAGAAGAGTGGCCGCGCGCCGAGGATGGTTCCCTCAAGATGCACACGCGGCCACTCAACCTGGCGGCGCTCCTCGCGGAGGCCTGACCGCAGGTCCCGCTACTTCTTCCCGGTCACCGGCGCCGGATGCACCACCGCGGGGCTGGGCTTCGGTCCGAAGAAGTTCTGCACCTCCGCCTTCTTCCCGCGCGGAATCATGCCCGGCAGGTTCGCCAGCTCCACCGCGGACACCGCCATCACCGTGGACGCCTGCGACAGATCCCACGGAATGGCCTTGTCGTACGTATCCGATTGCGAATGGTGCGTGTGGTTGTAGCCACGGGTCAGCTGGTCGAAGTTGAACCCCGGCACGCCGTAGGCGAGGAACGACAGGTGGTCGGTGCCGCCCTTGTTCGCGTCCCGCACCGAGTCGGCGTTCAACGACGCCACCGGCGCCAGGATCGCCTTCCAGAGATCGGCCAGCTCAGGCCGACCCTGCAGAGCCTGGCCGGTGACGGCGCCGACGCCGTTGTCCAGCACGATCACCGCCTGGATGGAGTCGGCTTCGCCGGCGTGCGCCTTCGCGTATGCCTGGGAGCCGAGGAGCCCTTCTTCTTCGCCGGTGAACAGCACGAAACGGATGGTCCGCTTCGGCTTGACGCCGGATTGGGCGACGATGCGGGCCGCCTCGAGCGTGGCGATGGAGCCGGTGCCGTTATCCGACGCGCCGGTGCCCAGGTCCCACGAGTCCAGATGCCCGCCGACGATGACGACCTGTCCCGGGTGCTCGGTTCCCTTGATCTCGCCGATCGTATTCCACTGCGGTACCGGCTTCAGGGACATCGTGCTCTGAATGTTGGCCTCGATCCGCGGCGTGATCCCCTGCTTGATGAGGCGGTCGAAGAGGGTGTAGTCCTCGTGCGCGATGGCGACCTGCGGCAACGGCAGCGGTCCGTTGGGGGAGCCGCTCATGGTAAGGAGCGTCTGCTCTTTGGCGCCGTCGATCAGAATGCCCTTGGCGCCCAGGTTCCGCAGCATATAAGGAAGGTCGACGCGGAACTGCGCGGCCTTGGCGCGGGCTGCCGAGTCGAGCTGCGGGCGGCCGCCGCCGTTGCGGAACCGGGCCCGCTGGGCCTCCGAGTCTGCCGCCGTCATCGGGGGACCGTCGTTGTTCCACACGTTCGCCGGCTCGCGCAGCATGAGCCAGGCGCCGCGGACCTTGCCCTTGTAGGCATTCAGCGAGTCTTGATTGTTCGCGTTGATGAGCACGACCGGTCCCGCCACGGTTTTACCGCCGGTGCCGACGGTCCAGGCCCAGCTCGCCGCGATCACGTCATGGCGGCGGGGGGAGGTCATCCGCATCCACATCGGTCCCCGCGACCACGTCCCGCCGAACTCCCAGGACTCGAGGTGGGCATCGAGCCCGTAGTCCTTGAAGCGCTGCATGGTCCAGTCGTTGGCCGCGCGGGCGGCGGGGGATCCGGTGAGGCGGGGGCCGATGATGTCGGTGAGATGCTCGAGATTCTGCATGGCTTCGGAGTGGTGCATGCCCTGCTCGATCAGTGCGCCGGCCCCCGTGGTGTCCACGGTCAGGTCCTGCGCCCGGAGTGTCGAGCCGGCCCAGAGGCCGGCGACGACCAGGGCTGCCCACCTGGCTAGGCGTTTCACGGTTCCAATCCTCCAAATGAGATGGTTGCTGCACATACGGTGCGACGAGGCCCCGCGTTGGACTTCCGGGACCCGAGACCTTGCTGTTTCCTAACTCAAACGTCAAGGCGTCCGATTCCGGCTGAGGTAGAATAGGCAATCACTCTCCACCGAGGTCGTCCGTCATGCGTTTCACTCGTCCGCTCGTCTTCTCCTTCGGGCTCGTCGGTGCCGGAGCCCTGATCTACGCTTGCAGCAGTAAGGGATCCACCAACCCCCCTCCGCCGACGTATACCATCTCGAAGCTCTCGGGCGACAATCAGGTCGGGTCCGCGAACGCGGCCTTGGGGGCGAATCTCGTGGTTACCGTCGTGGATCAGAACGGCGCTCCGGCGGCGGGGCAGACCGTCACGTGGAGCGCCGCAACGGGCGGGGGCAGCGTCACGTCCGGAACCTCCCAGACCGACGCCAGCGGGAACGCCGCGATCGGGCGCACGCTCGGCCCCGCGGCCGGTCTGCAGACGACCACGGCCTCCCTCTCGGGAGCGACCGGGTCACCGATCAGCTTCACCTCCATCTCGCAGATCCAGGGCGCTTTCACCATCGCCGCCGGAACCGGCGGCGGGCAGAGCGACACCATTCTGTCCCAGCTCGCCAACCCGTTTCAGGCGACCGTCACCGATCACCTCGGCGCTCCGGTGGCCGGAGTCATCGTGTCGTTCAACGTCACGGCCGGGGGAGGGATCCTGTCCCAGGCCGCCGACACCTCTGATGCGGGCGGTCATGTGACGGCCACGCTCACCCTTCCGTCCACCGCCGGGATCAAGACCGTCCAGGCCAGCGTCACCGGGTTGCAGGGCTCGCCGGTGAGCTTCAACGCCACCGCCACGTCCGGCAATGCGACCCAGATGGCGAAGAGCGCGGGTGACTCGCAGCAGGCGCTGGTCAGCACGGCCCTGGCGAACCCCCACGCCGTGGTGGTCAAGGACGCGCATGGGAACGTCGTGGCCGGCTTCAAGGTCCACTGGGCCGCGGGCACAGGCGGCGGCTCGGTTTCCGACACCGCGCCCGTAACGAATGGCTCGGGCCTCGCGACCACGATCCGCACCCTCGGCTCCACGCTGGGAGACCAGACGGACACGGCCCACGCCGCCCTCTCGGGGTCGCCGATCGTCTTCGTGTCCACCGGCGACAGCGTGGCATTCACCGGTTCCGTGACGGTCGGGCCGGGAATCGTCTTCGCGCCCGGCTCCGTGACGATCACTCACGGCGGCACCGTCACCTTCACCTGGGCAGCCGCGTCGATCGCCCACGGCGTCCACTGGGTGTCGGGACCGGGCACCCTGCCGGTCGATTCCCCCACCCAGGCGAGCGGGAACTACCAGGCCACGCTCAACACCGCCGGCACCTACGCCTACAATTGCTCCGTGCACGGCGCCGCGATGTCGGGGACGATCACCGTCAGGCCCTGAACGGCAGGAAGTGGGGATGTGGGGATGTGGGGACTTCCCCACGTCTCCACTTCCCCTTCTCTTTACCCCGCCTTCAACCTCACATCGGACTTCGTATGCGTTCCCTTTTTGTCTTCGTCTGTCTCGGCGGCGCGCTCGCCGCACAACAGCCTGCCCCGGTCCGCGGCTTTCCGGCCGACGCCCTCGCGGCCCAAACGAGGTGGGAGGACGCGGCCCGCGCCGTGCCGAACGCGGACAGCGTGCGGGTGAACATCCGCCTCCTGTCGTCCTTCCCGCATGAAGCGGGGACCGAGCGCTCGCGGCGCGTGGCCGAGACGATCCTTGCCCGCTTCAAGTCCTTCGGCCTGGACGCCCACATCGAGCAGTTCGAGGCGCTCATGCCGCGCCCGGTGTCCCGCACGCTCGAGTTGGTCGGTCCCGAGCGCTACACGGCGGTGCTCAAGGAGCCGGCCCTCCCGGAGGACTCGACGTCCGGCCAGCCTGATCAGCTGCCGACGTTCAACGCATACTCGGCGGATGGCGACGTCACCGGCGATCTCGTCTACGTGAACTACGGCGTCCCCGCCGATTACAAAGTCCTGGACTCGCTCGGGATCAGTGTGAAGGGCAAGATCGTCATCGCGCGGTACGGCGGGTCGTGGCGTGGCATCAAGGTGAAAGTCGCGGCCGAGCATGGCGCAGTGGGGTGCATCATTTATTCCGATCCCCGCGATGACGGCTACTTCGATCAGGACGTCTACCCCAGGGGGCCGATGCGCCCCGAGTTCGGCGTGCAGCGCGGCAGCGTGATGGACATGCCGCAGTACCCGGGCGATCCGCTGTCTCCGGGGTGGGGCTCCGTGCCGGGGGACACGCATCGCCTGACCATCGCCCAGGCCACGACGATCGAGAAGATCCCGGTGCTCCCCATCGGCTACGGGGACGCGCTGCCCCTGCTCAGGCATCTGACGGGTCCGGTGGCGCCGGAGTCCTGGCGCGGCGCCCTGCCGATCACCTACCACATCGGGTCAGGCCCCGCCCGCGTGCATCTCGCGGTGTCGTTCGAGTGGAAGACCCGTCCCCTCTACGACGTGATCGCGACCATTCCGGGCTCCACGGACCCCGATCAGTGGGTGGTATACGGAAACCACCACGATGCCTGGGTGAATGGCGCCGAAGATCCCATCTCGGGCCAGGTGGCGCTCGAAGAAACGGCCCGCGCCCTCGGCTCGCTCGTGAAGTCGGGCTGGAAGCCCGCCCGGACCATCATCTTCGCGGCGTGGGACGGTGAGGAGTGGGGCCTCCTCGGCTCCACGGAGTGGGCGGAGCGGCACGCGGCGGAGCTCGAGCAGAAGGCGGTGGTGTACTACAACTCGGACACGAACGACAAGGGCTGGCTCGGGGCGGCGGGCTCCCACAGCCTGGAGCTCTTCATGGAGCAGGTCGCGCGAGACGTCCGCGATCCCGCCACCGGCAAGAGCGTGCTGACCGCGCTGCTCGACCATGAGCGCGCCGAAGGCCACGACGACTCCACGGCCGGGAAATCCTTCCGGCTCGGCGCGCTCGGTTCCGGCTCCGACTACTCCGCCTTCATCGATTACCTGGCCGTACCGTCGGTGTCCACCGGGTTCGGGGGCGCGACGCCCTCCGGGATCTATCACTCGATCTACGACTCGTACACGTTCTACGACCGGTTCCTGGATTCCGGCTTCGCGTACGGCGTGACCGAAGCGCAGACCATGGCCACCGCCGTCCTCCGCATGGCGGACGCGCCGCTCCTCCCCTACGAGTTCACGCGGGCGGCCGGCACCTATCGCCGGTATGCGGACGAGATCGCGAAGGAGGCGAAGAAGAATCCGGAGACGGCGGCGCTCGATCTCTCGGGGGTGCAGGCCGCCCTGGCACGGCTCGACTCCGCCGCGGCCGAATACGGCCGGATCTCCGCACGGGCGGACTCGGTACCGTCGAAGGTCCTGGCACGCCGCCGCCCCGCACTGCTCGCCATCAACCAGTCCCTGGCGCGGGCAGAACGGGCACTCTCGGATACGACCGGATTGCTGCGGCGGCCCTGGTACCGTCACCTCCTGTATGCGCCCGGCTTCTATACCGGATACGGCGTGAAGACCATGCCGGGAATCCGGGAAGGCGTAGATCAAGGCAAGCTCGCGGAGGCGCAAAGCGAAGCGGTGCGGGTGGCCGCGGCGCTCGACCGGTACACGGCGGTGATTCATCAGGCCGCGCTGGCCCTCCAGCCGGTGCTCGCCCATTGACGCCCCTTCCGGCCACGGATACCGTAGGGGCCACTTCTTCGCGAGTCCCTAAGGCCCGATGAGCAACCCCATGCCGCCCCGGCCGTCCGTCAACCGGTCGTCCTTCGCGTTCGCGATGAAGGACTACACGTTCATCCGGCCGGGCATCGCCGTCACGATCAGCGCCGTGACCCTGCTGGTCGCATTCCTCTTCGGCATCGATCTGATCCACTCGCTGCAGCGGGCGTCGGCCACGGTGGCCCAGGGCGCTCGAGTCTCTCAGACCCTGCACAGCTATTCCGCGGCGTACGAAGTGTGGCATCAGATGGCGACCAGCACCGACGCCGCCTACAAGCGGCCGGAAGCGGTCACCCAACGCGACCAACTCCGCGACCATCTGCGGACCAATCTCTCCGACTTGAGCAAGACCCTTTCCGATACGGCTGATCAGGCGCAGGTGCGGACGATTCTCGAGGGGCTCGCGACCACCGAGCCCGCGGCGACGACGAACGCCCGGCAGGCGATGACCGTCCTCCTGGGACGGCAGGACGCCGCGCTGTTCGACGCCGCGGAAACGTCGCAGCAGGGGGTCCTGCTCGCGGCGGTGCTGCTCGGCCTGACCGTGATCGCCGCGGCCACGCTCGTCGTCCCGATGGCCTGGCTCTACGTCCGCTACAAGCGGGGCGCGACCATCGAAGTGAAGGTCTAGCCCTCGTGTCGCAGTCCCGCGCCCCGACCTGGCCGCTCGCCGCGGTCCTCATCGCCGCGACCAGCGTCGTGGTCGGCGTCATCTGGGACATTTCGTGGCACCGCACCATCGGCCGGGACACCTTCTGGACCCCGGCCCACATGGCGATCTACCTCGGCGGCGTGCTGGCCGGCACGAGCTGCGGCTGGCTGGTCCTCAAGACCACGTTCTCCGGATCGCCGGAATCCCGGGCGGGCACCGTCTCCTTCTGGGGATTCCGCGGACCCCTCGGTGCCTGGCTCGCCATCTGGGGCGCCTTCGCCATGATCACCTCGGCGCCCTTCGACAACTGGTGGCACAACGCCTACGGCCTGGACGTCCAGGTCCTCTCCCCCCCGCACGTCCTCCTCGCCCTGGGATTCACGGGCATTCAGCTCGGCGCGCTCTTTCTCGCGCTCGCGCACCAGAACAATGAAGGGGACCGGCCTGCCTTCCGCTGGGGGTATGCGTACGCGGCGGGACTCCTGGTGGCGAACGCGTCGATCATGGGATTCGAGTACATCGCGTTCGCAAATGACATGCACAATCGGCTTTTTTATCAGGTATCGGCGGCCGCGTTCCCGATTCTGCTCGTGGCCACGGCCCGGGCATCGCGGCTCAAGTGGCCCGCGACCACCGCGGCTGCCGTGTACATGGCCGTCACCGTGTTGATGGTCTGGATCCTCCCGCTCTTCCCGGCCACGGCCCGGCTGGCACCCATCTACCGGAACGTGACCCACATGGTGCCGCCCCCATTCCCCATCCTGCTCGTGATCCCCGCTTTCGCGATGGACGTCATCCTGCAGAAGACCGGGACCGGACGCGCCCGTGATTGGCTCGCCGCCCTGGCTGTAGGACTCGCGTTCGTCGCGGTCCTGCTCGGCGTCCAGTGGGAGGTCTCGCGGTACCTGATCAGCCCCGCGTCCGAGAACGCCTTCTTCGGCGCCGCGCGCTGGAACTACAACTCACTGCCCGGCAGCTTCGAGCATGTGTTCTGGAATGTGGATCCCGGCGAGAACCCCCTGACGGCCACGGGGTTGGCCGTGGCGGCGCTGCTCGCCGTTGCCTCGGCGCGGATCGGGCTCTGGTGGGGCAACTGGATGGCCCGGGTCCGGCGGTGAGAAGGAGCGTCTGCTGGGGCGCGCTCCTCGGTGCGCTGTTGTTCGCGAGCGCTCACGTCGGGAGCCCGGACGCGATTTTCCAGGGCACCGCGGGGCCGTACACCATCCGCGCCATTGTCCGCACGCCCGGTGTGGTCCCCGGACTCGCCGACATCTCCGTGCGCGTACTGTCGGGACCTCACGTCGCCGCCATCACCGTGCTTCCGCTGCGCGGCGGCACCCCCACCGCGGCCCTTCCGCCCGCGGACACCGCCCGCGCCGTTCCCGGGGACTCCTCGCAGTATGCGGCGCAGCTGTGGCTGATGGCACCCGGCGCATACAGCGTCCAGATCAACGTGTCCGGACCCGGCGGCGGCGGCACAGCGCTCGTCCCCGTCATGGCGCTCGCCACCAAGCGCCTGCCGATGGACCGGCCCCTCACCTGGATGCTCCTGGCACTCGGCCTGTTCCTGTTTGCCGGGGCGCTCGAAATCGTGCTCGCCGCCACTCGCGAGGGCACCCTCGAACCCGGAGTGCCCGCGGATCAGGGACGGCGCCGCCTGGCCTGGATCGTCACCGGCATCGCCTGTGTGGTCCTGGCGCTCGCGGTCTGGGGTGGCCGCGCCTGGTGGAACGCCGCCGACACGAACCACGCACGGTCGCTCTACCGGCCCATTCCCGTCCACGCGAGCGTGTCGAGCGCGGCGCAGGGTCCCGTCCTGCACCTGACGTACGGCTCCACCGTGTGGCGCATGCCGAACTACAGTCCCCTGATCCCCGATCACGGCAAGCTGATGCACCTGTTTCTGGTCCGGGACTCCGGGGGACCGGGCTTCGCGCATCTGCATCCGGTTCCAGCCGACTCGTCCTCGTTCACCGCCAACCTGCCGCCCTTGCCGGCCGGACGCTATCACGTGTTCGCCGACGTCGTGCACGAAAACGGACTCGCCCAGACACTCGAGGACTCACTCACGCTGGCCCCACCGCCCGCGTTCACGTGGAAGGCGACCGATGGCGACGACGCGTACGAGGTGAGAGGCGTCGCGGCCGCTCCCGGCACGCCGGCAGGCCTCGAAGACCGGTCGCTGATGACCTGGACACCCCCTCCCGGCGGCCTGGTCGCGGGCCGCCCGGTGACGCTCACCTTCGCCGTGACCGGACCCGACGGTCATCCGGCCGCACTCGAGCCGTACATGGGCATGCTCGCCCACGCGGCGGTGGAGCGTACCGACGCCTCCGTGTTCGTCCATCTCCACCCGATGGGTACGATCTCCGCGGGAAGCGCGCTCGCCATCGCGCTGCGCGAATCCGGTGACACCGTGCGCGGGCGGCTCGCCCCGCGTGTGGCCGCGGCCGAACGCACCGCGATGCCCGTGATGGATGGCGGTGCGCCCGGTGCGTTCGTCCTGCCTTATGCGTTCCCTGTCTCCGGAGACTATCGCGTCTGGGTGGAGGTGCGCCGGGGAGGCCGCATCCTCACTGGGCTTTTTGCCATGCGGGTCGCCGGAAGTTAGGGTCCCGTGAAGTAGCAGCGCGGAGGGGCACACCCGCGTAATTTCCAGGTCCGATGGCTCTCTTTACTCACCACCCGGCTGGCGCCGGCCGGCCTCGCGGAGTCCTGGTCGCCGTCCTGCTCGTGGCGACGCTGGGCATCACTTCGCTCCTCGCCTACCAGTCCGTGCTCGAGGTCACCTCGCACCGGGCCACTGCCGAGCGCGTGCTTCGGGACTACTCGGCGTTTGCGGCGCATCAGCTGTCGACCCGCACCTCCAACGAGCTCGGGTACTACGGCTTCGGCCGCGCCCTGGGTGCGCTGGACCGCCTGAGGACCGCAACTCACCAGAACACCCTGCCATCTCCCGTGGAGCTGGGTCAGCGTTCCGACTCGGCCACCCGCGCGTTCCTGTCGAAGCTGTCATTCGCCTTCGACTTGACCATCCCAACGCGTGAGCTCGTGATCCGCGGCGCGCCCGCTGATTCCGCGCTGCGGCGCTGGGTCACCGATACCCTCGAGAGTTACGTCCGGGGCGTTCATCGCCCGGAATGGGCCGACGCCGTGATCGTGGGCGCTCCGGGTTCCCGGCGGCTGATGCTCGCGTACAAGCTCGAGCGCGACGCCAAGGGAGCACCGCGGGAAGCCGTGGGCTTCGCCGCGGAGCTTACGACGCTGACCCCGCTGTTCATCGACGCGGCGGAGAGTGGCCCCCTCATCCCGCCGACACTGACCGGCGGCATCCCGTACGACTCCATCGGATCGGTCGCGATCCAGGACGCGGACGGGCGGGATATCTACCGGTCCCCCGGCGGGTTCCCCGCACTCTTCACGGGGCACGACACCTCGACGACGATGCTCGGCCACTTGCGGTTCGAAGTGACCCTGCGTCCCGACATGGGCCCCAAGCTCGTCATCGGCGGCCTGCCTCGCTCGCGGCTCCCGCTCATCACCGGTCTCCTGTTCATCACCGCAATCCTGGTCGGTGGCATCCTCTACCAGCTGCGGCGTGAATACGCGCTGGCCGCCCTGCGGTCCGACTTCGTCGCCAGCGTCTCACACGAGCTCCGGACTCCCCTGGCCCAGATCCGGATGTTCTCCGAGACCCTCAGGCTGGGCCGGGTCCGCTCGCAGGAGGAGCGTTCGCGGTCGCTGGTCATCATCGATCAGGAGGCCCGCCGGCTGACCCACCTGGTCGAGAACCTCCTCCATTTCTCGCGGTCCGAGCGTCAGACGGCGCGCATCGATGCGACCCCCGAACACATCGCGCCGCTCATCCGGTCGGCCGTCGAGAAGTTCGAGCCGCTCGCGGCCGCGCGCCGGGTCACGGTCCGGACCGTGCTGGACGAGCGCCTGGTGGCGGTGGTGGACCCCGGCGCCCTGCATCAGATCCTCCTGAACCTGCTCGACAACGCCGTGAAGTACGGCCCCGACGGCCAGACCGTCACCATCACGCTCGAAGGCTGGGGCGGCTATCTCCGCATCAACGTCGACGATCTGGGACCGGGCGTGCCGGTGGAGGCCCGCGAGCGCGTCTGGGACCGATTCTGGCGCCTGCGGCGGGACCGCGGCTCGTCGGTGGCCGGCACGGGCATCGGGCTGGCCGTGGTGAAGGAGCTCGCGACCCTCCATCGCGGACGGGTCTGGTGCGACGAAGCGGAGGCGGGCGGGGCGCGCTTCGTGATCGAGCTCCCGGATGCCACCCCCGCACAACCGGTCACAGAGCCGCAGCAGGCGGTGGAGGCGTTGACGTGAGCAAGGTGCTGGTGATCGAAGACAATCAGGACCTGGCTTATGGTCTCCGGAACAACCTGGAGATCGAAGGCCATCAGGTGGAAGTCGCCGGAGACGGCGCGGACGGCCTGGCCCGGGTCCGGAAGACCGAGCCCGATCTCGTCATCCTCGATCTCATGCTGCCCGGCCTCGACGGCTTCCGGGTCCTCCGCACCCTGCGGGACGAGGGCCGCCGCCTCCCCATCCTGATCCTCACCGCCCGGGGCGACGAGTCCGACAAGGTCCGGGGCCTGAGGCTGGGCGCCGACGACTACGTCACCAAACCCTTCGGGGTGCTGGAGCTCCTGGCGCGCGTGGAGGCCCTCCTGCGCCGCGCCGCGGCGGCCGAGCCTCCCAAGGTCCCGCCGGTCGAGAAGTTCGGCGAAATCGAGGTGCACACCGCCTCCCGCACGGTTCGCCGGAGCGGTGAGCAGGTGACGCTCACGCCGAAGGAATACGACCTGCTCCTGGCACTCATCGATCGCCGGGGCGCCGTGGCCTCGCGATCCGAGCTGCTCACGGAAGTGTGGGGATACAGCGCGGCCGTCATGTCACGGACCGTGGATACGCACATCGCGGAGCTCCGCCGGAAGCTCGAGGATGATCTCGCGGCCCCCCGCCACATCCTCACGGTCCGGAAAACCGGTTATCGACTGGAGCGCTGAATGCGCGTCGCCATCCTCGCCGTTCCCCTGTGGTTGCTGGCCGCCGGTTCCCACCAGCCCGCGCCGAAGACCGGACAGGAGCTGATCCGGGCGATGCACGACCGCTATGCGGGGCAGTGGTACCAGACGTTGAGCTTCACGCAGAACAACACGGCTACGGATTCGGCCGGGAAAGAAACGCACTCGGTCTGGAAGGAATACGCCGGTATTCCGGGCAATCTCCGGATCGACTTCCTGCCGGCCGATTCCGGGCAGGGCTACATCTTCCGCGCCGACTCCCTGTACATCTTCCGCCACGACTCCATCCGGCGGGCGGCGTCCTTCATTCATCCCCTGATGGTCCTGGGCTTCGACGTGTACGCGTCGCCCGCCGAGACCACCATCGCCAAGCTCACCCGCCTGGGCTTTGATCTGTCCAAGATTCACGAGGATACCTGGGACGGCCGTCCGGCTTATGTCGTGGGCGTCGACGCGGGGGACCGCCGGCACAAACAGTTCTGGGTCGACAAGGACCGCCTGCTCTTCCTGCGGATCGTGGAGCCCGCTCAGCTGGACACCGCGATGCTGCAGGACACCCGCTTCGAGGACTACCGGCCCATCGGCAAGGCCTGGCTGTCGGCGCGGGTGCGGTTCCTGATCAACGGCAAACCGACTTGGCTCGAGGAGTACGTCGATATTCGGACGGGAGATGCGTTACCGGGCGCCCTCTGGGATCCGAAGCAGTTCGGGAGCGCACGGCCGAACTAGAAGCGGGATTGGGGATCAGGGATTCGGGAATGTGCGACACCTCATCCCGAATCCCCAACCCCGAATCCCCGTCTGCAATCACCCAGCGAACGTGTAGGTGCAGCCCTTCTCCTGCGTCCGGTTTACCGCGAGCACGCCGGACGGCACGACCACGATCCCCGGAATCAGGTTGGCGACCCAGTCGGCCTTCACCTGCTCGGCCGTCATGCCGCCGCCCATCTTCTGCGCGACCATGCCGCTCATGACCGTCAGCGCCACGTTACACACGCCCATGAGGACGCCCTTGGCGAGCAGCTCGTCGATGCCGTAACCGGGAAGCATCTGGTCGGTCGCGGCCATCTTGTGCCACATGTTTCGCACCGCGGGAGCGTTGGTCTTCGAGTCGTTCAGCTTGATGGCCTCGCCGAAGTGGTACTTCGCCCACATCGCGTCCGGCAGCGCCAGCGGCGCGGCCCAGTGCCGGAGGACGATGGCGCCCGAGTTGTCGGCGTCGGTGGTGCCGTACGTCGCGTTGCAGGTGTTCAGCCACACCCGGGCCCAGATGAAGCAGAATCCGTCGTTCACTTCGGGCGCGTCATAGAGGGATTTGTGCTTGCCCGTGATCTTGTTCAGCCACCCCTCGAACACCGGATCGGCGGCATGATGCATCCCCGCCGTCTCCGCCGCGGCGGCCACCGGAGCGGCGACGGACCCCAGGCCCAGCGCGGCGGCACCGGCCGCCACACGTCCCAAAAAGCCACGCCGATGGGTGGAGAGCTTCAGGTCGAGCATGATGGGAATCCTCCAAGTGGTGCGGGTGAACGCGCCCCGACGGTCAGTGGGCGCTGGAAGCGGGCGGCGCCTTGTGCGCCGCTTTCGTCAGATAGGCGACATCAGGAGGTGCGTCGCCGTTGGGCCAATCGGATGCCTTCCCCGCGAAGTCCGGGCGGGATTGCGACGTGACGTAGGCGGCCACGTCCAACGCCTGTTGATCGGTCAAGGTGACCGCCTTGTCGAACGGCATGTTGGCCACGATGAACGCCGCCGCCGTGCGGACCCGCCCCATCCCCGCGCCGATGTTGAATGAACGCGGGCCCCAGAGCGGCGGGGCGGCGATGGTGCCGCCGCCGTCCTCACCATGACACCGGGCGCAGGTCGTCCCGAAGAACCTACCGCCGGCCGCGGTATCCGGCTTGAGGGCCTTCCACCGCGTGTCCGGGGGCGGGGCCTTGTACCCGACGGGGACTCCGGTGGACAGGAACGTCAGGTACGACACGATGTCGCGCATGTCGTTGCCGTCGACGGCGATCGCCTTGCCGTTGAGGGAGCGCTCGAAACATCCGTTGATCCGGTATTCCAGCGTTTCCACCCTGCCGGAACGCGCGCGGTACTGGGGGTATCTCCCCGTGACGCCGACCCAGGACTGTGGCGAGCGCCGGCCCTCGTCGAGATGACAGCTGACGCACCGCAAGTCGTTCCCCACGTTCTGCGGGAGACTGTCGTGGGTTGCGGTCAGCAGGGCCAGCCCCCGCCGGATCGAGGCGCCCAGCGGCCCCGACGGGATTTCCGAGTCGGCCGGTACCCGCCCGGCGGACGCCGCCGGCGTGGCGGTCCCGCGGCACGCGGCGAGCAGGAGCAGGATCGACCAGGAGAACTTCATGGGGAGCGGGGAAGCTAACCCTCGTTGCGGGCTCGGCAACCTCCGTCTAGCGTTCTCGACATGACGCCTTGGATCAAGCGGCTGCTCATCGCGAACGTGGCGGTATTTCTGGTCACGTTCCAGCGGCCCGAGCTGAAGGACTATCTCGCGTTCTCCGCGCAGACCGCGCTGCAGGCTCCGTGGACCATCATCACCTACCAGTTCACGCACGCGAATTTTTCGCATTTGTTCTGGAACATGCTGGCGCTCATCATCTTCGGGCCGCGGGTGGAAGCGCGTCTGGGCGGGCCCCGCTTTCTCGGGCTCTACTTCACGGCGGGCATTTCGGGCGCCCTGCTCTCGATCGCCCTGTCGTCGTACGGCCTCGTCGGCGCCTCGGCCGCGATCTACGGCGTCAGCCTGGCGTACGCCATGTTCTGGCCCTGGGAGCGGTTCGCGTTCTTCTTCCTGATTCCCATGCCGGCGTTCGTGCTGGTGATCGTGTATGGCGTGATCTCGCTCTTCGGGGGGTTCGGTTATCTCCAGCCCGGCGTCGCCCACTGGGCCCACCTTGGCGGATACGCCGGCGCGTACCTCTACCTCACCCTGCTGAAGAATCAGACGGGCGCTCAGCGCTTCCGCGCGAAGGCCGCACCGGTCATTCCCGTGCCGAAGTCCACGGAAGTGGTAGACCGGTGGAAGCGCATCGACCCCGGCGCCCTGCATCCCGTGAACCGCGAGGAGCTCACCCGGATTCTCGCCAAGCTCGACGAGCAGGGAGCCGGCGCCCTCAGCTCCGACGAACGCGGGTTCCTGGACCGCTTCGCGGCGTCCAGCTGATCACCGGCCCCACCCCGCGGCGTCGGGACCGTACCGGTCCCTGATCTTGTCCACCATGCGCGAGAGGGTCCGGTCGCGCTCGGTCTCCACTCCCTGAGGCGCCCCTTCGAACAGCGTGAGCTGATCGGGCGTCCCCTCACGCATCAGCTGTGACAGCCCCACGCCCAGCAACCGCGCCGGCACGTGACGCGCCTTTCGGAGTATGGCGAGGAGCTCGCGCGCGGTGGCCAGCACCGCGCGGTCCGAGATCACCGGGGCCGGCAGCGTGCGGCTCGACTGCCGCATGGTGAAGTCGGCGTCCTTGATCCGGACCGTCACCGTCCGGGCCGCCAGCCCCGAGGCGCGGAGGTCGGCGGACGCGCGGCCCGCCAGCGCCACCAGCTCGCGGTCCAGTGACTCCGCGTCGTTCAAGTCCCTGGCGAAGGTCTCGTCCCTCGAGATCGACTTCGCCTCCCCGGAGCTGTCGACGGCCGATTCGTCCTGGCCGCGAATCCGCCGGTGGAGCCAGGCCCCCGCGCGCTCGCCGAGCCACGCCTGCAAGGTCTTGAGATCATGGCGGAGGGCGTCCGTGACCTCCCTTAACCCGAAACGCGCCAGCTCCTCCTGAAAGCGGGGGCCGACACCGGGGAGATCGGCCAGAGCAAAACCACGCAGGAATTCCTCTTCCGTTCCAGGTTCCGCGATGACCACGGCCCGGCCTTCGACACCCGCTCTGGGCTTCGCTCTTCCCGCCGCGAGCTTGGCTACCAGCTTCGAGGTGCCGCCTCCGATCGAGACGGAAAGCCTGGTGGCGTCCTTCACCGCGGCCCGGATTCGCCGAGCGGTCTCGGAGAGGTGCTCATTCTTGTAGAGCCGCTCCGTCCCTGACATGTCGAGGTAGAACTCGTCCGAGCTGGCGCGCTCCACCGCCGGCGTGAACCCTTCCAGTACGGCACGAATCTCCTCACCCTTTTCGACGCACGCCTCCCAGGGGACCGGCACCACCATCGCATCCGGACAGAGGCGCACCGCCCGGGCCATCGGCATGGCGGAGGACACGCCGAAGGCGCGCGCTTCATAGGACGCGGACGTCACGACGCCGCGCTTATCAGCTGATCCGCCGACGATGAGCAGAGGAGTTTTCCCCGCGCCCTCCGGGTCGACGAGACGGGCCACGGACACGTAGAACGCATCCGCATCAGCCAGCAGGATACGGCGGGCGGTCATCTCCGAAGTTTATATCTTTCTCTCATGATCAAGCGCTGCTGGGGCGACGGCGACCCCCTGATGGTCGAGTACCACGACACGGAGTGGGGCGTCCCGGTCCACGGCGACAAGAAACTCTTCGCCAAGCTGATCCTCGACGGCTTTCAGGCCGGGCTGTCCTGGCGGGTGATCCTCCACAAGCGGGAGGCGTTCTACGAGGCCTTCGACGGGCTGGACCCCGAGCGGGTGGCCCGGTTCGACGCCCGCCGCCGGGCCCGGCTGCTCGGGAATCCGGGCATCGTCCGGAACCGGGCCAAAGTGGCCGCGGCCGTAACCAATGCCCGCGCCTTCCTGGCCCTCCGGGACAAGGGCGAGACCCTGAATCGTCTGCTCTGGGACTGCGTGGGGGGTGCCCCCATCAAGAACGCCCGAAAGACGCTCCGGGGGCTCCCGGCGGAGACTCGCGAATCCCGCCTGATGAGTGCCATCTTGTCTGAGCGGGGCTTCAAGTTCGTGGGACCCACCATCTGCTACGCCTTCATGCAGGCGGTGGGGATGGTGAACGATCACCTGGTGGCGTGCTTCCGTCACAGTGAGGTGTAGGCCCGACCATGGCGAAGACCAAGAAGCCGAAAGTCCTGATCATCGATGACGATCGCCCCCTCTGTGAGCTCTTCGCGTCGCACCTCCGGGGCGCGGGTTACGTGCCGATGATCGCCGAGGACGCCATGCAGGGGTTCATGTTCGCCCAGCGGGAGCTCCCGGACGTGATTCTCCTGGACATCAACATGCCTGCCGGCGGAGGCATGACCGTCTTCGACCGGCTGAACAAGTCGGCCAAGACGCGCGAGATTCCCGTAGTCGTGGTCACGGCCGTGAGCGACACCAAGGTCGAGGCCGACAGCACCGCCCACGGAGCGCGGGCGGTGCTGCACAAGCCGGTCGGTAAGGAGACCCTGCTGCAGCAGGTCGCCTCGGTGCTCGACTCAGCGGGCTGACACCGCCTTGATGGCCACCGGTGCCCCGCCCATCAGCACCGGCGTGTGGTTCGTGTTCGCCACCTGATTGTAGGCCGCGACATCGGTGTTCAGAATCGCGTTGAAGGTCGCCAGAAATCCGTCCAGCTGAGCCCGCTCCATCTTCCACTCCTCCGCCAACTGCGGTGAGGGCGGCTGCGCGTACCCGCCGAAGACTCCGAAGCCAAGACTCTGATACTTGTCGGCGAACCGCGTGAGGTAATGAATGTCGTCCTCCGGTGCGCCGCGCTGTTGATCGGAGTTGTACAGCGTGTCCTTCAGCTGGCGCAGCTTCCGGGAGAGGTCGCGCGAAGCCCGGTTCAAGGCACCCAGCGCCGCCGTATCACCGGACTCCCGGACCGCGGTCTGCGCGTTCCGGATCTGCGTCTCGAGCCCCACCAGCCGGTTGAGCATCTCGTGCAGCGCCGTCAGTTCCGACCGGAACTGGAGCCCCGCGGCGAGCTGGGCCTGGAACTTCGCCGGATCGCCCCCCTGCACCGGATCAGGCCTGACCTCCACCGTCTGTGAGCCGCTCTTGCCCGCCACGGTGACCGTCAGCGTGTAGGTACCGGGGACCACCCCCGGTCCGAACCCACCCCGTCGGAACCCCCCGCCGCCTTCGCCGGGCTGGGGCGGCTCGATGGTGAGCGGCGCCGGACCGCTCCACCGCAGGCCCCACGTCATCCGGTTCACACCCATTTTGGTCGGCCCGGACGAATCGGTGTAGACCGTGTCACCTGCCGCAGTCGTGACCACGAGCCGCGCGCCCGACCGCCGTCCACCACCACCGGGACCGCCACGCCCGCCCCGGCCGCCCCCGGACCCGCCGGCCTCGGGACCACCCGCCGGAGGCGTGGTGTCGGTCCCGGCCTTCAGGTAGTAATCGATGACGGCGCCTTGCGGCCCGCCCCGCACCGAGAAATTCGTCGGCGCCACGCCTGAGCGGCCGCGCGCCCGGCCCCGCAGCACCGCGGGCACCACCGGGAAGAGGTGGAAGTCCTGCGCCGCCACGTCGGCCGTCAGGCCCTCGAGCGGGCCGATGTTGTCGAGGACGAAGAGGCCCCGGCCGTGCGTCGCGACCAGCAGGTCGTGAGACGCCTTGACGAACTTCACGTCGTAGACCGGCGTCGTCGGGAAGTCGGCCTTCAAGGTCTTCCAGGACGCCCCGCCGTCGCGCGAGTACCAGAGCCCCTGGTCGGTGCCGAGGACCAGGAAATTCCGCGCGTTGGGATCCTCGCGGATGACGTGCGCCGCTCCTTCGGGCAACCCGCCGTCGATCCGCGTCCACGTCTTGCCGTAATCCTGGGTCTTGTAGACGAACGCGCGATTGTCGTCGAACTCGTGCCGGTCGTACGTCACGTAGACGGCCCCGGGGTCGAAGGGCGAAATCCCCACCTGATAGACCCGGCCCTCCTGATCGGCCGCGAGACCGGGGAAGTGCCCGCCGACGTTGGTCCAGGTCTTCCCGCCGTCCTTCGTCACCTGTACCAGCCCGTCGTCGGTCCCCACCCAGATCACGTTCGTATCGCTCGGCGCGACATTCACCGTCAGAATCGTGTTGTAGGTCTCGGCGCCCGAGATGTCGTACTCGATGGGCCCGCCCGAGTTGACCTGCTTAGTCTTGTCGTTCCGGGTCAGGTCCGGGCTGATCGCCGCCCAGTGCTGGCCGCCATCCGTGCTCTTGAACACGACGTTGGCCCCGATGAACACCTCGTCGGCATTCGTGGCCGAGACCTCGATGGGGGAAGTCCAGTTGAAGCGGTAAGTCAGGTCCGCCGGCCTGGTCTCCTCTACGCCCGGCTCGTACGGTCTGATGCCCCGCTGTTCGCCGGTCTTGAGATTCACCCGCGAGATGGACCCGTTCTGCGAGTCGACATAGAGGACGGTCGAGTCGCTCGGCGCCGGCACCGCGTATTCACCGTCACCGCCCGTGGCGGTGAACCATTGCGCCCCGTCACTCGCGCCCGAGGGGCCGCACCAGGCGTTGTTGTCCTGGAGACCGCCGCAGAGCATGTACGGATCGGCGCTGTTCGCGGCAACCATGTAGAACTGCTCGATGGGCAGATTGTTGAACCAGGTCCAGGTCTTCCCGCCGTCGGTGGTCGCGTAGGCGCCGCCGTCGTTCCCCTGTACGATGCGTTCCGCGTTGGTGGGATCGATCCAGAGCGCGTGGTGATCGACGTGAACGCTGCGGTCGATCGCGTGGGCCGTCTTGCCGCCGTCATCGGACTCGAGGAGCTCGTAGGACGCGAAGTAGAGCTTCCGGTCGTCCGAAGGCGAAACCGCCATCTGCGAGAAGTAGAAGGGGCGGACATCCAGGGCATGGTTGTCGGAGACCGAGGACCAGTGATCGCCGAGATCGTGCGACTCCCAGAGCATGCCCGTCTTGGCTTCCACCAGCGCGTAGATGTGATTGGGATCCGACGCCCCGATTCCCAGGGCGATGCGTCCGTAGATGCCGCGCGGCAGGCCCTCGGACAGTCGCTGCCAGGTGACGCCTCCGTCGGTCGAACGGTAGATCCCCGATCCCGGGCCCCCCGACACCAGCTCCCAGGGGTGCCGGACGAACTGCCACAGCCCGGCGAAGTAGACGCGCGGGTTGCCGGGATCCATGATCAGATCCGAGGCGCCGGTGGTGTCGTTGACGAAGAGGGTCTTCT
>DATEGY010000314.1:0-12385 GCA_035279865.1 Gemmatimonadales bacterium | reverse complement strand
GGACCGGTGAATCCTGGTCGTCACGGGATCTGGCGACTCAGACCGAGCGATGGGAGCGGGACGCACGGGATGTGGTGTTCGCCATCGGGGGCGCCACAGCCCTGCCGGATGACGTGATGAAGCGGGCCGATCACGTCTGGTCCCTCTCAGCCCTCACGTTCCCCCATGAGCTGGCGCGCGTGGTGGTGCTGGAGCAGCTCTATCGGGCCTACACGATCAGGCGGGGAGAGCCGTATCACCGGGGACCCTGAACTCACCCCCGAGGGGCGGCACGGGCTGCTCACGGTGGCGCGGACGGCCCTAGAGCGCGCACTCCGCCGGGGATTGCCGGTCTCGCTCAATCTCCCGGACATTCGCCGGGGCGCCTTCGTGACGCTGCGGATCGGGGAGGACCTTCGAGGATGCCTGGGACACGTGAACGACGATCGGGCACTCGGGGAGCTGATTCCCGGGCTGGCCGTAGCGGCGGCGCGGGATGATCCCCGTTTTCCCCCGCTCTCGCCGGAAGAACTGGATCGGGTAAGGATCGAGATTTCCGTGCTCACGACGCCCCAGGTGGTCGACCCCGCGGATCCGGCGGCCATCGTGATCGGCCGGGATGGACTGATGGTGGAGCGGGGGAGTGCCCGGGGGCTGCTCCTCCCCCAGGTGGGTCCGGAGCAGGGCTGGGGACCCGCTGAGTTTCTTGCCGCGACGTGTGAGAAGGCCGGACTGCCCCGGACCGCCTGGCGTGAACCCGGGACCCGGGTTCTGACGTTTCAAGCGGACGTCTTCGAAGAGGATCACCAGGAATGATGCCGCGGGTGCTTGCGACTCCCATCGCCGCCGACACGCGCCGCCCCCGGGCGGGCGTGCCGCACCGGGTGTCCGCCGACGTGCTGGATGCCGTGCTCCCCGGGCCGGGACGCGACCGGCTCGCGAAGGGTGAAGTCCTCGTCGTGACGACCGGCCAGCAGCCCGGCCTCTTCACCGGCCCCCTGTATACCGTGCACAAAGCGCTGTCGGCGATCGCCCTGGCCGCCCGTCTGGAGCGGGAGCGCCACGTTCCGGTGGTGCCCGTGTTCTGGGCCGCCGGCGACGACGCCGACTTCGCGGAAGCGAACCACTGTGCCTTCCTGGATGCCGCCGGAGACGCCCACGCCATCGTGCTCCGGGAGCGCACCGCGGACGCGCCCCAGCGCTCGCTGTTCCGGGAACCGTGCGGCGAGGAGGTCATACGGGCACTCGAGGAGCTGCGTACCAGGACCCCGGACACCGAGTTCAAGGCCCCGGTCCTCTCGTGGCTCGCCGCCGCTTACCGTCCCGAGCAGAACCTGGCCGACGCCTTCGCCGAGGCGGTCAATGCGCTGCTCGCAAGTCACGGTCTCGCCGTGTTCCGCGCCCACGCTCCGTCCGCCAAGCGCGCGGCCGCTCCGTGGCTCCTCAAGGCGCTCGACGTGGTCCTGCCGGACGGGCTGTCACCGGTGCTCGTCGAAGGGAAGCTCGGGCGGGATCGGCTGCGGGCCGAAGAGAAGACCTACGTTACCAGGCGCAGTGAAGAGCGCTTCACCCGGGCGGATCTCGAAGAGATCGCCACGACCGCTCCCGAGCGGCTGTCCCCAAACGTGCTGCTGCGCCCGGCCGTTGAAGCCGCGCTCTTTCCGACCGTGGCGTACTGCGCCGGGCCGGGAGAGCTCCAGTACCTGCCCGACGCCGCCCCGTGCCACGCGGCCCTCGGCGTCACACCCCAGACCCCGGTTCCGCGCTGGTCCGGCGTCCTGATCGAGTCGAAGGTGGAGAAGGTACTCGACCGGCACCGGATCACCGCCATCGACTTGAAGCCTCCCGCCGGCGCCCTGGAAGGACGGATCGCCAAGGGCGCTCTCCCGCCGGAGACCCTCGAGCTGCTGGAGCGGCTCCGCACGTCCCTGACGTCGGAGTATGACGCGCTGGCCAAGGCAGCGGCGACGATCGACCCCACGCTGGAACGGACCGTGCAGTCGGCCCGCAACCAGGCGCTGGGCGGTACCCACGAGATCGAGAAGAAGCTGGTGGCGAGCGTCAAGCGGACGCATGAAACGCTCACCGGCCAGATCACCAAGGCCCGCGCGGCACTGTACCCGCTGGGGACACCGCAGGAGCGTTCCCTCACCGTCGCGTCCTTCCTGCTGCGGTACGGGTCTCCCCTGGTGGACGAGCTGGCGCGCGAGGTGGCGCGCTGGACCGACGCTCTCTAGAATCCCCGGTATGTGGGAAATCGTCCTCGGCGCGGTACTCTTCATCGCCCTGCTCATCCCGATCACGGCCATCCTGGTGGATTCACCACTGGGACGGTCGTTCGCCCGCCGCATGGAGCCGCCGGTGGAGGCGCAGCGGGCGCCTGAAGTGCAGGAGCTGCAGCGCAAGGTCGATTTGCTCGAAGCGGATGTGGAAGAGATGAAGTCCCTCCTGGCTTCCACCCGCGACGAGGTCCAGTTCGTCCAAAAGTTGCTCGAGAAACCCAAGAGCTGATGCCACGCGAAAGCGGCGGCCGCCACGCCGCGCTGGTCGCCGCCGGCATCCTGGTCAGTCGCGTGCTCGGCTTCGTCCGCGAGCGCGTCTTCGCCCACTACTTCGGCAACGACACCATCCCGGCCGATGCGTTCCGCATCGCCCTCAGGATTCCGAACACCATCCGCAGCCTGCTGGGGGAGGGGACCCTCTCCGCGTCGTTCATTCCGGTATATGCCGCCCTGAATGAGCGTGAGGACAAGGGCGCGGCGCGCGCGCTGGCGGGGGCCGTCCTCGGCCTCGTGCTGTTCGCCACCGGAGTCCTGGCGGCCCTGGGTATCGCGTTCGCGCCGGCCATCACCGAGGTCATCGCCGCCGGATTCGACGAGCCCCGGAAGGAGCTGACCACCACCCTGGTGCGCATCCTTTTTCCGATGACCGGGCTGATGGTCGTGTCCGCCTGGTGCCTGGGTATCCTCAATACGCACCGGCGCTTCTTCCTGCCCTACGCTGCGCCCGCCCTGTGGAACGTCGCCGGCATCGTCGCCATGATCGGCGGAGCGACTTGGTACGTGAACCGCGCCCTGCCGGTGGACGCGCAGCTGTATCAGCTCGCCCTGGCATTGGCCTGGGGTACAGTCGCCGGCTCCATCCTGCAAATTGCCGTCCAACTCCCGGCCTGCTGGCGGCTGCTGCATGGCATCCCGGTCCGCGCGAGCTTCCTTCCGGAGGGCACGCGGGACGTGGTCCGGGCGCTGATCCCGGTCGTGGTCGGGGCAGGGGCGGCGCAGCTCTCGGGACTGGTCGATGCGTTCCTCTCCACGCTCACGGGGCATGGAGGCACGTCCACGCTCGGGTACGCCCAGCTCGTGCAGGTGCTGCCGGTGAGCCTCTTTGGGGCGTCCATCAACGCCGTGGCCCTCCCCGACCTGTCCCGGGAGGCGGTGACCGAGGGCGCCGACCAGCTCCTGCGGACCCGCGTGGCCATGGGCTTCCGCCGGATCGCCTATTTCGTCCTGCCCTCGGCGATCGCGTTCATCGCGCTCGGTACACCCATCGCCGCAGCGATTTTCCAGACCGGAAGGTTCGAGGCGCGCGACTCGCACCTCGTCGGCCTCGTGCTCGCGGCGTACGGCATCGGGCTCCTGGGGCAGGCCTCCGTGAAGCTCTTCGCCTCCGGCTTCTACGCCATGCGGGACACGCGCACCCCCGTCACGATCGCCATCTCCTGCCTGGTGCTTGCCGGGGTGTCGGCGTTCCTGCTCCTGCGCTGGCTGGGGCCCGCCGGCATCGCACTCGGGTCGTCCATCGGCTGGACCGTGAGCCTCGTCTTCCACGTGCGCGATCTGAGCCATCGCATCGGGCGCATTCTGCACGTCGCAGATTGGCGCTACTTCGCCTCGGCGCTCGGAAGCGCGGTGCTGGCGGGTGGTGCGGGGTGGTTCACCGCGCGCCTGGCGCACGGGCTCACCCCCATCCCGCTCGCCATTGTGGCCTTCGCTATGTTTGGGGTCGTGTATGGAGCGGTGACCGTACTGCTCCGGCACCCAGACGCGCTGCGCCTATGGCAATACCTCCGGAACTCGCCCGCACGCTAGCCACGCTCCCGGACCACCCCGGCGTCTACCTCTGGAAGGACGCCGAGGGGGAGATTCTGTACGTCGGGAAGGCCAAGAGTCTCCGTTCGCGCGTCCGGTCGTACTTCGGCCCCGATCACGAAGACGTCGCCAAGCATCAGGCGCTGGTCCGGCAGATCGCCGCGGTGGAGACCATCGTGGTCCCCACCGAAGCCGAGGCCTTGCTGCTCGAGAACAACCTCATCAAGGCCCACGGTCCCCGGTTCAACGTCCTCCTCAGGGATGACAAGAGCTACCCCCAGATTGCCGTGACCACGGGCGAGCCCTTCCCGCGCATCCTGGTGGTGCGGCGGGTCTCCATCCCGGGGGCGCGGTACTATGGGCCCTACACGGACGTCGGGACGCTGCGGCAGACCCTCCAGATCATTCGCCGGCTCTTCACGGTCCGGTCCTGCAACTGGAAGCTCCCTGAGGAGCACCCCGACCGGCCCTGTCTCGACTATCACATCGAACGCTGCAAGGCCCCCTGCGTGCGCTACCAGTCGCAGGAGGAATACCGGCGCATGATCGACGACGTGCTGCTCTTCCTGGAAGGCAAGACGGTGGATGTGCGCACGCGGCTGCGGGAGCGCATGAACGACGCGAGCAGGCTCCAGGACTACGAGCGGGCCGCCCAGCTCCGGGATGCCATCCGGTGGCTGGAACAGATCGACCGGCCCCAGGCGGTGGAGCAGGTGGGGGGAGGAGACGCGGATGCCATCGGATTCGCCCGGGACGGGGATGACGCGTGCGGCGTCATTCTCCGGGTGCGGGATGGCCGTGTCGTCGCCCGGGAGCACCGCTTCCTGGAGCACGCGGAAGGGGAGTCCGAGGCCGCCGTACTCTCCGCCTTCCTGGTGCGCTACTACCTGCCGCTGGAACAACGGGCGAGCCGGGTGCTCCTGCCGTTCGCACCGGAGGACTTCGAGGCGCTGCGAGACCTGTCCGCGAACGTCAGCTGGCTTACTCCCCAGCGGGGTGCGAACGCGCGCGTCGTGGCGCTCGCCGAGCAGAATGCCCGGCATCTGCTCGATTCGCTGATGATCGAGTCCTTCGACATCGAGGAGCGGGCCGCCGACCCCGTGTACGCGCTCGGCCGCGACCTGGGGCTCGCGGCGGTGCCACGGTCGTTCATCTGTGTCGATATCTCGACCAACCAGGGGCGGGACACGGTCGGCTCCCTCGTGTGGTTCGAGTCGGGCCGCCCCAAGAAGGGCGAATACCGCAAGTACAAGATCAACGGTCCCGCCCAGCAGGATGATTTCGCCGCCATCAATGAGGTGATCACACGGTTCGTGAAGCGCCGGCTCGCGGAGCAGAAGCCGTTACCCGACCTCGCCGTGATCGACGGGGGCAAGGGACAGCTCTCCGCGGCGGTGGCTGCCGCGATCGCCGCCGGGGCGCCGGCGCTCCCCCTGGTGAGCCTCGCGAAGAAGGACGAACATGTGTTCTTCCCCGACCGCCCCGAGCCTCTCGTCCTGTCCCGCCGGAGTCCATCGCTCAGGCTCCTGCAACGCGCCCGAGACGAGGCGCACCGCTTCGCCGTCAGTTACAGCCGGCAGCGCCGTTCGGCTCGCACCATCACGTCGGCGCTGCTGGAAATTCGCGGGATCGGACCCTCCCGCCGGAAATCGCTTCTCGAACGCTTCGGCTCGCTGGCGGGTGTGAAGACCGCGACGGCCGCCGAAATCGCCGCGCTCCCCGGGTTTTCAACCGCCCTCGCGGAGCGCATCCTCGACCGATTGAAGGACCGGTGATGAGTCTGCCCTGGACCCTGGCGTGCTCCCGCTGTGGCGACACCCGCAACGCCGACGGACTGCCGGGCGTCTGCCCGCAGGACGGTGCGCCCTATCTCGTGAAGTATCCGACGCTCCCTTCCGCGGAAGCGAAGTCCCTGTTGAAAGACCGCCGCAGGAACATGTGGCGGTACCGCGAATGGCTTCCCCTGGCCGAGGGCGAGCAACCGGTCACGCTCGGAGAAGGATGCACGCCGCTCCTGCCTCTGGACCGACTCGGCCGGCAGCTGGGCTTCGAGCACCTCTTCGTAAAGGACGAAGGCCTGAATCCCACCGGCTCGTTCAAGGCGCGGGGCCTTGCCGCCGCCGTCTCCCGTGCCGTACTCGCCGGGGCCCAACAGTTCGTTGTCCCCACCGCGGGCAACGCCGGAGTGGCACTGTCGGCCTACGCGACGCGAGCGGGCGTGCGTGCGCGGGTCTACGCGCCCGCCACGACGCCGGCCACCATCCTCTCCCAGATCAAGCGCTTCGGCGCCGATCTCCAGCTCGTGGAGGGTCACATCGGAGACTGCGGGAAGGCCGCCCGCGCCTACTCCGCCGAGACCGGGGCAGTGGACGTGTCCACCCTGCGTGAGCCGTACCGGATCGAGGGAAAGAAAACTTTGGGTCTGGAGCTCGCCGAGCAGATGGGATGGACGCTCCCGGATGTCATCGTGTATCCCACGGGCGGCGGCACCGGCTTGATCGGCATGTGGAAGGCGTTTGGGGAGCTGCGGGAGGCGGGATGGGTCCGGGGCGGACTGCCGCGGATGTTCACCGTCCAGGCGACGGGATGCGCCCCCGTGGTTCAAGCTTTCCAGTCCGGTGCGGATCACTGCACGCCGTGGCCCGATCCCGAGACGGTTGCCGCGGGACTCCGAGTCCCCGGCCCGCTAGGTGACCGCCTGATGCTCAAAGCGTTGCGGGAGAGCGGCGGGGGAGCCGTGGCCGTCACCGACCAGGCGCTCGAACGGGCAGCGGAGGACCTGCAGCGGCGGGAGGGAATCGACGCGGCTCCGGAGGGTGGCGCCGCATTGGCGGCGGCCGTCGACCTGCTCGCCCAGGGTGCGATCAAGCCGCCCGAGCGTGTCGTTATTTTCAACACTGGCGCCGGGTGGCTCTACCGCAGCTAACCCGTTTATATTTCAGGTCTTCGGACCATGAAGATCGCCGTTCTCGACCCCACCGCCGGTATCAGTGGCGACATGACCCTGGGCGCTCTCCTGTCGCTCGGGGTACCCGTCTCATGGCTGGAGGGTCTTCCCGGACGGCTGGGCCTCGACGGGGTCCGGGTGAACGTGCGGGACGCGAAGCGCTGCAGCGTCTCGTGTACGCAGGTGGAATTCGACATTCCGGCTCAGCCTCACGGACGGCATGTCGGCCAGCTGGTCAAGCTGGTGGAGCAGGCGCCCCTCTCGGCAACGGTGCGCCAGCGGGCGGTGCAGGCTTTCCGGCTGCTCGGCGAAGCCGAAGGGCGGGTGCACGGGGTGGCGCCGGAGAAGGTTCACCTCCATGAGGTCGGCGCCGTCGATGCGGTGCTCGATATCGTCGGCGCCATTGAAGGATTCGAGCGGCTCGGTGTGGAGGCAGTCTTCCACCGGCCGGTGGCCGTCGGGGATGGCTGGGTCGACGCAGCGCACGGACGCCTGCCGGTCCCAGCGCCGGCGACGGCGATCCTCCTCGAGGGTCTGGACCTCGTTTCCGAGGGACCCGTGCACGGTGAGGCGACCACGCCGACCGGCGCAGCGCTCCTGCGAGTGCTGTCCGTCGGTGCCCCGCCCGCCCGCTGGCGCGTGACCGCGGGCGGCTGGGGCGCGGGGCACCGCGATCCCCAGGAGTACCCGAACGCGTTGCGGGTCCTCCTCGGCGTGACGTCCGATCAGACTGAGGCGGTCACGGTGCTCGCTACGGACATCGACGATCTGAGTCCCGAATACGTGGAGCCGCTGCGGCAGGCGCTGGTGGAAGCCGGCGCCGTGGACGTGCAGATGTGGCCGGTGCAGATGAAGAAGGGAAGACCGGGCCTGCGGGTCGAGGTGATGGTCACCGAGGTCCAGGTCGATGCCGTGGCGGCCGCCCTCTTCCGCCACAGTCCGACCGCCGGCCTGAGGCGGTGGCGTGCCGAGCGTACGACGCTGCCGCGGCACGAAATCTCCGTGCAGCTGGCGGATGGTGTGGCGGTTCGCGTGAAGGTCCTGGAACGACCGGACGGCGTCCGGGTCAAACCCGAATACGATGACGTACTGGCGGCCGCCCGGGTGCTGGGTCTGCCGCCCATCGACGTGGCACGTGCGGCGCAGCGGGAAGCGGAGTCGCGCGTGGCCCAACCTCATAAGGAGTAGCGATGCGACGGATGATGCTGACGGGGGTCCTGAGCCTGACGTTCGTGGCCGCGGGTGCGAGCCCGGTCCTGGCGCAGGGCGACTGGATCCCGCCCAAGTGCGACCTCCCGGGGGCGGGACACTTCCTGGTCGCCAGCGCTGTCGTGTACTTGAAGAAGGGGAAGGAGACCCAGTTTCCCGAGGTGAAGGAGCGCGAGTACAAGGACGCCTACCGCGTACTCAACCAGGCCGTCACCACCGGCGGGCAGGACAAGAACGCCGGCGCGTGGTACTACCTCGGACGCTACTACATCGAAGAGAAAGACATGTCGGGCATGGACTCGTCGTTCGCCAGGGCCGAGGCACTCGCGCCGAAGTGCCACGACGAGATCTACTACTGGCGGCATAACTCCTGGGTGCCGATCTACAACAATGCGGTGCACGCCCTGAACGGTGGGAAAGCCGATTCGGCGCTGGTGTATCTCCAGCAGGCGGGCAAGGTGAGCCCCGCGGAGCCCGAAGGCATCTCGTTGATGGGCACGCTCTTCTTCAACAACAGCCAATACGATTCGGCGGCCACGTACTTCAACAAGGGGTTGGTGCTCGCCCAGGACCCGAAGTTCGAAAAGAACCGCAAGGACCTGATGTTCAATCTCGCCGCCGCCGAGCAGCAGCAGAAGCACTACGACTCCGCCGCGGCCGTCTACCGCGCCTATATCAAGGCCAATCCGAACGACCCGAGTGCGGTGTCCCAGCTCGCCAATACGTTCGCGGCGGGGGGTCATCCAGACTCCGCGCGGGCGCTCTACCAGGAAATGCTCCAGCACGCGGACAGCATCGATGCGCTCACGCTGTTCTCGGCCGGTGTCGCGATGTACAACGCCGCACCGCAGTCTCCGGACACCGCGGAGATGGGATCGAAGTGCCGGGATGAGGCCCGGAAGGTCCGTCCGGCGCTCACGGCCGCGGCCATCAAGCGCCGGTGCGACCCACCCACCGTGCAGGCGATGACGGACTATGCGGTCAATTCGAAGGGTGCGTTCACGCTCGCCATCCAGGCCTTCCGCGCCGGACTGGCCAAGAACCCGAACTACCGGGACGCGATCTACAATCTGACGAACACCTATCTGGTGACGGGCCAGAAGGACAGCATGCTCGCCATGGCGCGGCGCCTGTACGCCGTGGACCCGATGAACCGGAAGACCCTGCAATTGATGGCCGAAGCCCTTCAGGAACATGGCCGGAGCGACTCCGCCCTCCATTACATCACGCTGGCGGACTCCCTCCTCCCATTCGAAGTGACGGTGGGGCAATTCCAGCCGAGCGATCAGAACGCCACGATCACCGGCCTCTTCACGAACTTCCACACGACCAGGACGGCCGCCGCGAAGGTCACCTTCGAATTCCTGGATCCCCACGGGAAGGTGGTCGCCAGCCAGACCCAGGACGTCCCGGCCATGGATGCGGCAGGCAACACGGCCTTCAGCGTCCAGGCGATCGGGGCCAACATCGCCGCATGGCGGTACAAGGCGGGGTCGTGACGTGAGCGCGGCCGAGGGGCCGGTGGGGGCGGCAGGGACGGCGGGTGCCGTCCCGGTCGCTCCCTCCCTCGGGCCCACGCTGGCGCACGCGGGCATCCTGGGTGGAGCAACGCAGGCCGATCGGCGAGTCCTCGTCATCGGGGCCCTCGCGATGGTGGTGGCGGCGGCAGCCGGCCTGGTCGCCCAGGTCCTGATCCGCCTCATCGGCTTCATTACCAACCTCAGCTTCTACGGGCGGTTTTCCACTTCCTTCGCCTCGCCGGCAGGCAACCACCTCGGCTGGTGGGTGCTTCTGGTGCCGGTCGCCGGAGGACTCGTGGTGGGCGTCCTCGCCCGCTATGGTTCCGCGGGGATCCGCGGCCACGGCATTCCCGAAGCCATGGAGCAGGTGCTCACCAACCAGAGCCGCATTCCCGCGCGCCTCACGGTGCTGAAGCCGATTTCCGCGGCCATCGCCATCGGCACGGGAGGACCGTTCGGCGCCGAGGGCCCGATCATCGCCACGGGCGGGGCACTGGGATCGCTCCTGGGTCAGCTCCTCAAGACCACGGGCGGCGAACGGAAGACCCTCCTGGCGGCGGGAGCGGCGGCCGGCATGGCGGCGACCTTCGGGGCGCCGATCTCCTCCGTACTCCTTGCCGTCGAGCTGCTGCTCTTCGAGTACCGCCCCGCGTCCCTCATTCCCGTCGCCCTGGCGGCCGTCACCGCCACCGGCGTGCGCCTGGCGTTCGGGGGCCCCCTCCCGGTGTTCCCGATGCCGGACGTGGCGGCCCCTGGCGTGGGTGCCCTCTCGACCTACGTCGTCCTTGGCGGCGTGGTGGGACTGGCCTCGGTCTGGGTGACGCACGGCGTCTACTGGGTGGAAGAACAGTTCGAGCGCCTGCCCATTCACTGGATGTGGTGGCCCGCGCTCGGCGCCTTCGTGGTCGGACTGGTGGGGTACTTCGCCCCCCGCACGCTCGGGGTGGGCTACGACAACATCACGGACATGCTGGGCGGCCAGGTCCTCGGTGGAACGCTGGTCACCCTCTTCCTGCTCAAGTTCGTGTCGTGGGTGGTCTCTCTCGGCAGCGGCACGTCCGGCGGAACCCTCGCGCCGTTGTTCATCATCGGTGGCGGTCTCGGAGCCACGCTGGGAAGTCTGACGGCCCACCTGGTGCCCGGAGCCGGGGTCGATCTGCGTGTGGCCGCACTGATCGGTATGGCGGCGATGTTCGCCGGCGCGTCCCGGGCGTTCCTCGCGTCGGTCGTGTTCGCGTTGGAAGCAACGCGCCAACCGATGGCGATCCTGCCCCTGCTGGGAGGCGGCGCGGCGGCCTATCTCGTGTCCTACCTCTCGATGCGTGAGACGATCATGACCCGGAAGATCGTGGACCGGGGCGTACGCGTGATCAGCGAGTACGGGGTCGATCCGCTCGAGGGCACCGTCGTCGGCGCGCGGATGCGGGCGCCGGTCTCCACGGTGGCAGGGGAGGATACCGTCGCCGACGTTCGCCGGTGGCTCGACTCGGCCGTCCCGGGATCGAGTCACCAGGGCTTCCCCGTCGTGGGAGAGGGCGGGGAGCTGATCGGCGTCATCACCCGCCGCGACCTCCAACCGGCCGCCGGTCCCGAGTTGATCAAGGACCTGATCAAGCGCGAGACGGTGACGGTGACCGAAGGTCAGTCCCTCCGCGCCGCGGCCGACATGATGGTCATACACGGTGTGGGAAGGCTGCCAGTCGTGTCATCGGCGGACCCGCACGCCATCATCGGCATCATCACGCGCAGCGACCTCCTCCGCGCTCATGAATCGCGACTCGAAGAGGCCCATCATGCGGTGCAGGGAATCGACGTCCGGCGGCTTTGGGTCGATCGTTCCCGTTGACGGGGTGTGGGGCCCCGGCCATATTCCGAGATTCGCGGGCGTAATTCAGGGGTAGAATGCCAGCTTCCCAAGCTGGACGTCGCCGGTTCGAATCCGGTCGCCCGCTCTCGACATTCATGGCGTCTAGGTAGATCGTATAACCCCGGGCTCACGCCCGGGGTTCGTTGCTTTGGTGCTCTGGCCGTTGCCAACCCCGGGCGCAAGCCCGGGGGTACAGCCGTACACCGACCAACCCAGAGGGGACCCATGCGCTCGTACGCCGTCGTCGCCCTGTCCCTGGCCTTTCCCATCGTGGCGGGTGCCCAGTCCGCCAAGTGTGACCTCAGTCCCAATTTCTTCCGCCTCAACAGTGCGCCCCTGAATCTGCATCTCGCGGAGGAGAAGCCCGACCAGCGCGACCGGATGCTGGCGCAGGTCAAGGATGTGGCGGAGCGCAGCATCACCGACAATCACCAGGACCAGAACCCCGTCGCCTGGTATTACCTCGCCCGATACTACCAGGAGACGCACAATCCCTGGGGTGCGGACACCGCGTTCGCGCGGGTGGAAAAGCTGGCTCCGCAGTGCGCCGACACGCTGGTGCAATTCCGGCAGGGCTCGTGGAACGACGCGTTCAGCGCGGGGATGACGGCCTGGCAGGCCAGCAAGAACGACTCCGCCGTGATGCTGTTGCAGCTCTCCCGGCGCCTGCTCCCGAAAAACCCCCGGGCGGACTTCCAGCTCGGCCAGCTCTACGCCGGGGCCGGGAACACCGACTCCGCCCTGGTCTACCTCGGCCGGGGTGCGGACGTGGCGG
>DATEGY010000313.1:0-5775 GCA_035279865.1 Gemmatimonadales bacterium | reverse complement strand
GACGGCACCGGCCACCCCGCCCGCCGCTCCGGCGACGCCGACCCGGGACACCTCCCCTGCGGTCCCGGGTGGCGCCGTCAAGACGACATACGCCGTCCAGGTGCTGGCGGTGAAGAGCGCCGCCGACGTCGACGCTCTGCTCACACGTCTCAAGGTGATGGGATATGAGGGACACGTCGTGCCGCGCGACTCGACTGGACTGATCAAGGTGCGCGTGGGCCACTACCCCACGCGGCCCGAAGCGCTCAAGGCGCAGACGCAGCTCAAGGCTCGCCTCGGTGGCCAGCCGTTCGTGGTGACCGAGCCTTGAGCTCCCGAGTGGCGTCGGCTCCCCCACCCGCTGACACGCCGCTCATGCAGCAGTACCGCGAGATCAAGTCGCGGCACCCCGACACCATCCTGTTCTTCCGGATGGGTGACTTCTATGAAATGTTCGAAGACGACGCGAAGGTGGGCGCCCGGGTGCTCGGTCTCACACTCACGTCGCGCAACAACGGTGGCGCTTCCGAAGTCCCCCTCGCCGGGGTTCCGGTCAAGGCGGCCACCGAGTATCTCCGCAAGCTGGTTTCCGCCGGACACCGCGTCGCCGTCTGCGAACAGGTCGAGGACCCGAAGCTCGCCAAGGGCCTGGTCCGGCGCGAAGTCATCGAGACCATCACGCCCGGCTCGATCCTGGCGGAAGACTGGATCGCGACGTCGAGGAACAACTTTCTCGCCGCGGTCTTCCCGCAGGACGGCGCTGTGGGACTCGCCGCGCTCGACCTGACTACCGGCGAGTTCGTCTGGGAGACGCTGTCCCCAGACGAGATGCTCCCCGGCCTCGCCCGCTACGAACCCTCGGAGCTCGTCGTCCCCGGCGGCACCCCGGCCATCCGCGGCGCCACAGGGACTCGCACGGAACGCGAGGCCTGGGAATTCGATCCAGAGCTGGCCCGCGAGGACCTGCAGCGCGCCTTCGGGCTGGCGTCTCTGGATGGACTCGGTGTCGAGAGCACGGATCGCGCGGCCCTCGGCGCTGCGGGCGCGCTGCTCCGCTACGCGCGGGAGCTGAAGCCCGGCGGACTGCCGCACCTCGCGCGTCCCCGCCTCGTGCGCCGCGGCGCGGTGCTCCCCCTCGATGAGATGACCCGGCGCAACCTCGAGCTGGTCGAACCGCTGCGCCCCGGCGCAGCGGGCACCACGCTGCTCGAAGTCCTGGACCGCACCCTCACCCCCATGGGCGCCCGGCTCCTACGCCGCTGGCTCCTCGCGCCCCTCGTCGATGCCGCCCACGTGAACCAGCGACTCGATGCCGTGCAGGTGCTGGTGGGAGATCCGCGCGGCCGCGATCGCCTCCGCGAAGCCCTGGACGGCGTCCGGGACCTGGAGCGGCTCGCCGGCCGTGCCGCCGTCGGCCGCGCCACGCCCCGCGAGCTGGGTGCCCTGCGCGACTCGATCCGGAAACTTCCCGACGTCCGCTCCGCCCTCGACGGGCTGGACCCGGGAGACCAGTCGGCCCTCCTCGTGGAGATTGCGGAGCGCTTCGACCTCCTGACCGACCTGGGGGATGAGCTCGCCCGCGCACTCGTGGACCGCCCGCCGGGGCAATTGTCGGACGGGGACTCGATCCGCGGCGGCTTCGATGCCGAGCTGGACGAGCTCAAGGACGCGCGGGATGGCGGCAAGACCTACATCGCCGGCCTCCAGGCCCGCGAGCGGGAGCGCACCGGAATCGCGTCGTTGAAAGTCGGGTTCAACAAGGTGTTCGGGTACTATCTCGAAATCACGAACACCCACAAGGACCGCATCCCGGCAGACTATGAGCGGCGCCAGACTCTGACCGGGGCGGAACGCTACGTCACGCCGGAGCTGAAGGAGCACGAGGCCAAGGTGCTCGGGGCCGAGGAGCGGATCGCCACGCGGGAAGGAGCGGTGATCGACACGCTGCGCCGCCGCGTGGGATCCGAGATCGCCCGCGTGCAGGCCACCGCAACGAACCTCGCGGCGCTCGACGTGTGGTGCGCCCTCGCCGACGTGGCCCAGCGCGAGCACTACGTGCGCCCTGAGGTCACCGAGGATTTCACCCTGCGGCTGGAAGGGTCCCGCCATCCCGTGGTCGAGCGCATGATGCCCCGGGAGGCGTTCATTCCGAACGACGTGCTCCTGGACGAGGCGGGGCGGATCATCCTGCTCACGGGGCCCAACATGGCGGGCAAGTCCACGCTGCTCAGGCAGGTGGGGCTCGCCGTGCTGATGGCGCAGGTCGGGTCATTCGTCGCCGCCCGCAGTGCCCGGATCGGTGTGGCCGATCGCATCTTCACCCGCGTCGGTGCGTCGGACAATCTGGCGCGCGGTCAGTCGACGTTCATGGTCGAAATGAGCGAGACCAGCGCGATTCTCCACGGGGCCACGCCCCGCAGCCTGGTGCTGCTCGATGAGATCGGACGCGGGACGTCGACATACGACGGCGTCGCAATCGCGTGGGCGGTCACCGAGTGCCTGCACAACCGCATCGGCTGCAAGACCATTTTCGCCACACACTACCATGAGCTCACCCAGCTCACGGAAGAGCTGGCACACGCCCGAAACTTCAACGTGGCCGTGCGGGAGTCGGGGGACGACGTGGTGTTCCTGCACCGTCTGGAGCCGGGAGGGGCCGACCGGTCGTACGGCATCCACGTCGGCCGGCTGGCGGGATTGCCCGCGCCCGTCGTGGCGCGCGCCTGGGAGGTGCTCAAGCTCCTGGAAGCCGGGCACCACGTGGCCCACCAGCCTGCTCCGGTGCCACCGGACGCATCGCAGCTCGGGCTCTTCGGGTCCCCGGCGACGGGCCGTCCTGATCCTCTGCTGGCGGAGCTCGACACATTGGACGTCAACGCGCTGTCTCCCATCGAGGCCCTGAACCGGCTCGCGGAATGGCAGCGCCGCCGGAAGGAGCGCCCATGAAGCACTGGTTCAGCGCCGGCCTCCTGCTCGCCTGGAGCGCCGCCGCCTGCGGTCATTCCGGCGGGGACGCCCAGGGTGCACCGCCCCCGGCGGAAGAAGCCCCCGTGGCCATCAACGCCGAGGTACCGATTGCCTATCCGGCCACGCTGTTCGATCGCGGCGTGGACGGTGAGGTGAAGCTGCGGCTCTTCGCGGACTCCACCGGCAGACTGGTGGCCGAGTCGACCAAAATCCTGGAAACCAGCGGCTATCCGGCCATGGACTCCGCAGCGCTCGCTGGCGCGCCCCGGCTAAAGTTCGCGCCGGGAAAGCGGCACGGACTGCCGGTCGCCACCGCGTTCCAGCAGACCGTCGAGTTCCGTCACCCGTCCAGCGCGCCGGTCGCACCGGCGGACGTCGGCGAAACCAAGCCGCTCCCGCCGCCGGTCACGCTGTCGACTCCGGCGGCCGCACCGAAGCCCAAGCCGCGAGTGCAGCGTCCCACCCCCCGCCCCGCCGACTCGACGACGGTCGACACGACACGGGCGACACGCGACACGACCAAGCCGAAGCCCGACACGGCGAAACCAAAACCCGATTCGACACCTCCGCCCCCGAAGCCTGATTCCGGGGCCAAACCCGTCCGTCCGGACAGCAATGACCGCGCACACTAAGCCCTACGACGACGTCCTCCAGACCATCGGGTGGACGCCGATGATCCGGCTCCGCCGCCTGACGCAGGGCATCCGGACGCCGGTGTACGCCAAGGCTGAGTTCTTCAATCCGGGCGGCTCGGTGAAGGACCGGATCGGTGTCGCGATGATCGAAGCCGCGGAGAGGGAAGGGCGCCTCAAGCCCGGCGGCCTGGTGGTGGAGGCCACATCGGGGAACACTGGCGTGGGACTCGCCCTCGCCGCCGCGGTGAAAGGCTATCGCTGCATCTTCACCATGCCCGACAAGATGTCCCAGGAAAAGGCCCGGCTCCTCCGTGCGCTGGGCGCCGAGGTGATCATCACGCCGACGGCGGTGGCGCCGGATCATCCGGACAACTACATCATGAAGGGGCGGGCCATCGCGGCCGCTCACGCCAACGCCATCTTCGCCGACCAGCACTACAATGCCGTCAATCCGGAAGCCCACTACCGCACCACCGGTCCAGAGATCTGGACGCAGACCGCGGGCTCGATCACGCACTTCGTCTGCTCCCCGGGAACGGGGGGTACCGTCTCGGGCGTGGCCAGGTACCTGAAGGAAAAGAATCCCAAGGTGAAGGTGATCGCCGGCGATCCGGTGGGCTCGATCTACCGGGAATACGGCGAGACCCACACGAAGGGTGAGGGGGCGCCGTACAAAGTCGAAGGAATCGGCGGCGATAAGATTCCGACGGCGCTCGACTTTCAGGCCGTGGACGAGTGGATCACCATCTCCGACAAGGACGCCATTCTCCTGGTACGCCGGATGGCCAGGGAGGAGGGGTTGTTCTGCGGAGGCTCCACCGGGGTCAACGTCCTGGCGGCGCTCGAGGTGGCCCGGAAGCTGGACGATCCCAAGGCCTGCGTGGTCACGGTGCTCTGCGACACCGGCGAGCGGTACCTCTCCAAGGTCTACAATGACGAGTGGCTCCGCGAGAATCAGATCCTCGATTCGGAGCGCGCGACGGTCGCCAGCGTGCTCTCCGCCAAGGACGGCAAGGGCCCCGAGGTGATTCAGGTGGCGCCCCAGGCCACGGTGCGTCAGGCGCTGAACCTCATGAGCACGTACAACGTCTCCCAGCTCCCCGTACTCGACGGAGCCGACGGCGTCGGGGCAATTTCGGAACAGTCCCTGATGGCCGCCGCGCTCAACGACGCCGGGACGCTGGACCGGCCGGTCCGTGAAGTGATGGACGCCCCGTTCCCCGTCGTCGACGGCGATTGGCCCCTCGCCCGCCTCACGTCGCTGTTGTCGCGGGAGACCCCGGCCGCCCTGGTCCGCAAGAACGGCAAGATCACGGGGATCGTGACGCGGTACGATCTCCTGCATCAGCTGTCAGGCATCCGCTGATGCGCGTCACCGTCCTGACCGGCGGGTCCACCGGCGAGCGCACCGTCGCGTTCGCCGGTGCTACTCAGGTGGTGGCGGCCCTGCGCGGGCGCGGGCACTCGGTCCACGTGGTGGACACGACGTCCGGCCTGCTGGATGAGGCGGCCGAAGCCCGGCTCCTCAGGGCAGACGTGGGCACCACGCCCCCCGGTGACCTGGCCGGTCTGGCAGACGCCGAACGGCATTTCCTGGCCGAAGGCCTGGCGGCCCTTCCCGTCGTGCAGGGCGCCGACGTGCTCTTCCTCGTTGTTCACGGCGGAATGGGCGAGGGCGGCCAGCTGCAGGCGGTCCTGGATCTGATCGGCGTTCCCTACACCGGCTCAGGGGCCCTGGGCAGTGCGCTCGCCGTCGACAAGGACCTCTCGAAGCGTCTCTTCCGCGCTGCGGGCGTGCCGGTCCCGGAATGGTTTCTCGCCCCCGCTCAACCTGAAGACGTCAGCAAGGCGCTGGGGTGGCCGGTGATCGTCAAGCCGTCCAATGGCGGGTCGACCATCGGGCTTTCCCTGGTGAAGACTGCCAAGGCGTTGGACGAGGCCATCCGGACAGCCCGCGCGTTCGACGATGACGTCATGATCGAGCAGTTCATCCCGGGACGGGAGGTCACGGTGGGCGTGCTGGGCGACGTGCCGTTGCCCGTGGGGGAAATCGTCCCCCGGCACGAGCTCTTCGACTACGAATGCAAGTACACGCCCGGCATGTCCGTGGAGACCTTCCCCGCCCGGCTCCCCCCCGCCATCGCCGCGAAGTTGCAGGCCGGAGCCTTGCTCGCCCACCGGGCCCTGAAGCTCC
>DATEGY010000312.1:0-7990 GCA_035279865.1 Gemmatimonadales bacterium | reverse complement strand
GAGCTGCTCTTCCAGGCCCGCCGCGCGGGCGATGTCCGCCAGCAACGCCGCGATGGTGTAGGGCTCCTCCCCGGACGCGCATCCCGCGGACCAGGCCGCGAACTGCCCCTGCCGCTCCTTCCACGCCGCGGTGACCATCGGCCGCAGCGCGTCCCAGGTCTCCGCGTTGCGGTAGAACTTGGTGACGTTGATGGTGAGCGCGTCGAGGAGGTGCTCGTATTCCTTCGCATCCCGGACCAGGAGGCCGGCATAGGCGTCATAGGTGTGGACCCCGCACGCGCGCATGCGCACCGCGATCCGACGCTTCAGGCACTTGTCCTTGTACGCTTCGCAGGAAAACCCGCGGGCACTGGCGATCTGCTGAGTGAGCGCGCGAAAGGCGCGCTCGTCCTCATCCGGCGTCACTTGAGCGCGCTCAGGGTGTCCAGGTTCGATTTCACCAGCTCGTGCGCGGGGTTGAGCTCGAGCGCCTTCTTCCACATCTGCGACGCGAGCTCCCGGTCGTTCCGCTTGTAGGCGATGTTGCCGAGCTTGAAGTAGACGTCGTCTCCCAGCTCGGGGGCCAGCTCGATGGTGCGCTGGTACGCGTCCCAGGCCTGGTCGTAGTGCGCGGCCCGGTATTCCAGATCCCCCAGGTTCTTGGACAGCTGGGGATGCGACGGCTCGTCGTGCAGCGCGCTCCGCACCAGCTCCTCCGCACCCGGCAAGTCCCCCGCCAGCTCCCGCAGCACCGCCCGGTTGTTCCGCAGTACCGCGTTGTCGGGGAACGCGGTCACCGCCGCCTCGGCGAGCTCGTCGGCGGTTTCGAACTCGCCCGCGGCTGCGGCCGCGAGCGTCCGCGCCCAGTACCAGACGCCGGGCACCTTCTCGCCGAAGAGCTCCTTGGCGCGGTCCAGCCGGCCCGCGGCGCTCTCGTAGTCGCCCCGCTTGAGCGCGACGACGCCCCACCCCAGCGCGATCCGTGCGTCGTTCCGGTTCCGCGTCGCGGCCTCGGCGTACGCGTTCTCCGCTTCCTCGAGCCGTCCGAGGTGCTCGTAGGCCAGGCCGAGATTGTGCAGCACCGCCGGCCGCGAGCCCCCCTTCTCGGCGCCGAGCCGGAAGGCTTCCATCGCCTCGCGCCACCGCGCCTGTCGCAGGGCGACCAGACCGATGAAGAAGAGCGCATTCGCGTCCTCGGAACGCAGCTCGGACACCCGGCGGAATTCGCGGGCCGCCTCTTCCAGCATGCCGGTCTTGTAGAAGGCGACTCCCAGGTTGCGGTGCTCTTCCACGCGCGCATCCGTGACTTTGGCGTCTTCCGACTGGGTCGCGGTCGTGCGACCGGCGCGGTGCAGGAAGCCGGCCGTCAGGAGCCCGTAGAGCGCCTTGCCGACCTCAAACTCGCCCAGGCCGGTGTCTTCGATGAGGGTGTGGATGTCCCGCTCGCCGTCAATCAGCGGGAGCAGGCGCTCCTGGGTGGGCGTCAGCGTGACCTCGCTGATCTCGAGGTGATCCCGGTCCACGATGAAGATCACGTCAAACGAGGGGATCTTCTTTTCGATCAGGCTCCATTCGTCCACCCGGCGGGCACCCTCGAGCAGGAGCGACTCGGGGTTGATCGCCACCAGGAAGTCCTGGCGCTCCGGGTGCACGTCGGCTTCGAAATTGAAGGTCCCCTGGGTCCACGTGAACAGGAAGTAGACCGACTCCTCGATCTGCACCCGCATGTAGCGCTCGAGGTCGCCCTGGGTGATCGCCCCCTGCTCCACCAGGATGGCGCCGAGCTTCTTCTCGCGGTTCTTGGACTGGCCCTGGAGGTGGATCCCGTCTTCCAGCTGCTGCTGGGAGATCTTTTCGTGCTTCACCAGGATGTCGCCCAGCCGGTCCCGGCGGTTGACGATGCTGGCGTAGCAGATCCGTCCCCGGTCGAAAAAGATGTAGCCGAAGTTCTGCCGGTCCGCGATCGACAGGCACCCGGTCTTCTGCCCCAGCGCCAGAAGCTGGAGCACGTCCGGAAGACTGGCCTCTTTCAGGGAGCCCTTGATCGCCATTTATCGCAGGTCCTCGAGCATGCGGTCCGCCGGCACCGGCCACTCCCACACCATTTTCTCGCGGCTGCGCACGCCGCCCGCGCTCGACACCACGATCCCGGAGGTCCGGAACCCCGACGTCCGGCGCCGTGGCGGCGCTTCCCCTTCCAGGACCACGCGCGCGAGACCAGCCGTCAGCGGCTGTGACTGCGCGTCGGCCGCATCCTTCACCCGCTGGAGCTCCGCCAGCATCGCGCGAATGGACGTCGCCGGGCGGTCCGCGAGGTAATCGAGGAGCGCCACTTCGACCTTGCCGAGATTCCGCTCCAGGACCGCGCGGCGCACCACCCGGTCGGGCTCGGAGAAGGTGACCACCAGGCCTCCCGCGAGGCGCGACTGGATGCGCTCCTCCAGCCCTTCGAGCGTGTTCGGCGGGGAGGGTGCCGTGAAGACGAGCTGGCGGTCCTTGTCCTGGAGCACGTTGAAGAGATTGAAGAGCTCCTCTTGCGTCCGGTCCTTCCCCGCCAGGAGGTGCACGTCGTCGAGGAGCAGCGCCGTGGCGCGGCGGTACCGGGCGCGCCACCAGTCGACCCGGTCTCCTTCGATGGCCGCGATCACTTCATCGATGAATGCCTGCGTCGACAGGCAGGCGACCACCGCCCGGGACCGACTTGCCAGCTCCAGGCCGATGGCGTTGAGCAGGTGGGTCTTGCCGGACCCGCTCGCGCCCACGAGCACCAGCGGATTGAATTTCTTCCCGGGGCTCGCGATCACCTCGCGGATGGCGGCCAGCTCTTTCTCGTTCGAGGGGCCCGCGGCGAACGTCGCAAGCGGGAATGCGGCCGACGGGCCCGGAGGCGGCGCGGCCCCTTCGCGGACCCGGACCGCCACCTTTTCCGCTTCATCCATCCGCTCGGGGTCCCGGAACACACTGTCCCCCGCGGCCTGGGGGTCGAGCATCTGGACCTCGGCGGCGAGGACCTTGAGCCGTTCGACGTCCTTGACGAAGCCGGAAATGACCTGGTCGACCGCACCGGGCGTTTCCTGCGCCAGCAGGGCCTCGAGACGCTTGGTACGGAAGCCCTCTCCCTCCCAGCGCAGGATGGCTTCGCTCACCCTTGCGCGCCACGCCTCGACCGCGCGGCCCACCGTGGCGGTGACGTCCGACAGGAAGGTCGAGAACTCGTCGGGGGCCGGTGCCGGCGCAGCGGCCGGCTCCGCCCCCTCGCCGGGAGCCGCGATGCCGAGTACCTGCCGGGCGGCGGCTTCGGTGATGGGCGCGTCGTTCACCGCCTGGAAGGCGATCAGGCGGTTCAAGGCGCCCATCAGCTCGCGGACGTTCGCGAACTCGACGCCCGCCACCGTCTCGAGCACCCCGGACTGGAAGCTCGTCGCCCGCTCCTCGGCCTTCTTCCGGAGGATGGCGACGCGCGTCTCATAGTCGGGGATCCCCATGTCCACCACGAGCCCGCCGGAGAAGCGCGAGATGAGGCGCTCGTCCAGGTCCGCGATCTCCGCGGGCGGTCGGTCGGACGCGAGGACGATCTGGTGCCCCGCGCCCTGCAGCGCCTCGGTGAGCCGCAGGAGCTCCGACTGCATCTCCTTCCGGTTGGTGAGGAACTGCACGTCGTCCACCAGCAGCATGTCCACCGACTGGAAGCGGCGGCGGAACGCGTCACCCTGCCCCGCCGCGATCGCCGCGTGGAACGCCTCGACGTACTCGTCCAGTGTGAGGTATTCGACCGACAGGTTGGGTGCCGCCCGCTTGGCCGCGTGCCCGATGGCCATGAGCAGGTGCGTCTTGCCCAGCCCCGATCCGGAATAGATGAACAGCGGGTTGTAGGCGGACCCCGGGTTCTCCGCCACGGTGCGTCCCGCCGTGACCGCGAGCCGGTTGGCCGCCCCGACGACGTAGGAATCGAAGGAGAACTTGGGATTGAGCGCCGCGGTCACGCCGGGGCCCCCTGCGCCAGTCTCTTGAGGACCAGCTCGGAGATGCCCTTCAGGCTTTCGAACACCCCGGTGCCGTGGAGCGCGTCCGCTGGGAAGCTGGGCACCGCCCGGAAGTTCAACGCGTCATCCATCTCGGCGGGCGTGAGCACCAGCTCTTTGGGCAGATCCTGCTTGTTGTACTGCAGCACGAGCGGCATGGCCCGGACGTCCACGCCCTGGTCGAGGAGGTTGGCGTGGAGGTTCTGGAGGCTCTCGAGGTTCTCGTCGAGCTGGCGGCCCTGGCTGTCGGCGACGAAGACCACGCCGTCCGCGCCCTGCAGCACCAGCCGCCGGGTGGCGTTGTAGTAGACCTGGCCGGGGACCGTGTAGAGCTGGAAGCGGGTGGTGAACCCCGAGATGCTCCCCAGGTCGATCGGCAGGAAGTCGAAGAACAGCGTGCGGTCGGTCTGCGTGGCGAGCGAGACCATCCGTCCGCGGCGGGCCTCCGGCACGCGGCCGTAGATGTAATGCAGGTTCGACGTCTTTCCGGACCGTCCCGGTCCGTAGTAGACGATCTTGCAGGTGATCTCGCGGGTCGTGAAGTTGACGAGCGACACGCGCTATCTCCCGAAGAGCGAGTTGAGGCTGTCGGTCAATTCACGCTCGAAGTCGGCGGCCAGGACCTGTTTCTGTTCGGAAGCCTTCGGGCTCGCCCCCCGCAAGTCCGTCGCGAGCTGCTCGAAGAATAGCTGGACCAGCCCGAGGGACGTCGCCCCAAGGTCGTAGACCGCGAGGACCACGACCGGTCCGCGGTCGGTGCTCACCGCAGACAGAAAGATCCCGTGCTTTTCGCCCTGGTGGGCCAGCCCGGCAAACGGCGGTCCACCGAGCTGCCGCGCCATTTCGGTGGTGGAAGCAAAAATCGCGGCGCCCAGGGCGGCGGCCGACATCACGTCCACGGCCCTCGCGAACCCGGACTGCGCGAGGACCTGCCCCGCCGGGGTCATCAACAGGACCAGGCGCACCCCCGCCTCCTGCACGAAGGTCGTGAGGGGCTCGAGGGTCCAGGCCTCGACCGCGCGCGTGGCGCCCGTCACGCGACCGACTCCGCGGCACGCAGCAGCTCGAGGCGGACCAGTCCGGCATTCACGCCCGGTTCGGCGACCGCCACGATGAGCATGCCGGAGCGTGCGGGCACGACCAGCAGGGCCCCGCGTTCCGCCTGCAAGTGCCAGAAGACACCACTCCCCACCCCTCCCGCGTCCATGGCGCGCCCCAGCCGCGCCGCGAGGCTCGCCGCGAGCGCGGCCACCGCCGTGCCCTTGATCCCTTCCATAAGACTCTCGGCCACCACCAGCCCGTCGGAGCCGGTCACGACCATCGCGCCGCGCACGCCGCGCACGCCCGTAACGCCGTGCAGGGCGGCCTCGTATCCGTTGGCGCTCATACCTGCCGCTCCAGCCAGCGCCGGGCGATCAAGGCCGCCCGCTGCGCGATCACCGCGAGGCGCCCCATCGGGACGCTGCGGTCGCGGACCACGAGCAGGAGCGCGTCCTGCGTCGGCGGCGTCAGATGGACGTTCCCCCGCGGACCCTCGGCGGACAACCCCACCCATCCGCCGAGCCCCAGCAGCTTGGCCGTCCGGCTCGCTTCCTGCGATACGCCCGCGAGATAGGCGGCCACCGCCTGGGTGGCATCCTGCCCGTCGGCGCTCTTCAGGGCACCGCCCAGCACCTGCCCGGCGGCGTCGAGCAGGAGGAGTCCCTCCTGCGCGCCCTCGAGTCCCGCGAACACCCGCTCTTCCGGGATCGGCTCCGCCACTTCCGCCGACACGGGGACGGCCTCGGTCGAACCGCGCTCCGCGGCCGGGACGCCGCCCCGGACCATGGCCAGCGCCTGATCCACCGCCGGATCGTCGGGATCGATTTTCTTGGCCTCGCGCAGATGCGATTCCGCCTGCGCCAGGTCGCCGACCTTGAAATAGAGGAAGGCCAGCCCCTTGAGCGCGCCGGTATGGCGGGGCGCGATGCGCAGGGTCATGTCCCACTCGTCGAACGCGTGCTCGTAGTCGTGCCGGTCGGCCTGAATGCGCGCCAGGAGATCATGCGCGTCGGCCAGGTGTGGATGCCGCTCGAGACCGTTCGTCGCCACCCGCTGGGCCAGGTCGAACTGGCGTTTCTGGCGCAGCAGCTCGCCCAGCCGGAGGAATACCAGGCTGTGCGGATCCTGCGCGAGCTGGGCGGAGAGCAGCTTGATGTCGTCAGCCACCCGCGCCTCCCGGGCTCAAGCCGCCGAGGATCTGCGCCGCCGAGCGGGCCCGTTTGACCTCGTCGAGCCGTGCCAGCTCCGTGTCGGACTGTGCCGCCAGCCGCTCCCACCGGTCCCACGCCTCCACGCCTTCCGCGAAACGCCCGGTGCCCACCAGCGCGAATCCCAGCACGCGGTGCGCGGGCGCGAGGAGCGGATCGAGCCGGATGGTGCGGCGCAGCTCCTCCACGGCGTCGTTGGCCCGGCCCGACGCCAGGTGCACCTCGCCGAGGAGGAGATGGACGCCGGGGTCGTGCGCGTGGAGTGCCACCGCCTGCTCCGCCGCGCCCCGCGCCTTCTCGAGATCGCGGTCCCTCAGTGCGCCTTCGGCCTGCGCCACCAGCTCGGTGACGGCCGACGTCTTGCGCTCACCCGGCGCGAATTGCCGCTCGCCGAACGCGATGACACCGGCGCTCTCGAGGCCGAAGAGGGTCTTCGCGACGTCGAACTCGGAGCGGCCCAGCTCGGTGGCGACCGCGCGGACGTCCCGGTCGCCGTCGATCAACGCGAGCACTTCCCATTCGGGCGGCAGGAGATCGAGATCGCCGGGCTGCCCGTCGGTGTCCGCCGTGAAGCTGGGCACCATGCCGACATGGGGGACGCGCTTTTCGATGCGCGACCACTCGTCGATCCGGCGGGCGCCCTCCATGAGCAGAGCTTCCGTGGGAATACGCACCGCGGCCTCGGCGGGAAAGGCAGCCTCCGAGCCCTCGCTGAAGGAGAAATATCCCTCCTGCCAGCCCATCACCTCGAACACCACTTCTTCCACCTGGAAGCGGACCTGCCGCTGCAGCTCCCGGTTCGTGATCGCGCCCATCTCGACCAGGATTTCGCCCACGCGGCGGGTGTCGCCGCGGCGCTGCCGGTCACGCGCCCGTTCCAGGTCCGCCTCGGTGATTTTTCCCGTGCGGATCAGGAGCGCGCCCAGGGGATGCGGGTTGCTCTGGATCTGCGCGAAGACGATCGCGCCGTTCTCGAAGTACACGGTGCCCGAGTTGTGGCGCAGCTCGGACGTGACGCGCAGCGATCCGGTCTTCCGGCTCAGGTCGAGCAGCTGGAAGACGTCGTGGATCCCCAGTTCCTTCAGCGGGCCTTCGATGGGCATGGGCTTTAGGCCGCGTCCGAGGCGAAAATCGTCTGGAGGTCGGCGGCGGTTCTCGCGTGCATTTTGGCCCGCGACGCGTAGGTCCCGCCCGGATCGAGCTTGATCACCTTGTCCCACGCCCGCACCGCCTCGGGGTACCGGTGCCGGCGGGCGAGCGTCACGCCCAGGTGAAACAGGGCGCCCACGTGCTCGGGATCGAACTTGAGAATCCGCCGGAACGCCTCCGCGGATGCGTCGAGTCGCTTGTCGTCGAGGAGCGCGCGGCCGAGCAGGATCAGCGCCTCGAGGTCGTAGGGATCCTGCTCGAGGAGGTCGGCGAGCTTCGCGATGGCCACGCGCACCCGTCCGCTCTTTCGCAGGAGTTCGACCAGAGCCAGGTTCGCCTCATGGAAGGTCGGGAGCGCATCGAGTGCGTTCTCATAGGCCCGCTGTGCCTCACTCCACTCTTCCTTCTCTTCGTGCAGACGGCCGAGGTCGAGCCAGACCTGGACGTAGCCGCGATCCAGCTCCAGGGCCGTCCGGAACGCCGCCAGGCCGCCGGCGCGGTCCCCCACCTTGAGGAGGACGTCGCCCTGGAGCTTGTGGAGGTCAGCCCGGCCCGGGGCCCGGGACTGAGCCTCCTGGAGGGCCGTCAGGG
>DATEGY010000311.1:0-11357 GCA_035279865.1 Gemmatimonadales bacterium | reverse complement strand
CCCAGCCCTTGATCCGGTCGTCCTTCTCGACCTTTTCGCCGTCCTTGGAGCAGACATACTCCTGCTTCAAGCGCGCGCTGTCTTTCTTGTGCAGCCAGTTGAACGAGATGGCCGCGGAGGACTCGCCGGTCGAAAACATCTTTACCGGCACGGAAACGAGCCCGAAGGACACGTTGGCGGAACCGATTGCATGAGCGCTCATGGCGCTATCATACTTGGACCTCCCCGATGCCCGCAAACCGGAAGCCCCCCGACGATCCGCTAAGCGCTTACCGCGCCAAGCGTTCCCTCGACCGCACGCCGGAGCCGGGGGCCCGGGCCGTTCAGCCGGGGTCGGCGGGCGGCCTGTTCGTGGTCCACCAGCACGCGGCCCGAAACCTCCATTTCGATCTGCGCCTGGAAATGAAGGGCGTGCTGACGTCGTGGGCCGTTCCGAAAGGTCCGTCGAAGAATCCCGCCGACAAACGGCTCGCCGTCCATGTGGAAGACCATCCGATCGAGTACGGCGACTTCGAGGGACTGATCCCGGAGGGGAACTACGGCGCCGGCGCGGTCATCGTCTGGGACCGCGGACGCTGGGTGCCGGTCGAAGATCCCTTCATCGGGCTCGAGAAGGGGAAGCTGCTCTTCGAGCTCCACGGCTACAAGCTCAAAGGCCTGTGGACGCTCGTGAAGATCAAGCGCGGCGAGAAGGAGTGGCTCCTGATCAAGGAGCGCGACGGAGACGTTTCCGAGAACGGCACGGACTTCCCGCCGAACTCCGTGCTTTCCGGACTTACGGTCGAGGAGCTGAAGGCCGGCGCCGATCGCGCGGGCCCCATCCGGGACGAGCTGGCGCGTCGCAAAGCGCCACGCCGAGTGGTGACGCCCACCACGGCCGAGCCGATGCTCGCCGAGACGCGTGAGGGGCCGTTCACGAAGGAAGGATGGCTGTTCGAGCTGAAGCTCGACGGCTATCGCGTGCGGGTGGGAAAAGAGAACGGCATCGCGAAGGTGGTGAGCCGGAACGGTCATGACCTCTCGGCGGTCTTCCCGGAGATCGCCCGGGTCGTCGCGGCGTTGCCGTTCGAGGGCCTGGTCCTCGATGGCGAGCTGGTGGTGCTTGACGGACGGGGCCACCCGACCTTCAACGGCCTGCAGAACCGGGCGAAGCTCTCGCGGCCCTTCGACATCCGTCACGCCGCCGTGGTGAACCCCACCACGCTGTTCTGCTTCGACCTCCTCGCCTTCGACGGCTACGACACGCGTGGGCTCCCGCTCGAGCAGCGCAAGGAGCTGCTCCGCAAAATCCTGCCGGCCACCGGCGCGCTCAAGTACTCAGAGCATTTCGTCAAAGAAGGGGAGGCGCTCTACCGGCAGGTCGAGCGGCTGGGACTCGAGGGCATCATGGCCAAGCGCGCGGATTCGACGTATCGCGCGGGCCGGTCCCCGGCGTGGCTGAAGATCCGCGCCGACCGAGCCGACGACTTCGTCGTGGTGGGATTCACGAAGGCGAAAGGTTCACGGGCCGGGTTCGGCGCCCTCCAGCTGGGTGCGTACCGGGATGGCGCGCTGGTCTATGTCGGCCGTGCCGGCTCCGGATTCACGGACAAGGAGCTGAAAGACGTCGCCCAGGCACTGGAGTCCCTGAAGCGCGACACCCCCGCCGTCTCGGGCCCGATCCCCACCGGCAAGGACACGACCTGGATCGAGCCCAAGCTCGTGGCGGAGGTGCGGTTCAAGGAGTGGACTCCTGAGGCCCTGTTGCGCCATCCGGTTTTCCTGAGATGGAGGGACGACAAGGAGCCGGAGGAGTGTGTCTTGAAGACGGGTGGTGGGGAGGTGGGGGAGTGGAACTCTCCGAAAAGTGAGGAGGCCCCGCCCTCAACGGTGAGTCCCACAACCCCACAACCCCACGACGTTGTTTTTTCAAATCTCAAGAAAATCTTCTGGCCTGACGAGGGTTACACGAAGGGCGACCTGATTGAATACTACCGGGCCATCGCGCCCTGGCTCCTCCCGTACCTCGCCGACCGGCCGGTGGTGATGACGCGGTTCCCCGACGGCATCAAGGGCAAGTCCTTCTTTCAGAAGGATGCGCCGCCATTTTCGCCTGAATGGCTCCGCACCGAGCGCATGTGGAGCGAGGACACGCAGCGGGAGATCGACTACTTCGTCTGCGACGACCTCGACTCCCTCCTCTATATCGCGAACCTGGGCACCATCCCGCTGCACGTCTGGGGCAGCCGGATCGCCACCCTCGAGCGCCCGGACTGGTGCATCCTCGATCTCGATCCGAAGGAAGCGCCCTTCACGGATGTGGTTAAGGTCGCGAAGGCGACGAAAAAGCTCTGTGACGCCATCGGACTGCCGGCCTACATCAAGACCTCCGGCTCCACGGGGCTCCACGTGCTCGTGCCGATGGGGCGCCAGGTGACCTATGAGCAGTGCCGGCAGCTGGGAGGGCTGCTCGCGCGTGTGGTGGCGGCCGAATTGCCGGAGATCGCGACGATCACGCGGGTGGTGGGGAAGCGGGGAGGCCGCGTGTACCTGGACTACGGCCAGAACGGCCACGGCCGTCTGCTGGTGGCGCCCTTCTCGATCAGGCCCCTGCCCGGTGCGCCCGTATCGATGCCCCTGAAATGGACGGAGGTCACGCCGTCGCTCGAGATCGGACAGTTCACGATCAAGAACGCCCCGGCCCGCATGAAAAAGCTCAAAGGCGATCCCGTGATTCCGGTGCTCGACGAGCGCCCCGACCTCGTCAACGCCCTCGGTCTGCTGCAGGCACGGGTGTGAGCGCGACCGCGCTGTCGGTCGCCGTCCCGGAACTCTCGCTGGAGGTGTCCGGACTGCTGGACCTCCCCTCGAACGCCCGGTCGCTGTACGTGCTCGCCCACGGTGCCGGTGCCGGCATGCGGCATCCATTTCTCGAAAACATGTCACGGGCCCTCGCCACCGCCGGTGTGGGGACGCTTCGGTACCAGTTCCCCTACATGGAGCGCGGCAGCGGGCGCACAGATTCGCCGGACCGCTGTGTTGCAACGGTCAAGGCGGCGGTGGCGCGCGCCCGCAGCGAAGCGCCCGGGACGCCGCTCGTGGCCGGAGGGAAATCCTTCGGCGGGCGCATGACCTCGACGGCACAGTCCCGTGCGCCGCTCGCGGGCGTCTCGGGGCTCGTGTTTCTGGGCTTCCCTCTGCATCCGCCAGGCAATCCGGGGATCACGCGGGCGGAGCATCTCGATCTGGTGAAGATTCCGATGTTGTTTCTGCAGGGCACGCGGGACGAGTTCGCGCAGGCGGATCTCTTGCGCGAGGTTGTCGCGCGGTTGACGCCACGGGCTACTTTGCATGCGATCGAGGGCGGGGACCACTCGTTCAAGGTCCCCAGGAAGCAGAGCACCGAAGCCGCCGTATTTCAGGAGCTGGTCACCACCATCACCGACTGGACCGACCGGAGCGTTTGATGAGTTACTGGATTCTCAAGACCGAACCGACCGCCTACGGTTACGACCGTCTGGAAACCGAGAAGACCGCGGTGTGGGATGGCGTCGCCAATCCCGTCGCGCTGAAGAATCTCCGAAACATGGAGAAGGGGGACGAGCTCATGATCTACCACACCGGCTCGGAGAAGGCCGTGATCGGGACGGCGACCGTGGTCCGGGAGGCATATCCCGACCCGAAGGCGGGTGACCCGTCCCTGGTGGTGATCGAACTCAAGGTCGGGAAGCGCCTCGCCCAGCCCGTCACACTCGCCCAGATCAAAGCCGATTCCGCGTTCGCCGACATGGCGCTGGTGCGGCAGGGCCGGCTGTCGGTCGTTCCCGCCACGGCTGCCCAGTGGAAGAGGCTCCTCGCGCTTTCCGCGACGTAACCCAGATCACATTTCCTGAATCGCGTTTGAGCGCTTGGCGGCACGTCTTTGTCGCAGGGCCGCGAGGGTCTGTCGCCCGCCATTTTCGGGGTCCCCAGACCGTGGTAGACTAGGCCCATGGCCATGCGCCCGGAACCCGAACCTCGCGCCCGATTCTCGTGGAGGGTGGTCCTCACCCTCTGGACGATTTATGGCTTGACCACGTCCCTGCAGGAGCTCGTCGGGGCCATAGCCTACGCGCGGCACGAGCCGTGGTGGTTCGGCCCCGCGCAGATGATGCCACAGGCCTATCTCTGGGCGTTGCTCACCCCGTTCATCCTGTGGTGGGGGAACCGATTCCCGCCCCGAGGACCGGGATGGCCCGGGCGGGTGCTGATTCACGTCGCCACGAGCCTTACGATCGTGACGTGCATGGACTCGGCCTTCGAGCTGTACCTCCCGTACCTGTCCGCCTGGGCCCAGGTCCCCCTCTCGGACCTCAGCCTCCCCCTCGGATCCCGGGTCATCCGGGTGCTGGCCTGGTGGCTGGTGTTTGATTCGATGCTCTACTGGGTGGTGCTGTTCATCGGCTCGATGCGGGACGCCGGGGCGCGAGCCCAGGCCAACGCGATGCGGGAGTCCCAGCTACAGACCCAGCTGGCCCAGGCCGAGCTGCAGGCGCTCAAGATGCAGTTGCACCCCCACTTTCTCTTCAATGCCCTGCACACCGTCGGCACCCTGGTCCGCACCGGAAGGTCGGCGCTCGCGGTGCAGGTCGTCGGGCGCCTGGGGGACCTGCTCCGCCGGATGCTGGATGGAGCCGCGACCCAGGAAGTGGCCCTGCGCGAAGAGCTCGAGTTCGCCCGAAACTACCTGGATGTGGAACAGGCGCGCTTCTCGGACCGTCTGAGAGTGACGTGGACGGTGGAGGCGGGCGTGCAGGACGCCGCGGTGCCCCACCTGATCCTCCAGCCCCTGCTCGAAAACGCCATCCGGCACGGCATATCCGCGGTCACGGCCTCGGGGATCCTGATCATCGGGGCGCGGTGTACCAATGGGACCCTGCACCTGACCGTACGGGACGATGGTCCGGGCATGGCCGACGACCCGAGCCGCAATGTGGGCTCGAGCGGGGTAGGACTGGCGAACACGCGGTTGCGGCTGGCCCGCCTCTACGGCGACCGGGCCGGTCTGGAAGTCTTGAACGCGGAGGACGGGGGCGTCACCTCCCACGTCTTTCTGCCCTTCCGCCCTGCGGCACCGGGGCGCTGACGGCTGAAATGGAGAACACGATGCGCGGCATGCGAACCCTGATCGTCGACGACGAACCCGCCGCCCGCGAGGGTCTGCGACACCTCCTGGCGTCGGATCCCGAAATCGAAGTAGTGGGGGAGTGCCGTGATGGCAAAACGGCCACCGCCGCCATCCGCGACCAGGCACCCGAGCTGGTCTTCCTCGACGTCCAGATGCCCGAGCTCGATGGACTGGGTGTGCTGCGGGACGTGCCGGCCGAGCAGCGACCCGTGGTGGTGTTCGTCACCGGGTACGACCGCTACGCGCTCCAGGCGTTCGAAGTCCACGCGGTGGAGTACCTGCTCAAGCCGTTCACCGACGACCGGTTCCGCGAAGCGCTGAGTCAGGCCAAGCTGCAGGTGCGGCGGACGCGCATGGGGGAGCTGGGCCGCGAAATGGCGACGCTGGCGGGGACCGGGGCCGCGGCGGCACCCGCCCCGAAGCCGGCGACCAGTGGATACCGCTCGCGTCTGGTGGTGAAGACCGGGGGCAACGTCGTACTGGTGCCGGTCGAGGATATCGACTGGATCGACGCGGACGGCGACTACGTCCGGATCCACGTGGGCAAGGCCTCCCACACGGTGCGGGAGACCATGCACCACCTCGAGACCGAGCTCGATCCTTCCCGCTTCGTCCGCATCCACCGGTCCACCATCGTGAATCTCGCGCGGGTCAAGGAGCTCCAGCCGTTCTACCGCGGGGAATTCGTCGCCGTACTGCACGACGGCACGCGGCTCAAACTCTCCCGCGGCTGCCGGGACACCCTGGAAGCCCGCCTCGGCCGTCGTCTCTAGCTTCTAGCCCGTCAGACCGAACTTGAACACGGTCCGGCTCCGGTAGGTCGAGCCGGGCCGCAGAATGGTCGATGGAAAGGCCGGATGATTGGGTGAATCCGGGAAATGCTGGGTCTCGAGACAGAACCCTCCGCGACGCACGTAGGTGATCCCGCCTTTCCCATTGATGGTGCCGTCCAGGAAATTCCCCGAGTAGAACTGCAGACCCGGCTGATCGGTAAAGACGTCCAGCGTGCGGCCACTGGCGGGATCGACCACCCGCGCCGCGTGATGCGGCTCGGCCCCCGGGCGACCATCGAGCACGAAATTGTGGTCGTAACCGCCAGCGATCTTGAGTTGAGCGTCGGGGGCGTCGATCCGCGCGCCGATGGCGGTCGGAGTCCGGAAATCGAAGGGCGTCCCCGCCACCGGTGCGATGACACCGGTCGGAATCAACGTGGAGTCGACCGGCGTGTAGCGGGACGCATCGATGGTCAGCACGTGTCCCAGAATGTCGGGCGCGCGACCGGCGGAGAGATTGAAGTACGAATGCTGGCTGAGGTTGATCGGCGTCGCCTGGTCCGTCGTGGCGTCATAGTCCACCACCAGCTCGTTCGCTCCGGTAAGCGTGTAGCGAACGCTGGCCCGCACGGTACCGGGGTATCCCTCTTCGCCGTCGCGGCTGACGTACGACAACGTCACCCCGGTCGAGTCTCCCTTTTGGAACGGCTGGGCGCTCCACACGACTTTGTCGAATCCCTTGATGCCGCCGTGCAGGGCGTTCGGGCCGTTGTTCACCGCGAGCGTGTACTCCTTGCCGTCGAGGGTGAATTTCCCTCTGGCGATCCGGTTGGCGTACCGGCCCACGATGGCGCCGAAGTACGGACTCTGCTTCTGATACCCGTTCAGCGAGTCGAACCCCAGCACCACATCGCCGAGACGGCCCTGGCGGTCGGGCACGTCGATGGATTGCACGATCCCGCCGTAGGTCAGGATCTTCACGCGCATGCCGCCGGCGTTGGTGAGCGTGTAGCTGTCGTCCCCTCCGTGAGTCACTGAGCCTCCGCCGGTGAGCGGTGCGTAGAGCGTCGCCGCCGCGGCTCCCGATTCCCGGGGGAGCTTGATCACGCCGCGGTCGTAGGTCATGAGTCCGTTGACTTCGACTTCCACGTCGGTGGTCTGGGTGTACACGGCGGCCGCGAGCCCGGGCGCCTGCAACGCCCGCACGCGCTTCAACAAGTCCTGGTAGCCGCTCCAGAGCGAATCCGGGGTCGGGTATTGGACGTAGCCCCAGTTGTTCCGGTTCACCCACGTGTGTCCCGGCACCGGGAAGCCGAGCCCGCCGAACTCGCCGAGAACGCGGGCCCGGGTGGAGTCGGCGGCGGGGATCTGCGGCCCCGGATAGCTGTGAATGTCGAGGACGTCGCCGGCGCCCCAGTCGGTCCAGCCTGAGGCGTCGTCGACGAGCCGGCTCGGGTCGGTCCGCTTCACCCAATCCGCTGTGGCCCTCGTGTCGTGCTGGCCCCAGCCCTCGTTGAAGGGCACCCACATCACGATGCTGGGATGATTCCGGAGGGCCGCCAGCATGGCCCCGAGCTCCCGGCGGTATTCCACGCGTCCCGAGTCGGAGTCGACGTCCCCGCTCGGCATGTCCTGCCAGACCAGCACGCCCATCGAGTCGGCATCGTAGTACCAGCGCTCGGGCTCCACCTTCACGTGCTTCCGCATCAGGTTGAAGCCCAGCTCCTTGAGCACGAGGAAATCATTGCGGCGGGCGTCTTCCGTCGGTGCCGTGTAGAGGCCGTCAGGCCACCAGCCCTGGTCCAGGGTGCCGAACTCGAAGAGCGGGTGGTTGTTGAGGAACAGGCGCATCACGCCCGCGGAATCGCGGTCGATGGCGATCTTCCGCATGCCGAAGTAGCTCGCGACGGTATCGCCGCCCGCCGCGATGCGGAGGCGGTACAGATATGGATCCGCGGGAGACCACAGCCTTGCGCCGGGCATGGGAATCGAGACCGTCAGGCCGTTGACGGCGGTCGCGCGCGCGACGAGCGAGTCGCCGGCCCTGACTTCAACGAGCACCGGGAGCGTGGCACTTCCCCCGGGGACCTTCGCGAGCACGCGGACGACCTTCGCGTCCACGTCGGGGGTGATCGTCACCTGGTCGATGTGCCTTCGTGGCACCGGCTCGAGCCACACCGTCTGCCAGATGCCCGTTACGGCCGTATACCAGATGCTGCCGGGCTTCAGGACCTGCTTGCCGCGCGGCTGTTCCGCATTGTCGGTGGGGTCCCAGACATTCACTACCAGGTCATGTACCGCCCCGGTGTTGAGCGCCCCCGTGATGTCGAAGGTGAACGGATCGTAGCCGCCCCGATGGGTGCCGGCGGTATGGCCGTCCACGAGCACGGTCGCGTCCCAGTCGACGGCCCCGAAGTGCAGGAGCCAGCGAGTACCCGGTGCCCGGGCCGGCAGCGTGATGCGGCGATGGTACCAGAGGCGCTCGCGGGGCGTGACCGCCCGCGAGACGCGCGACAGCTGGGATTCCACCGGGAACGGCACCAGAATGGCGCCGTCGTACGACGCCGGCGCCCCGGCCGTCCAGTCGCGTATGGCGTAGTCCCAGAGACCATTCAGGTTGATCCACGATTTCCGCGCCATCTGCGGCCGCGGGTATTCGGGCAGCACCCGGTCGGGCGTGACGTCCTGGGCCCAACGGGTTTCGAGTCGGGACGATTGGGACAGGCCCCTGGCCCAGGGGAGCAGCGAGAAGGTCAGTGCGGCTGCGATGGCAGAACGGCGCATGGGTTTAACCACTTGCTGACAGGATGAAGGGAGAACCTACGCCGGGAGGCGGGGTCCGTTAAGTGCTGGGATGCAACCTTTCCCTGATGGCCGCCGTCTGATTGACTATGAACGCCACCGCCTTGCTGCTCCTGGCCGTCGCCAGTCCTCAGGGCCCCGCGTCCAAGCCGGACTCTCCCGCGGCGCCTGTCCCCACGGCCGTTGCAGCCGTTCGTACCACCATTGCCCCGGTGCTCAATCGCTTCGACGGCGATCCGGCCTGGGCGGATGCGCCCGTGATCTCCGAATTCCGGGTGTTCCGTCCCACGGATGGCGCCATGCCGAAGTTCCGGACTGAGGCGAAGGTACTCTACGACGAGCGCGACCTGTACGTGCTGGTCCGGGCCTTCGATCCGCATCCCGACAGCATCGTCGGTCTCCTCGCGCGGCGCGACGTCCAGACGCCCTCCGACATGATTTCCATCTTCATCGATTCTTATCATGACCGCCGGACCGGCTACGAGTTCGACGTGAATCCGGTGGGAGTGAAGACGGACTACGCCATTTATCAGGACGGCAACGAGGACGGCGCGTGGGACGGCATCTGGGAGGTGGCGACCAAGGTGGACTCCCTGGGGTGGATCGCGGTGTTCCGGTTCCCGCTGTCGCAAATGCGTTTTGCGGTGGGACCCAGCAACACCTTCGGGTTCACCATCGCGCGGCAGGTCGAGCGCACCGGTGAGCAGGACAGCTGGCCGCCGTATCACACGAACAAGCCGGGCCTGGCCTCTCAGCTCGGTGACCTCACCGGGCTCTCCGCCCTGGCGCCGCCGCGGCGGTTCGAGCTCGCTCCCTACATGGTCTCGAAGAACGTCTCCGTCATCCGGGCCTCGGGCTTCGGTCGCGATCAGCAGGCCACCATCGGCGCGGACTTCAAGGTGGCCGTGGCGTCGAATCTGACGCTCACCGGCACGGTGAATCCGGACTTCGGACAGGTCGAGTCCGACCCGGCGGTGCTGAACCTCGGCGCGTTCGAAACGTTCTTTCAGGAGCGCCGGCCTTTCTTCGTGGAAGGCAACGGTCTCTTCCAGTTCAACGTCAATTGCAGCGCCGTGAACTGCAGCGGGGAAGAGCTCTTCTACTCGCGCCGCATCGGGCAGACACCGCAGCTCGGCGACGGCACCGGGGCCACGACGATTCTCGGCGCCGGCAAGCTCACGGGGCGGCTTCCCGGCGGGCTCAACCTCGGCGTGATCGATGCCGTGACACAGCACGAGACGGGGCCGGGAGGAGCCACGACCGAGCCGGGGACCAACTACGGCGTGATCCGGGTGAGCCAGGACCTCCGGAACGGCAACAGCGGCGTGGGCTTCATGTTCACGGGCGTCAACCGGGAAATCGACACAGTCAGCTCGCCCTACCTCGCGCACTCGGCCTATGTGGGCGCCGTGGACGCGCGGCACCGGTTCCTCAACAACCGGTACGAGATCTCGGCCTCGGTGGACTGGAGTCAGGTCAACGGCTCGACGGCGGACATCACCTCCCTGCAAATGAACCCGGTGCACTACTACCAGCGCCCCGGCGGGCCCCTGCACGTGGATTCGACGGCCACCAGCCTGTCCGGAAACGCCGAAGAAGTGCACGTGGGGAAGGTGGCGGGCTCGATGATGTTCGAGACCAGCTATCTGCGCCGGTCCCCCGGGTTCGACCCCAACGATCTGGGATTCATGTTCCAGGCCGACCAGCAGAGCTGGAACAACTGGATGGGCCTGTTCTGGCGGAAGCCGACCAAGGTCTACCAGCAGTTCCAATGGAACTTCAACTGGTGGCAGTGGTGGTCCGCGGCCGGGTTGTCCACGGAGCGCGCCGCGAATACGAACATTCACGTGAAGTTCGCCAACATGTGGTGGCTGCACGCGGGCGGGACCTACGGCCAGCTCGGCACCACCTGGTGCGACCGCTGCGCCCGGGGCGGCCCGGCGGTGCGGCAGGATCCCTATCTGGCACCCTGGTGGGGCTTCCAGGGGGACGACCGGCACAAGCTGATCCCGTCCTTCTTCTCGAACATGTTTTTCGGAGACGCGGGGCACAATTCATCGATCAACCTGCAGCCCCAGCTGACCTACAATGCGTCGACCCGGCTCAACGTGTCTGTGGGCGCGAACATCACGACGCAGCATGCCGACAATCAGTGGTTCGGCAACCCCGTGGACTCGGCCAAGGTGACGCACTACACCTTCGCGCACCTGGACCAGCGGACCCTGAGTCTCACGGCTGATCTGGGGTACACGGTCACGACCAACCTTTCGGTGCAGTGGCACATCGCCCCGTTCGTGACCCGCGGGAACTACTCGAACGTGCGCGAGCTCGCCGATCCCAACGCGTCGTCATACGACGCGCGGTACAAGCGCTACGCGCCTGACTCGTTGCCCGGCGGGCTCGACTACAAGCAGTTCAACTCGAACCTGGTGGTGCGCTGGGAGTACCGGCCCGGCTCCACGATCTTCGTCGTATGGACCCAGGAACGAATCAGTCCCTTCCAGTCGTTCGCAGGGCCCGACGGGATGCAGGGGGATTTCCGCGACCTCTTCAACCTGCATCCGAACAACACCTTCCTGATCAAGGCCTCGTACTGGCTGAACTGGTAGCGCAGCCACGCCGGAAACCCAGGAGCG
>DATEGY010000310.1:0-7147 GCA_035279865.1 Gemmatimonadales bacterium | reverse complement strand
GATTTCGCCGACCACCTGCTGCCCGGGCCCGTCGACCACCGAGAGGGATCCGCTGAACTGGTTGGTCACGTATCCGATCCCAGTGTCGCTGAGGGTCACCCGCGTCGGATTGTACCCGACGTTGAACGGCGCGTCGAATCGCAGGGAGCGGAGATGCAGACGTTCGACCGTGGCTGTCGCCGCCCGCGTGATCAGGGCGTACCCGCCGGGATCGATCGCGACGTCGAATCCGCCGTGGGTGAGCGGCACGGTCGCAGAGATGCGACCCTCCGGGTGTCCCCGGCGCGCCAGCCGTGCGGCGGTCGGCGACTCGCGCACCAGGCGCGGACCACGGCCGCCCAGACCGATGAACGCCGGGGCGCGGCGTTCGAAGGCGCTCTGCGCGTCTCGACGGGCGCCGAGGGTAGGAGCGGCCGGCGGCCGGGCGCACCGGTCCCGGAACTTGAGCAGCATCCAGCCGATCCCCCGCTCCCGGGACTCCCGCCAGGAAAGTCCGAGGGTCCGGCGGAAGCGACGATAGCAGGTGGCGGGCTCCAATTGACGCGTCGAGGCCAGGTGGAGCAGAGACGCTCCCGTGGTCTCCGACTCGAGGGTCAGGGCGAGGACCGAAATCCAATCGCTCAGGGCTCCAAACGCCGGCAGGCCTTCACGCTTCAACAGGCGGTTGAGGTGAAAGCGGTTGGCGAGGCCCAGTTTCCGCGCGAGCGAGTCGGCGTCCAGCTCGCCGCCGGCGGCCACGGTGGCCCGAAGGGCGGCGCGCCCCTCGGTGGAGAGCCAGGGCAGGAGGGCAGCCAGGATTACGTCCAGCGAAAGCGCGGGCATGGAGTATCCGTTTCGATGGGTGACGGTGCCGCACCGAACGTCATAGCCGCTGCTACGGGATTGGTCTTTTCCTACCCCATGGGTACGCTCAGAGTTTGCTTCGCGATGAAACGTCGCGCGGTGACGGCCCCTGATGCGTCGGCGATACGCACGGGGGAAAGGAGGGGCAGAGCGGGCGCACCAAATAACATGGCGGCGTGCGCATTGTGCACCTGCGAGTGAGCGCATGTGGGCTCGCGCTTTCACGGGACGGCGACGCTCCGCACGGCGCTCATCGTCCACCGCGCGTCGCTGGCCGGATCGCCCTCGACTCGCCCCCGGACGACCATGGATTGACAGCCAGAGTGGGCATGCGAGCGTCGCGCGCTAACCCCAATCCCCACCGCATTTTCGCTGCCCTGGGCCATTTCGATTCCCGGGGGCGTTTCTTAGCTTTGAACCTCGGTGCGTATCCTCATTCTCACCCACAACTACCCGCGCTTTGCCGGAGATCCGGCAGGCGCCTACGTCGCCAAGCTGGCCGAAGCGGCCGCCGGGGCGGGGCACGAGGTGCGCGTTCTCGCTCCCCATGTGGCGGGCACCGGGCAAGTCGAGCAGCACGGCGCGGGTCCGAATATCCGGCGCTTCCGGTACGCGCCCGAAATCCTGGAGCGGGTGGGGTACCGGGGGGACGTCCGGTCCCGGACGCTGTTCTCGCCTCTCACCCTGTCGGTACTGCCGTTTTTTCTGGGTGCCTTCCGGCGGGCAGCCCGCCGGTTGGTCGAGGACTTTCGGCCCCAGGTCATTCATGCGCACTGGTGGTTCCCCGGGGGGTGGGTCGCGTCACGACTCCAGGTCCCCTACATCGTCACGTCCCACGGGTCGGACGCGCGGCTGCTGGACCGGGGGCTCTGGTTCCGGCGGGTGGCGGTGCCAGTGTTTCGGGGGGCCGCCCGGGTGACGGCGGCATCTCGGTTCCTCGCCGCTGATCTGGAACGGTGCGTGCCGGGACAATCAGTGTCGGTGACCCCCATGCCCGTGGATGTCGATCGCTTCGGCGCCGCATTCAAGACGCCGCGCGTGGTCCCGCCGCGGATCCTCTACGCCGGCAACCTCGTGGTAGGGAAGGGTGTCGACGTGCTCCTGCGAGCCACCGCCGAATTGAAACAGCGGTCAGGACCCTTCCGCGTGAAGATCCTCGGCGAGGGACCCGAATTGCCGTCGCTGAGGGCGCTGGCCGGACAGCTCGGCATCGCCGGCGATGTCGATTGGTCGCCTTTCGTGTCCCAGGACCGGATGCCCGCCGAGTACGGCGCGGCGACCATCACGGTCCTGCCGAGCCGCGGCCGGGCCGAGGGGCTGGGACTGACCCTCGTCGAAGCCTTGCTCGCCGGGTCGGCGGTGGTCGGAACCCCCGCCGGGGGGATCCCCGAAGTGATCGAAGACGGGCGAACGGGACTCCTGGCCCGGGACGGAGACGCACCGCACCTCGCGGAGCAGCTGGAACGCCTGCTGCGCGATGGTGAGTTGCGCCGTCGTCTCACCGCCGAGGGGGCGGCCCGGATGCGCGAGACCTACGCGCCCGAGGCCGCGGCTGAACGGTTTCTCCGGATCTATCGCGAAGCGATGTTTCCCGCATGAACGTCACCCGCCACACCGTGATCCCTCCGGGCTGGGATTTGTTGGCCCGCGAGCGAGGGAGCTTCTATCACCAGGCCGCCTGGATCACCGGCGTGGCCCGCTGCCTCCGGTATCGCACGCACTGGCTCACCGTCAGTGCCGGGGACCGCCTGGTCGGTGGACTGGTGCTGGCTGAGGTCCCGGGTTTGCTCGGTGGCGTCCGGCTCGTGTCGTACCCGTTCAGCTTCATCGCGGGGCCCATGGCGGAGAGTCCCGACGTGGCGCACGCGCTGCTGGCTGAATCGGCGGCGCTCGCCGGCGAGCGCCGGGCAAAGCGCCTCGAGATCAAGCAGTTCGGTCCCACGGCGCCGCCGGCGGCCTCCGGCTGGGTGCGCAGCGACCGGTACCGTACGTACCGGGTACACCCGGACGGCGGGGAAGCCGCCGTCTGGAAACGTCTCCACGTCACATCCACGCAGCAGCGCATCCGGAAGGGGCAGAAGGCCGGAGTGCAGGTGGTGGATGGACGGAGCGAGGAGGACTGGCTGGCCATGGCCCGCCTCGAGGAGCGCATTCAGCAGGGGCACGGCGTGCCGGCACCCCCGCGCACGCTCTTCCTCGACGTGTGCCGGGAACTCCAGAACGCGGGGCTCGCGGACCTGTACCTCGCCAGGATTCCCGACGGACGGGTGGCGGCGGCGTTCGTGATGTTCAAGGGCCCTCACGAGTGGATCTATGCATTCAGCGCGTCCGATCCGGCGCTGGTCAAGGACTACCGGCCCACCCACGTCCTCCTGTGGGCCGGGATCCAGCGGGCCGTCGCGGCCGGCGTGGTGCTCGACCTGGGCCGCACGGCGCCGGAGCAGGCCTCCCTGGCGGAATTCAAGGAGCGCTGGGGTGCGCGGGGGGACCCCCTGGCATATGATTACTGGCCCGATGCCGGCGGCCTCCTGAACGCGCGCCGGGACCGGGGCGTGCTGGCCCTGGGCTCGCGAGTTTGGTCGCTCCTGCCGGCCCCCGTCGCCCGCCTGGGGTCCGCACTCTACCGCTATCTGGGATAAGACGCGTGGCGCGATTCTGGTGGCGGCTCAAGAAAAAAATATTCAAGCGCTGGGCGCGGAACGCCTTTTTTCCTTCCTGGCGGATCCGGCTGCTCCGGTGGTGCGGCTATCAGATCGGGCAGGACGTCTACATCGCCGACGAGCTGATCATCGCCGAGGAGCTGGAGGACCGGAACAACCTGACGCTGGGGGACCGGGTGAGCATCGCTCCGCGGGTGACGCTGGTCCTCTCCTCACACCCCAACGATTCGCGCATCAGGCCGGTCGCTCCGGTGGCCCGCGCCCCCATCGTGATCGAAGCGGATGCCTGGCTCGGAGCCGGAGTGGTGGTACTGCCCGGCGTGCGCATCGGCCGGGGAGCGATCATCGGGTCCAACAGCGTCGTGACGAACGATGTGCCCCCGTTGAACGTGGTCGCGGGGCAGCCCGCCCGGACCATCCGGGTGCTGCCGACGCCGCCCGGCTGGACGTGATCCGCGTCGAACTTCCGGCGGAGGGGTTGACCCCCGCCGAGCAGTACGGCCTCGACACCCTGCTCGATCTCTCGGGCCTCCTCCAGGTCGAAGATCGGTCGGCCGCCGTGGTGGCGCTTCACCTCACGTCCGATCCCACCCCGATGGCCCAGCTGCTCAAGGGAATTACCGGCGGGACGGTGACCGACGGTGCGGTCCGCCTGCCGCGGGAGCTCCTCACGCACGTAACCGCCATCGCCGGTTCGGCGGTGGAGCAGGGCACGGACCGGGCGGACCGGCATGGGCGGGTGCCCGCCGACGCCAACCCGCTCGTCGAATGGGGCGTGGAGCGGGTGCCGATCGTGTCCCAGTGGGCCCGCTCCCTGCGCATCCTGGTGCAGCAAGCCGCGGGCATGCGACCGGTTCGCTATCTCGTCCCGTGGCCCGGTGGGAAGCGCTGGGCTGCCGCCTTCACCCACGACGTGGATGTCGTCACTGGTTGGCCCGTCTTCACGTCGCTCCGTTTGCTCGAGCTGCTCCGGAGCGGTCAGGTGAGCCGCGCGGGGCGGGTCGCCCTGGCGGCGGCGGGCTCGGCGCTGAGGGCGCCCGCGTGGGACGGCGTTCGCGGAGTGCTGGGGGCGGAGGAGGCCCACGGGGTGCGCTCGACGTGGTTCTTCCTGTGCGGCCGGCGCACCTTCAAGACCTGGCGCTCGGGCGATGTCACCTATGCGATTCGTTCGCGGGCCGCCCGCCGCATCGTCGCCGCGGTCGCAAGCGCGGGGAACGAGCTGGCCGTCCATGGCTCCTTCGCGACGTCCACCCGCGATGGCGCGTTTGCGGACGAGCGCGCCACGCTCTTGTCTGTGAGCGGAGGGACCCGGGCGGCAGGGGGCGTGCGCCAGCATTTCCTGAAGATGCGCCCGGGAGCCACACAGACGCGGATGCGGCAGGCCGGATTCACCTATGACGCGACGTACGGCTTTTCCGACCGGAACGGCTTCCGGCTGGGCGTCGCGGATGTGGTGCAGGGGTGGGACGCGCGCGCCAACACCACGACGGGGCTCGACGAAGTGCCCTTGCACTGGATGGACCGTGCGCAGAGCAAGTATCAGGGGATCGAGAACCCGGATGTCTGGATCGATGACGCGGTGGATCTGGCGGAGCGCTGCCGGGCGGTGGGGGGGCTCTGGGTCGGACTCTGGCATCCGAACCTGACCGAGCCGCTGGGATTCCCGGATGCGCCCGCGGCGTATGCCGAGCTCCTGCAGCGGATCGTCGACGATCCGAACCCGCCGGCGGTGGAAACCCTCGGGAAGCTGCTCGAGTGGCGCCGGCGCCGGCGGGGCGCGCGAGCCCGCCGGGTCGGTGCCAATGGAGCGGTGGAATGGGTCGACCTGCCGGCGCCCCTCGAAGACCAGGAGGGCAAGGCCATTGCCTGAGCGTCGCGTCTGGTGGCGGGTGGTGCAGGGGGTGGGCGCCGCGGTGCTGGTGGCGCTCGCGGTGCGGTCGCTCTCCCGGAACTGGAGCGCTCTGCAAGGCCAGTCGATCGCATGGCGGATCGATCCGCTATGGATCGCCCTCTCTGTCCTGATCACGTGGGCCGCCTATGCCGCTCTAATCGAGGCCTGGCGGCGGGTGGTCGTGAGCCTCCAGCAGCGTCTGGGGTACTGGGATGCCGCGCGGATCACCATGGTCTCGAACCTCGGCAAGTATGTCCCGGGGAAGGTCTGGGCCATTGCCGGCGCTGCATACCTCGCGCAACAGGTCGGCGTGACCAAGACGGCGGCGGTGGCGTCGGCCGTGGTGCTGCAGGCGCTGGCACTGGCGAGCGGGGTGATCCTGATTGCGATCCTGGCCCCCGGGCTTCAGGGCGTACCTTCGGGATACTTGATCGGCGGAGTGGTACTGGGAGTGGCGGCGATCACAGGAGTAGCGGTGCTGTGTTCCCGCCGCGCCCTGGACGCGATTCAGCGACGGCTCCTGGCGTCGATCCCGTGGCCGCGACTCGAGCCCATCCCGCCCGGCGTGATGCTCGCCGCGCTGGGCGTCAACGCCCTGGCCTGGTCCGCGTATGGACTGGCATTCGTCGCCTTGGCGCGGGGTGTCCTGCCGGGGGCGTCCCTTCCGTGGACGCTGGCCACGAGCGTATTCACGACGTCGTATCTTATTGGTTTGCTGGTGGCGTTCGCCCCCGGCGGCCTGGGCGTTCGGGAGTCGATGTTCGTGCTGCTGCTGGGGGGCCCGCTGGGCGTGAAGCTCGCCGGGGCGCTGGCGCTGGCCACCCGGGTGACCCTGACCATCGCCGAGCTCGGTGCCGCGGTGCCGTTCCTGTTGATTCGAACTTCCAGAGGAGCACCACGTTGACCACCGCCAGTGGACCGACGACGTATACACCTCGATTCCCGACCCTGACGGCCCTCGGCTTTCTGTGCCTGTGGGTCGCTATTCTCTCGCTGCCGATGTGGGGCGGGAAGTTCATGGCGGGCAGGCAGTCGGACCAGTACTCGGCGGGATGGGCGATCCGGCATTGGGGAGCGGAGCAGTGGAAGTCCACCGGTCACATCCCGCTGTGGGACCCGGAGCGGCTGGGGGGCGTGGTGGTCGTCGCGGGATTCGGGGATCTCTTCTACCCGTCGGCGTGGCTGCGCCTGGTGATGCCGACGAGCGTGGCTGTCGACCTCGCCTTCGTCATCCATTACATCCTGGCCGGATTGTTTCTGTTCCTGCTGTTACGCATGCTCTCGATCAGCTGGCTGGGGTCCTTGATCGGCGGAACGGCCTACCAGCTGACCGGAGTGATCGTTTCCTACGCCAGTCCGGGGCACGACGGCAAGCTCTTCGTCAGTGCGCTCTTTCCCCTGATGCTCATCGCGCTGGTGCTGGGCATCAGACGGCGGCGGTTGGAGGGGCACGCGCTCCTCGGGCTGACCGTCGGGCTCGCACTCCTGTCTCCCCAATACCAGACGACTCAGTACGCGCTCCTGTCCGCCGGCATCTTCGCCCTCTACCTGGCGTTCGCCGAACCGGAGGACCTGACCGTCAAGCAGGGTTTTGCCGGCATCGGATTGGCCGCGGTTGGCGTCCTGCTCGGGTTCGGCATCTCGATGATCCAGGTGCTTCCCTTTGTGCACTACATCCCGTTTTCGCCGCGCGCGGAAGCCGGGGGATGGGACTTCGCCACGTCCTATTCGACGCCGTGGATTCATGTCCCGG
>DATEGY010000309.1:0-4816 GCA_035279865.1 Gemmatimonadales bacterium | reverse complement strand
GCGCCACGGGTCCCGGCACCGGCGCCCATCTTCACGTTCCAGAACGACCTGCCCGCTACCCCCGGGCAGCTGGTCCTCCGCAGTCTCCCCTACTCGATCGGTCCCCCTCCTCCCGCCAGCCTCGCCTAGCAGACCACCACTGGGCCGTCTGGACTTCCGGAGCGGGCATGAGTCCGCCCGGAACACTCGCGTGAGGAATTTCGATGACGAAGACGTTGCTGAGTCTGGCCACGCTGTGCGCGTGCGCCACGCTCCCCTTGTCTGCACAGCAGGGTGACACGCTCCATGTGCACGGGGACAGCCTCAATCATCACCCCATCCAGCTCGAAGCCATCACCGTGACGGCGGCGCCGGTCAAGCCGCATGAGCCGTCGACCACGGTGAAGATCTCGCCGACGATCATTCAGCAGACACCGGCAACGGACGCGTACGATCTGCTCCGGCAGGTCGGCGGCATCGAAGTCCACGCCCAGGGACAGGGGCCGGGGTTCGCGTCCGATGCGTCGGTCCGCGGGTTTTCCTCCGACCACTCGACCGATATCGCCCTGTGGGTAGACGGCGTGCCGAACAACGAGCCTGTGAATGGTCACGCCGAGGGCTATAACGACTGGAATCTGCTGTTCCCCGCCGCGATCTCCGGTATCGACGTGCTCAAGGGGCCGACGAGCGCGGTCTACGGCAACTTCGCGTTCGCGGGTGTCGTGAACGTCCAGACCCTCGAGCGGACCGCGGGGACCACGCTCGATCTCGACCCCGGCTCGTACGGCCACTGGGGCGGTACGCTCCTCACCGGCTATGACCACGGGTTGAACGGTGCCGTGTTCGGGCTGCGCGGCGAGCACGAGGACGGCTGGCGTCCGAACAGCAACTACGACCTCGGCCAGGCGCACGCCCGGATCGTGCAGGGGCTGTCGTCGGTCACGACGCTCGACGCCGGCATCGAGCTGTATTCCACCAAGTGGAAGTCGCCGGGCTTTCTCTCGGACAGCGCATTCCAGGCCGGCGACTTCGGTCAGGTCGAAAATCCCACGGATGGCGGCTACAAGAATCGCGCGCAGGAGCGGGTGAGCTTCCGGGTGTTGGCGGGGCCGGCCCTGCTGTGGCGCACGACGCTCTACTCCACGCAGGGCCGCTGGCAGCTCTTCCTCACCATCCCTCCCGAGTCGGGTGGCGGCGAAGGCACCGGCAGTCAGACCGAGGAGGAAGACAAGCGCTACGGCCTGGGGATGACCAGTGCCCTGACCTGGTATCTGGACAAGGCCGAGATCACGGTGGGTGCCGAGTCGCGCTACGATCACTCGCGATACGAGAACTGGTTCACGACGGACCGGGTGCGTGATTCGGCGCAGACCCTGGTGACGGCCCACCAGGGCTCGGCGGCGCTCTTCGCCCAGTCCAACGAAGATCTGGGCCCGCACTTCCGCCTCTCCCTCGGCGGGCGCATTGATTTCCAGAGCACGGGCTCCACTCCCGAAGGCGGGACCGCGGCCAGCCACGGCAAAGCGATCCTCTCGCCCAAAGCCGGCCTGCTCTATCACCTCCCGGTGGCGGGTGATCTCTACGCCAACGTGTCGCGCGGCTTCCGGCAGACCGACGGCGTGATCGAGGATCCGAACCTTCCGTTCATCACCGTGTGGGCGTACGAGGCGGGCTTCAAGGTGGACGGGAGCGTGGTGAACGCGAACATCGCGCTCTTCCGGAATGACGTCAGCAACGAACAAACGTTCAACCCGATCACGCTGGCGAGCTTCAGCGGCGGGTCGAGCCGGCGGCAGGGCGTGGAAGTGGACTTCATCGCGCGCCTCGCGCCGGCGGTGCGGCTGACGGGCGACTGGACCGTCACCGACGCGAAGTACGACCACCTGATCACGGACGCCGGCGACACGCTGGACGGCGCGCGCGTGTTCAACACCGCCAAGTTCTCGGGCGCTTCCGCGCTCGAGGTCGCGCCCGACCTGGCTCCCTGGAGGCTACGGCTCACCACCAACGTCGTGGGGCCTTACAGCCCGTTCGATCAGCCTGCTGTGGAGCTCCCGACCTACGCGCTGCTCCACCTCTCGGGTGGACTCCGGATCGGGGAGGCGGAGCTGCAGCTCGGGATCCGGAATCTCTTGAATCACCAGTATCCGGAGCTCCAGGCGGGCGGCTTTGTGACGCCCGGTGAACCACGGTCGGTATTCGGGACGGTGCGTTACACGTTCTAGCGACCTGACAACAAAGCAGGTCCTTCGCGCGCGGAGCGAAGGACCTCTCATTTCGGCAGCGCCACTGGAAACCGGGCTATTGGGGTATGCCGACCGGGATGCTCCGCGTTCGCCTCCAGGTAGGGCGCCCCCGCCAGCGTGAGCCACGCATGCGCGGTCACGTCCGACCCCTGATCGCGCCGGACGCCGATCCACATCTCCACTGGACGCCCCGCCCTCCGCAGCAAACCGTACAACACGGCCGAACGGCGCAGGCACGTCCGACGCCAGGGCCATGGCAAGTTGCCGAGTATCTGGTCGATCCAGCGGGCCAGCGCCTGGTCGTCGATGTCGGAGCGGCGGGGTCCGAGCGCGACGAATCTGACGAGGCGTGAGACGGACACCAGTTCGAGCAGGGGTGGGACCGCGAGCGCGAAGACCAATGCCCTGACCCGGTCCGCGATGCCGAGGCGCGTCAGTGGAGCAGGCTCTCGATCCGGCGATCGGGTACGAACCAGATCAAGGCCACCACGACGTAGAGGCAGAACGCCACCGTCGGGCGAAACGCCGCCACGGCGATGCCCACGCCATAGATGATCACGGACGCGACGCCCTTGACGTCGCTCCCGATGGCCTTGGCGAGCACCGAGTCCGCGCCATGCGCACTCACGAGGGCCCGCGCCAGGATGTTGTACGCCACGCCCGAAACAAAGAGCACGGCGCCATAGGCGGCCACCGGCAGGGCATCGAAGTGTTCTCCCATCCAGTTCGTGACGAACGGAATGAGGGAGAGCCAGAAGAGGAGGTGCAGATTGGCCCAGAGCACGACACCCGTCACGCGCTGGGTCGCCTGGAACAGGTGGTGGTGATTGACCCAATAGATGCCGAGGAAAACGAAGCTCAATGCGTACAGCATGAGCTTGGGTACGGCAGCGGAAAGATCGGCCGGGCGCCCGCCGGCGGGCACGTGAAGCTCGAGGAGCATGACGGTGATGATGATCGCCAGGACACCGTCACTGAATGCTTCCAGCCTGCCCTTGTGCATGGGCCCCCGGGGCGGAGGTCAGCGCTCGGAAATCGGCGTGGGCTTCAGCGCCTTGAGCAAATCGACTGCGTGGTACCCGTTCAAATCGGCAAGATACAGCGAGTCACGGTAGTTCACGCTGGGCCAGAGCTCGGGGTGATCGGGGACAAACAACCCCATCATCTCGCCCATCACGTCCCGCAGCGTGTCCCTGGTGGTGTTGTTGTAGGTCGCGACCAGCCGGTACTGGTGCCCCGCCTTGATCCGCAGGCCCCGGTCCCACAGGGCCAGGATGTGGAAGGGCAGCTCCTTGATCTCCCCGGAGTCGCCGACCACCGCATTGATCCGGACCAGGACGTCATGCGATTTCGCGTCCTCGAGCCGCACCTGCTCACCGTAGTCGTGCACGTGGCCGCCGGCGCCCAGGAGCCAGCCTGACATCGGGAACACGATGATGGCGGATTTCTCGTGACGTCCCGGCGGCACGTCGTACGTGTTCGACTGTCCGTAGTGGGCGTTCACGTCGAGGTTCACGGGGAACGTGGACAGGGGCCGGGGCTGCTCGTTGGCCGGGGTCCACGCGAGCTTCACACACAGGTAGACGCCGTGCTGCGGCGTGGTTCCCCCATTGTGCCACATGATGTAGAGGGCAAGGCGTTGCCCCGGCGTGAGTGGCGTGCCCACGCTGGCCGGCGCAATCACCGCCGCGGGCGTCAGCCCCGCCGCCGCCAGCCGCTCGGCCACCGGATCGAAGAGGGTGCGGCGGTCCAGATTAATCAGCGTGAAGTGATGGAGCAGATCCCGCGGCAGGAGCTTGCCGTGCGCGTCGACCACCTCGGACTCGAACCCCCGGAACCAGCCCTTCACCGGCCAGGCGAAGGCCTGCGCCAGTGTATCGGGCATCATGGCGTCCATCGACATGCCTTCCATGGGTGGCATGGGGTCGAGATTGAACGGGCCGGCCACCACGACGACGCGATGGTGCCGGTAGTCGACGGTCACACCGGGCTGAGGCGTTTGGGCCGTCGCGGTCGCCCCGGCGAGGAGCAGCGCGGCGGTGAAGGCGCGGCGCATCAGCGCCGACTCCCCTGCATCACGGCTTTCGACGCCTGCGTAAGCGAGTCGGGCAAGGTCGTGATGCCGTAGGTCGCGAGATCCGCCCACAGGTCCTTGCTCGCGTAGTCCATCGCCGGCCACTTCGAGAAATCGTCCGCCGAAAAGATCGCCATCATCTCACCCATGGCTTCGGACAGGGTGTCCTTGGTCGTGTTCTCATATGCCGCGGTGAGACGGTAGGGGTGATTCGCCTGGATCCTGAGACCGCTTCCGGACACGGCGAAGAGTTTCCGCGTCATCCCCAGCATGTGACCGTCCTTGTCGAGCACCGGACGCAAATCGACGAGCACCTTCCCCGTCACCGAGTCTTCGAGCCGGATGTAGGCGCCGTACTCGTGGAGGTGGCCGCCGGCGGCCAGGAGGCGTCCGGAGATCGGGAACCGGAAGATCCGTGTCCGCTCGGTCTTCCCGGGGGGGACGGGATACATGTTGTCGGCGCCCGGGAACAGATCCACGTCCATCACGACGGGGAGCGCCGAGGTGGGGGGTGGCT
>DATEGY010000308.1:0-9768 GCA_035279865.1 Gemmatimonadales bacterium | reverse complement strand
TTGCGATTGCGCCCCCTCGACAATTTCCGTCACCAGCTTGTCGAGCGCCTGCTTCCGCCCGTCACCTTCCGCAGGCGGCTGGTAGTCACCCTGCACCGTGAGTCCCTGTCGCTGCCAGATCGTCTTGCCCTCACGCTGGTCGAGGACTTCCACATCCACGGTCACCTGCACCTGACGCCGGGTCACCGGCGCCTGGCCCTGCCCCGGGACGAACGCCAGAGGCACGTCCGCCTGGTACGCGACGATCCGGCCGCGCACGAGCGCGTCCGCCGTCTGTTCACCGGCCTGGCGCAATCCCAGCCGGCTCTCGAAGGCCTGCCGGATCGCCTCGTTGACCTCGGTGGTGAGCTGCGGCACCGGTGTCTGATTGTCGAACGGCTGAATCGCCACGGTCTTGATGTTCGGGAGACCGCCGCCCGCGAAGCCGTACAGGCACCCCGTCAGGCTGGCGAGCACGACGCTACCGGCGACTCCGCCAGAGAGCCGGCGGCACCACGACCGTCGTGTCGATCCCCACCACAGTGAGCTCAAACCGCGCTCCCGCCTCGGGAAACTCCACCTGCGCGCGCGCCGGCCATCCGCGCTGATCCCGCTCCGTGTGACTCCGCGCCACCACGGTCGATCCATTCCGCCACTCGACGTCCAGCACCTGGGTCCCGCTCACGTACGTGAGCGTGTCGGACCCCGTCGCGTACCGCCACGCCTGCCGCGGATGATCCGCGCTGCCCACGGTCCCGGCCGTCACCACAGCCCCGGCCGGCGCTGGGCGAGCCACACCAAGCGTGGCCCAGAACACCGCGACCCCGCGGATGAAGGACCGGAAGTCCTGGTCCGGATCGGCCCAGATCACCGAGTCCCCCACCACCACGCCGGCGCCCGACGACAGGCCGAGGGTCGCCGCGTAGTCGAGGCGAACGGAATCGGGTGCCGCCACCCGCGCCGTCGCCCGCCCCGCCGCATTCAGCTTCCGGTCTTCGTAGCGCCACTTGAACCGGATACCGGCCGAGCGCTTCGGTGCGGTAGTCAACGCCCACGCGCGTGCCGAGTCAGGCGACGCTGGCGCGAGCGCTGCGGGAACCAGTACTGACGGCCTGCAGGACGTCCCTGCCGTCATGGCGCACCCGAGCGCCACCAACACGCCAATGTAGGAGTGCGCGTCGGCACGGTCAAGCAGAAATCGTTGCCGGCTCAGTAGTTAAACCCGAAAAAGAAGTCGACGAAGTGTCTTCCCTGAAAGTTAACTGGGAGGGAGTACAGCGCGACGTTCCCAGTCGAAAAGCGGTACCCCAGGTCGAGGCGCAAGACGAACGCCGGACCGAGCGGCATGCGAAGCCCCAGGCCCGAAGATCCCAGAGACCCGCGGGCATCCGTCAAGGGCGTCCAGGCCCGGCCGTCGTCCACGAAGAGCGCCCCCTGCACCCCGGGGAACCGGAGCGGGCCGAAGGGAAATCCCAGATCCAGGTAGTCGGTGATCGGGAAGCGCCACTCGAGGTTCAGCATCCACGCGCGGGTACCCGCGACATACCCGTAGTAGGGGTACCCGCGGATGCCCCAGGAGCCCCCGATGTTGGTCCTTCGGGGACGCTCTCCCCCTCCATAGTACGCCATCGCCCGGAATGCGAATCCGGAGCGCAGCGAGGTCCGAACATACCGGCGGTAGTCGCCGAACCCCACCCACGAATCGAAGCGGCCGTGACTGACGTCGTTGACCACACCGGCCGTGAAGGCGTACCGCTCACCGTCGATCGGACCCGTATCGAGCCAGAGGGTGTTGTCCTTCACGTACGTCAGGTAGTTCGACGACAGCCAGCCGACGCGATGGAGCGCGGTCGGGTCGCCGCCGTTGAGCGCGTCGATCGACCCGAAATCGAAGCGGTCTGAATGCTCCAGCCGGTACTCGAGCTCGAGGCGCCGGAAGCGGTCGAACGGATACCGCAGCTGGCCGAGGACGCCGGTCGACGTCTCGTCGTACACCGTCGCGAGGTCCCCTTCGAAGAAGGTGCCGCGGAGCCGGAACGCTCCCACCCCCCAGTTGATCCGGTGCGCCTGATTCAGGTAGAGCAGCGTCCCGTTGATGTTACCGAAGAAGTTTCCCAGTCCGTTGCCCTGGAAGGACGAGAGCTCGAGGAGCATGAGATGATCCTCGAGGAGATCCGAGAAGAGAAAATCGGCGCCCTGCGAAGCGCCGAGGCCCGGGACCACGATGGCGTCCCCCGCGGCAAAATCGAGCGTGAAGCGCCGGCGGTACGGTTGCGGATGTTCCGCGATGGTGGCCGGCGCCGCCAGCTCGGGCCACACCCAATCGGGGGCATGCCGGTCGGCGGCGAGACGCACGGCCGTCCCCGTGGTATCGCCCGCCACCCGGCTCCGGTAGATCCCGAACGACAAATCGGAGAATCCGCTGAAGACGATGGTCGACTCGGCCGGGACATACTGGGGATCGAAGGCGCCGCCCAGGGCATCGGTCATCCGGCGCCCCGCCCCCGTGGAATCGATGGCGTACACCTGCGATGCCCCGTCGCGGTCGCTCGCGAACCAGATGCGGCCCGTGCTCCAGTCCCACCGGGGTCCCGTGTCTTTCCAGTCTCCGTACGTCAGATAGGAGATGGTGCCGCTCGCCAGGTCGAGCGTGAAGAGGTTCTTGGCACCGCCAACCCCGAAGGAGGTCCGGTCGGAGGAGAACACGACACGCTTGCCGTCGGGACTCACGGAGGGATCCAGGTCCTGATAGCGGTCGTTCGTCAGACGCTCGAGGCGGCCGTCCGCGATCCACAGACGATACAGATCCGAATAGCCGTCGTCGGCCAGCCCCGAAAACACCACGCTCTGTCCATCGGGTGTCCAGGAGGGCGACAGGATCCCCACCAGCCCCGGGAACTGGAACCGGCCGATCTTCTTGCCACGCTCGAGATCCCAGATGAACAGGGCGTCGCGGTCCAGGTACTTGCTCGTGAAGGCCAGCAGGCGTCCGCGATAGACGTCGAGCCGCGAGTCGAAGAAGTGGAAGGACTCGAACTCGGGCGTCCGCTCGCCTTTCACGACCACCCGTCCGTCGTCGCCGTCGAGCCGGGCGGAGTAGATGTCGGTGTACCCGTCCGCGGGCGAGAAATACAGCACCCGGCTCCGTGCGGTGTCCGCAGAATCGATCACCGCCGCGGGCTTGATGGCGAGCGAGGCGACCTTCTTCGCGTCGAGCCCCAGCGGACGCGAAGCCTCCACGGCGGGGTAGTATTTCTGACGCATCCAGTGCTGCCACGCTTCGGAAATCTGGGCGAGGCTCTGGCCGTACACGCCCTCCATCAGCTGATCGAACGTGTCGTACTTCCAGGTCTGGTCGTAGACCTCGAGGATCCGCCATTCCCCGTACGTCTCGGCGAGGAACTGATGAATCTTGGCGCCGATCGGGTACACCGCGCCTCCCGACGCGTAATTCAACCGCTCCAGCGTCGGCAGCTGACCGGAGACCGTGATCTCCCGCAGGATCATCTCACCCTGGTTGTCCGTCCCGATCGAGAAGAACTCCGCCAACCCCTCCGTCCACCACAGCGGAAGCGCCGCGTGGTGTTCGCGGGGGTACCGGCGGTACGTCTGCGCCTCGAGGCTGATCTGGAACACGTGCACCAGCTCGTGCCGGATGGTGTGCTTGAAGTCGTAGTAGCTGCCGGTAAACGGCAGCGTCACCCGCTCTTTGGCGAAATCCGTGACGCCCAGGAGTCCCTCGGGCGGCACATACGGCAGGATGTTGGTCTGCTCGAAGTCGGTGTGGGATGCGTAGACGATGAGCGGCACGCGGTGCGGCACTTCATAGCCGAAGCGGCGGGAGAGTACCGTGTAGCTCTCCTCCGCGTAAGCGAGCGCGACCCGCGCCAGCTCTACCTCGGCCGGGTAGTAGTGGAGGTCCACGTGGGGGCCCTGCATGACCCGCCAGTCGAACTCCTTGAACTGCACCTTGTTCTCGCCGAAGTAGCCGTACTGCGCCTGGAGCGCGCTGCCGGCCGGCAACAGCGCGAACGTGAGCAGTGCCAGGCCGGCCAGGCCGTGGCGCCTCATCGATGCACGCTGCGAATACGGTCGCCCTGGGTCACCTTGTCCAGCACCGACAGATCCGACGTCACACGGCCGAAGATGGGATAGGTCCCGTCGAGGCGCGGCTCCGGCCCGAGCGTGATGAAATACTGGCTGCCCCCGGTATCGGGCCCCGACAGCGCGAGTCCGACCGAGCCCTTCTGGTACCGGCGGGGAGAGATCTCGTCGCGCAGCGAAAAGCCCGGGCCGCCCCAGCCGTCGTCCCGCGGATCGCCGTCCTGAATGACGAAATTCGGCACGACCCGATGCCAGTGATCGCCGTCGAAGTACCGGCGGTCCACCAGCGCCAGGAAGGCCGCGACCGTCAGCGGCGCGTCGGCCGGCAGGAGCTCGACCGTGATCGCCCCCCGGTCGGTTTCGATCGTGACGGTGGGGTTCGCGACCCCATGCAGGGACGGATAGAGATACCGCCGGGCCGCGTCCCGGTAATCGGCATCGGTCTTCCCGGTGGTGATGGACGACGGCTGCCCCCACACGGACAGCGGCCCTGGGCAGCTGGCCGCCGCCATCCGCCAGGCCAGATAGTCGGTCGGGCGGGACACCGCCCCGAAGAAACGGGTCGTGACTGCGCCCTCTCCGGCTGGTCCGGCCGACGCAATGGCGCACAGCGCCCGGACCGCCGAGAGCCGGGCGTCGTCGAAGGGATCCCCGCTCGTGCGTTGATACGCGGTGACCAGCGCGTCCACGTCCGTGACATCGGGATGACGTCCGAGGGCGTCCGCCGCGAGGCTCCGCACCGCCGGGTCCGCGTGCGTCAGGAGACTCCGGGCCTTGAGGAGGAAGGCCGGGTCTCCTTCCGGAACGAATCGCATCAGGGCATTCAACGCCGACGCGACCACGCGCCCGTCGGGGTCGGCCAGCAGGCGCTCGAGCCGGTCGCGGTCCCGGGCCGCTCCATCTGCCTCGGCCGCTACGCTCCGCCAGTGCCAGTCCGGGTTGGCGGCCAGGGAGTCGGCGAACGCCGCGCCCGCCGCGGGGTCCGCCTCGGCGAGCCCGATCGCGGCCTGCCGCCGGACCGCGAAATTCGCCGACACCAGATGCGCCCGCAAGGCGACGATGGCCGCCGCACCCCCGCTCACCCCCAGCGTGGTCTCGGCGGCCACCGCGACGCCCAGCACGCCGTCCGAGGCGAGCGGCGCAATCGCCTCCGACAGCGTCGAATCGTGGAAGGTCCCGAGCGCCCGCAGCGCGTTGATCCGCACCGCAGTTGCCTGGTCGGTCAGGAGCCCGCGGACCCGTGCGATCACGGGTGGGCGCGGCTGACGGGCCTGATCGAGTACCCGGGCCGTGATGCCGCGCAGCGCCGCCGCGCGCACGGTCGCGTCCTGATCGTTGAGCGCAGTCAGGAGGTACGGAACGCCCCGCGGATCACCCAGGCGGGCCAGCGAAAAGATCGCATTCCAGCGGACCAGATTGTCCGGGTCCTGGGCGTAGCGGGTGAGCGAGAGCACCGGCGCCTGCGTGTTCAGGCGCCAGGATTCGAGCAGCGCGTTCGACACGGCCCCATTGGTCTGGCCGGGGCGCCCCGCGTCGATGACGAGCTGCAAGGCCCGCGCGCCCTCCGCCCCGCCGATCTTCGCGATCGCCGTCACCGCCTCGAGGGTGCCGAAGTCCTGTTGATCGGGCGTGACCCGCTGAATGAGGTCCAGGAGCGGCTGCACCGCGCGGGGATCCCTGAGCATCCCCAATGCGAAGGCTACGGCCGACCGCACTCCCTGGTCGGAGTCGGCCAGGGCCTGGACGAGCATCGGCACCGCCGCGGTGTCGCCGATGCGGCCGGCCGCGAGCGCGGCTTGGCGCCGGATCGACGCATCCGCCTGCTGGAGTCCGTCGCGCAACAGGGCCTCGCTGTAGGAGCGGCTGTCTGACGCGGCGAGGAGCCGGGCCAGCTCGCCCACCGCCGCTTCGTCGACGGAGGCGTTCTGCTGCGCGATGAGCGGGGAGGCCGTCAGGAGCGCCGCGGCCACGAGCCACGACGCACGCCGGCTACAGGCGAACGGGATCCGACGACGGCGCCAGCAGCTCACGCACGTGCTCCGGAATGCGGGTGGGCGAGTGCCCTCGATCGAGGGCCATGAGTGACGTTGACGCGGTGGCCAGCAGCTCAGCCGGTTCACTGGGCCCGGGCCGCTCGACCGCGTATCCGAAGGTGACTCGACGCGACGCCACCTCCCGGACCCAGCAGCGAATGCGGACGAGATCGTCATACCGCGCCGCGCGGCGGTAGCGCACCTGGAGGTCCGTCACCGCCAGATACACCCCCTGCTCTTCCATCTCCTTGTACGTCACCCCGGTCCCGCGCAGGTGTTCCGTCCGCGCCATATCCAGCCAGATGACGTAGTTCGCATGGTAGACCAGGCCCATCTGGTCCGTTTCCGAGTAGTTGACGCGGTGCTCGATGGCCGTGATCACGGGGCCGCCCGCCAGGCCACAATGCGGGCCTGATCTCCCGTCGAGACTCCGGCGGCCGCGGCTTCGTCGGTGTCGAGATGAACCTCCGTGACGTGGGCCGGGCCGGCCCGGACCAGCAACCCTTCGAAGATCACCTGCCGGCTGCCAGTGCCGCACACCACGTCGATCCAGTCGCCATCCGCAACGCCGAGCCGCGTGGCGTCCCCGGGACCACAATGGAGGTGGCGGGCGGCGATGATGACCCCGCTGGAGAGACTGACCGAGCCCGCGGGGCCCACCAGCGTCACCCCACCCGTGGAGCCCGCGAGTCGGCCGGAGTTCGCGAGGTGGGCGGCGACGCCGAGGGTGCGGGCGTCGGTCAGCGCGAGCTCCACTTGTGTGGCGGTCCGCGCGGGCCCGACCACCCGCATGCGGGCGAGCGTGCCCTTGGGGCCCACCACATCGATCCGTTCTGTCGCGGCGAACTGACCCGGCTGGGTAATCATCCGGTCCACCGTGAGCGACTTGCCTTCACCCAGGAGGCGGCTGACGTCGGCGGGAGACAGATGCAGGTGGCGGTTCGAGACCCCGATGGGGACGGTAGCGCCGACCGGACGGGGTGACGTCATTCCCCGTAGGGAATCCAGATGTTCTTCACCTGGGTGGCGTGACGGAGAAACTCCTGCCCCTCCCCCCAGGACGCATCGAGCCAGTCGCGCGGGTGAGTCGACTGATCGGCGCACCACGTCCGCTTCATGTTCCCGGCCGACGCCTCCTCCACGGCCTTCACACCGGCCGCCGTTCCCCAATACCACACCGCGTCCACGTTCAGGTGCTCGGCGAGCACCCGGATCAACGCGTCACGGTCCCCCGTAACGATGTTGATCACACCGTCGGGGACGTCCGACGTCTCGAGCACGCCGTAGAAATCGGTGGCCGAGAGGGGGTGCGCCGGAGACGGGATGGCGATCACGGCATTGCCGGTAGCGACGGCCGGGGCGACGAGCGAGACGAACCCCAGCAGCGGGTGACGCTCCGGGGCCGCCAGCCCGATCACTCCGATCGGCTCCGGCATGGCGAGGGTGACGCCCCGGATCGGGACGTGATGCACCGCGCCGTCGTACTTGTCGGCCCACGCGGCGTAGCTGAACAGCCGCGAGATGGACACGGCGACCTCCGTCGCCGCAGTCTCCGCGGAGGCACCGGTCTGCGAAGTGATCCGCCGGGCGAACTCGTCGGCACGGGCGGAGAGGTTCTCGGCGATGTAGTAGAGAATCTGCGCCCGCGTATGCCCCGCGCCCTTCCCCCACGCCGACGCCTGGTGCGCCGCCTCGACGGCGTCACGAATGTCCTTGCGGTTGCCGTCCCCCACTTCGCCGGCCATTTCGCCGCCTGGCCCCTGCACCTTGCGGGTGTACCCCTGATCGGGACGGACCTGTTTGCCTCCGATGAAGAGCTTCGGGGTGCGGTCAATTGGGGGCAGCCCGGAACGCGGAACGGGGAACGCGGAAGGCGGAACCGCCGCGGGTGTGTCATTCCGCGTTCCGGCTTCCACCTTCCCCGTTCGCTTCAAATACTCCCACATCCCTTCCTTGCCGCCCTCTCGCCCGAAGCCCGACTCGCGATACCCGCCGAATCCGGCGGCCGCGTCGAAGAGATTCGTCGAGTTGATCCAGACCACGCCGGCCTTGATCTTGGGTGCGATGTCGAGCGCGAGATTGATGTTCTCGGTCCAGACGCTCGCCGCCAGCCCGTACGGCGTATTGTTCGCGAGCTCCACGGCCTCGGCCGGAGTGCGGAAGGTCATCGAGACCAGGACGGGTCCGAAGATTTCGACCTGTGCGATGCTCGCGGCGGGCGCGACATCCGTGAACAGCGTGGGCGGATAGAAGTACCCTTCCGTGGGACACGCCCACGTCGGCTGCCACATGGTCGCCCCTTCAGCCACGCCCTGGTCCACGAGGGACCGGATGCGCTGGAGCTGGACCGGCGCCACGATCGCACCCATGTCGATCGCTTTGTCCAGCGGCTCCCCCACCCGGAGCTTCTCCATCCGGGCCCGCAATTTCGGGATCAGCTTCCCCGCCACCCCTTCCTGCACCAGCAGCCGGGAACCCGCGCAGCACACCTGGCCCTGATTGAACCAGATCGCGTCCACCACCCCTTCCACCACGCTGTCGAGATCGGCGTCCTCGAAGACGATGAAGGGACTCTTGCCGCCGAGCTCGAGGGTGAGCTTCTTGCCCGAGCCCGCCGTGGCCTTGCGGATCTGGCGGCCCACCTCGGTCGAGCCGGTGAAGGCGATTTTGTGCACATCCGGGTGATCGACCAGCAGCTTCCCGGTGCGGCCGTCTCCGGTGATCACGTTGAGCACGCCGGGAGGCAAGCCCGCCTCGTGCGCGAGCTCGGCGAAGCAAAGGGCCGTGAGCGGCGTGAACTCCGCCGGTTTGAGCACCACCGTGTTTCCCGCGGCCAGGGCCGGCGCGACCTTCCACGCCACCATCAAGAGCGGGAAGTTCCAGGGAATAATCTGGCCCACCACGCCCACGGGGCCGTATCCGGAAAATTCCGTGTCCCGGAGCTGCGCCCACCCCGCGTGGTGATAGAAGTGACGGGCGACGAGCGGAATATCGAGATCCCGGGTCTCCCGGATCGACTTGCCGTTGTCCAGACTTTCCAGCACGGCGAGCAGGCGGGCGTGCTTCTGAACGGTGCGTGCGAGCGCGTAGAGATGGCGGGCACGGGCGTGGCCGGAGAGCGCGGCCCACCCCGGGAGTGCGCGCGCTGCAGCCTTCACCGCCGCGTCGACGTCCTCATCGCCCGCCTGGGACACCCGGGCCAGGACATCCCGTGTGGCCGGGTTGACGGTATCGAACCCGTCTCCCGCCGTCGGTGTGATCCACTGCCCCCCGATGAACAGGCCGAAGCGGCCCTCGTGGGCCTTGATCCATTCGAGGGCGGGCCCGCGCGCCTCCGGCGCCGGCCCCCACTCCATGGTGTCGAAGATCTTGGCGACGGTGGTCACATCACACCATGGGATGACGGTGCGCGGCGGAGTACCGGCCGGTGACGAAATGCTCGAGCTGGCGCTCGATGTCGGTCAAGAGCGCGCTGGCGCCCAGACGGAAGCGGTCGGGGCGCATCCAGCGCTCGCCGAGCTCTTCCTTCATCAGCATCAGCCACTCGAGGGCACTCTTGGCGGTACGAATCCCGCCCGCGGGCTTGAACCCGACCGCGTGGCCGGTGTCCTCGAGATACTCGCGGATCTGACGGACCATCACCAGTCCGACG
>DATEGY010000307.1:0-5186 GCA_035279865.1 Gemmatimonadales bacterium | reverse complement strand
GGCATGACGTCCCAGACCACGCTCGTCCCGGACGAGCACCTGGGCATCGTGATCCTCACCAACGGCGAGAGCGGGATTTTCGAGGCGCTCACATGGCGACTGCTCGATCACTTTCTGGGGGGCGGCAACACCGATTGGGCCAGGCTCTTCTCGGACCGGGAGGCCCGGGCCCGCGCGCAGGGCGACTCCATCGTCAGGGCGGCCCAGGCCTCACGGGACACCACGAGCCACCCGTCCCTGCCGGCGGCCGCCTACGCCGGGACCTACCACGACGATCTCTACGGCGACGCCACGATCACCATGGAAGCCGGCGGTTTGGTGTTCCGGTTCGCGCATTCCCCCGCGTTCACCGGAGACTTGAAGCCCTGGCAGCATGACACATTCGTGTCGCACTGGCGCACCCGGGGCGTGGAGGACGCGTACGTCACGTTCACGCTGAATCCCGATGGCAGTATCGATTCCTTCAAGATGCAGGCGGTCAGTCCACTCGCGGACTTCAGTTTCGATTACCAGGACCTGAACTTCAGGAAGAGGTAATTAGCCGGTTAGGCGGTTAGTCAAAGACCCCGAGCGTCGGAGTCGATGCTCGGGGTCTATGTTTTCTACTAACCGTCTAACCGCCTAACGACTAACAGACTCATCTCCCCAGGCCTATGGCGGCCCCTACCCGCGCGAGCGCCTGCTGAATCGGCACCTTGACGCTGGTCTTCCGGTCGATCCGCTGGAACTCGTAATCTCCCGTAATCCGCCACCGCCCGCTGGCCGCTCCCACGGAGATCCCGAGGCCCAGCTCGAGCGCGAAGGGCGCCGTGCCTCCCCCCGAAAACTTCGCGGCCGCCAGGTAGTTGCCGCGCAGGAGCAGGTTCGCACCCGGGCCGAGCCCGTAGTTCGCGCGTACGCCCGCGCGGATAGCCGTGAAATTCTGCGTCGTGAAATCGGGACTGATCGACCGCTTGGTGTAGCCGGTCTCGAGACTGATCCCGCTGGCCAGGAACCACCGGAGGTGCGCGTCGAACTGAGTGCTCGTGAACTTGTCGGTCGCCGCGCTCCCCGATGACGGATTGAAATTGATCTTCGCGACCTGGAAATCGCCGGAGAACTTGTGCCAGTTCAGCTCGGCCATGCCGGCCAGGCCGCCGCCGTTGTACGACAGTGCGGGCCCCAGCTCGCGGTAGTCCGCGAACACGCCCTGCACGCCGACGTTGACTTTTTGAGCCGCGAGCGGGCCCGCGACGGCGACCAGCGCCAGTCCTACCAGGGCGGGCTTCACTTGCCCGCCGGGATGGGGGTCACGGTCAATCGCACCTGCCGGCGGAGCGCCACGTTGCCCTGGGCGATGTCCGCGTTGCGGCGGATCAGCTGTTCATCCAGCAACCGGTTGTAGAGGATGTTCCCCTGCGCCGGAACGGGCGCGGGCTTCTTGAGCATCATCACGACCCCGGTCGCGAGCACGCCCACCGCGACGAGGGACAGTTCCCGCCGGTTGGCCGAGCCCAGCTGGCTGTTCTCGAGCGCGAGCGTGCCGGCGCCGGCGATGCCCGCGTAGAGAAACGCGACGCCGAGGGGGCGCCAGGACCGCTGCGGGATCTCGGTGGCGGGGAGCTTGGCGTAGCCGGGCATCTCGGTCAGATGCGGCAGGGTGTCGACATTTCCCGCGGCCACGCGCACCCGTTGCGCCGCGGAGAACGTGTTCTGATCCGCCGAGGCATCCACCACGAGCGTATAGTCACCCGCCGGAACGGGATCACCGCTCGGCAGCGTCGCGGGCCAGCGGAGCGAGACCGTCCCGTTCTGCACGCTCGAGTCGACGGTCACGGACGCCTTGGCGCTCACGACGCGCACCCGGACCCGCGCGGGACTCGTCACCGTGAAGTGAATCGGCACGGCGCCTTGCCCGACCACGAATGCCGAGCTATCGACGGTGAGGCCGCGCACCAGCAGCATGGTCGAAAGCGCCATGTTGAACGCGACCATGGTCTTGGTGGGCGTCCGGTTCGGATCGAGCGTGCGCTCCGGCCGGATCAGCAACACCTGTTTGAAGGCGTTGATGGCCTTGTCGAACCCGTCGGGCTGGTTCGAATATGCCGAGCCGAGGAGCACGTAGGCGCGTTCCTGGTCGTCCGCCGACAGCCGCTGGCCGAGCGCCTGCTGGGTCAGCGTGATGGACTGCGGCAGATTCAGGTTGTTGTACGCGTCGAGCGCCCGCTTCAGCGTGGCGTTCTGGGGACCCGTCCCTTGCGCCGCAAGCGCCGGCGCAAATGCCAGGACGCTCAGAGCGATGAGGCCCGCGTTGCGCATGCGGATCATCCTCCCGGAATCAGGGTGAAGCGTTTGAACGACGTCTCACCGGCCGAGATCTGGACGGTTTGCGACTGACTGGCGTAGCCGGGGCGGTCCACCCGCACCGTGTGCACGCCGACGGAAAGTTCATGGCTGATGATCGGCGCCTGTCCCACCGACTGGTTGTCGATATAGACCGTGGCGATGGGATCCGTATTCACACTGATAAATCCGGTCGCCGCGGCCGCTGGCTTCGCCGCCGGCGGTGGATTCCGGTGCGGCGCCGGCGGGGGCTTGTGCGTAGCCGTCTGCGCGGGTTGCTGGGTCGTGGTCTGGGGCGGCGTCACCGGCGGCGTCACGGCGGTGTGCGTATCCGCCGGGGCCGCCGCTGGATTGCTTGCCGGATTGGACGGCCCCTGCTGGGTGGCCGTCTGCCCGTCATTCGCCGGCTTCTGTCCCCGGCCGACGACCAGATACCCGCCGCCCCCGAGCACCACGACGGCCGCCGCGATCCCGATCCATGCCTTGGACCCGGACTTCTTCGCGGGAAGGGGCCTGGCGCCCGGACGCGCGGGCACCGTCGGTGCACCGGCGCCGGCCGGAGGCCTGAGCGTCGAGGGAATGGGTGTCGTGGGCGCGGAGATGAACGCCTCGGTGGGCGACTCCGCGGTGACGGGCGCGCGGGTGACCGGCCTGGGCGTGATGGGACCACCCGAACGCCCCGCGGCCACCGGCTGTTCCGGAAACACCGCCGTTGCGAAGTCTTCCATCGTCGCGTAGCGCTGCGCCGGCTCCTTGCTCATCGCCCGCTGAATGGCGGTCGACAGGGGCTCGGGAATGTCGGGCCGCACGGAGCGGACCGGCGGCGGCTCCTCGAAGATGTGCTTGTACAGAATGGTGTGGATCGAGTCACCGGCGAACGGGAGCGCGCCGGTGATCATGCGGTATCCCACCACGCCCAGCGAGTATTGATCGGCCCGGCCATCCACCGGCTGCCCCTTGGCCTGCTCGGGCGCCATGTAGTGCGGCGTGCCGATGATCATCCCGGTGCCGGTGAAGCCCGACGCGGCCTGCAGCGCTTTGGAGATGCCGAAGTCCGTCAGCATCACCTTGCCGTCGTGGTCGAACATGATGTTGGCGGGCTTCACGTCGCGGTGCACGATGCCCCGCTGGTGCGCGTGCCCCAGCGCGACGCCGGCTTGCCAGAGAATCCGCTGGATCTCGTCGACCGGGATGGGCTTCTTTTGCTCCAGCAAGTCCTCGAGCGACGTGCCGGAGATGTACTTCATGACGAAATAGTTGAGCCCGCCTTCGCTCTCCACGCGGTAAATGGGGATGATGTTCGTGTGGTCGAGCTTGGCCGCGGTCTTCGCTTCCTGCTGAAAGCGCTTGATCACGTGCTCGTCCTGCGAGACGTCGGGCGGAAGCACCTTGATCGCGACGTCGCGGTCGAGCGTCAGGTCTCTCGCCAGGAACACCGCGCCCATCCCGCCCTTGCCGAGCAGCTTCTCGAGCTTGTACTTGCCCTCGACGATCCGCTGCAGACGGGTCATCAGGCTCGAGATCTGCCCCGACGTGGCGGCCGGGTCCCCGCCCCCGGTCTGATCCGCCCCGCAGGCGAAGCAGTACCGGGAGTTATCGGGCAGCGGCGTGTGGCACTTGGTGCATTCCATCACGGACGCCGGGATAGGAGCCTCCGGAACCGCGTCAGGGCGTTCTGGGCCGCGAGTGTGGCCCCCGTCCGCGCGATGGCTCTCCGGGCCTTCATCACCCGCGGCGACACGCCGGCCGCCCCGCCTCCGGACACGGGCGTGATCGGCGGGGGCAACGCCGCACAGGTGGTCGATACGTTGATGCAGAGCGCGTACCGTATCGGCGCGCCGGCGAAGTCCGAGACGACCACGTAGTAGTCATGGTTCGTGGGCAGGAACACTTTGAGATCTTCCGTGGAGCCGGAGTCGGTCGCCTGCCCGTACAGGACGAAGTCGTCGGCCCCGATCACGGTCACGTCGATGTCGGACGTGTCCTTCGACAGAGACGTCCGGCTCACGGTCATCACGCTCACGGTATCCTGCAGGTCCGCGCCGTTCACCGCGGGCATATGAAAGCGATACCAGTCGGTAGCGTGTGGGACGTCGATGGTGAGCGTGGTATCCACGAACGGGAGCGAGCCGAGGTTCACCTGGATCTTGGTGGCCGGCTTATTGAAGTTCGCATCGGCCTGGTTGCACAGCTCGTTCGGTGCGAACCGGTCGGGCGCCACCGAGGGATCGAACCGGATCAGGTTCCGCGACATGCGCATGCCGTAGCGCCCCGAGGCCGTATACTCGGCGAACACCGAGAAGGAGTGCGTCGGCTGCGTGCCCAGCTCCACGACGAAGGAGTCCGCGTGGGCGAAAGGCACGAAATACGTGTTGTTGATCCCCTTGCATCCGATCACTTCGGACGTGGGCGCGAGGATCCACGCCGAGTCACCCACGAAATAGCTCCCGGACTGGTAATAAATGGAGTCGGTCAGGATGTTGAACACCGAGGTGTCGGCTCCCGCGCCTCCCGTGAACACGAACGTCATAGGCTGAGTGCTGTCGGCCTGCCCGAACTGGTACCAGTCGAGGCCGAAGAACGCGTTGCGGTCCAGTGCCTCGAAGTCGAGCGCGGGATTGAAAAACCGCAGCGGGGGGAGCTGCGGGATCGGACCGGGCTGGTCGAGGTTGATCAGGCTCGGGATGGTGTCGTTCGGCTCGAAGATGTCGTGATCGCCCACTTGTACGGTGTCGGGGGACGTCGCGAAGACGCCGGGACCGAAGGCGAGCAGCGCGCCGGTGGTCACCGGTGGGGGCACCCAGAACTCCATGCTGCCGAGACCATTGCGCACACCCTGGTAGGAGAACGTGTCCGGAAACAGC
>DATEGY010000306.1:0-9804 GCA_035279865.1 Gemmatimonadales bacterium | reverse complement strand
AGATCTACGGCTTCCTGGGTGAGCGCGGCATCCGCCTCATCTTCCAGGCCGACGCCGTGAAGGTGGGCCCGACGCAGTTTCCCCGGCTCAACGCCCTGTACACCGACGTCCTGACCTCGCTGGACTGGCCCGAGCGGCCGGAGCTGTTCGTCGCGCAGACACCCTTCGTCAACGCGGGCGCGTTCGGGATGGACAAGCCGTTCATCGTGCTGAACTCGGGGTCTCTCAAACTGCTCGACGACGACGAGCTCCGCGTCCTCCTGGGACACGAGCTCGGTCACGTGATGAGCGGGCACGCGCTCTACCACACCGTGCTCGTGCTCATTCTCTCCGTCAGTCTCTCGGCCCTGCCCTTCCTGGCCGGCATGGCGATCCTCCCGATCGAGCTGGCCCTCCTCGAGTGGTTCCGGAAGAGCGAGCTGTCGAGTGACCGGGCCGGGCTCCTGGCGTCCCAGGATCCCAACGCGTCCCTGCGGCTGCACCTCAAGCTGGCCGGCGGCGGTGACATGAAGGAGATGGACCTGAACGCCTTCCTGGTGCAGGCCAAGGAGTACGAGGAGTCGGGGGGCGCGCTCGACCGGATCTTCAAGATCCTGGGTGTGCTGCGCCGCAGTCACCCGTTCTCGACCATCCGCGCCGCCGAGCTCGAGCGGTGGATCGAAGGCGGGAACTACGACCGCGTAATCCGGGGTGAGTACACCCGCCGCGGGCCCGACGCCGACAAGCGGCCGGTCGAGGAGGACATCGACGACGCCCGCGAACACTACATGAAGGAAGCGAAGGCGGTGGCCAAGGACGTCGTGGACGGCGCCCGGCGGGCCGCTCAGGCGTTCTCGGACGCGTTCAAGAAGAAGTGAGAGTCCTGGTCGTCGGCGGAGGAGGCCGCGAGCACGCTCTGCTCTGGGCCCTGAAGCGCGACGGCACGGCGAAGCACCTGTTCGCGGCCCCCGGGAATCCCGGAACCGCCGAGCTCGGCACCAATCTCCCCATCCCCGCCACCGACCTGGACGGCCTGGTCACGGCCGCCCGGGACCAGAAGATCGACGTCGTCATCGTCGGACCAGAAGCGCCCCTCGCCGCCGGTTTGGGAGACCGCCTGCGGAAGGCGGGGCGTGCCGTGTTCGGTCCCAACGCCGCCGCCGCCCGGATCGAGGCGTCGAAGGCCTATGCCAAGGATGTGATGGTCCGGGCGGGGGTGCCGACCGCGAAGAGCGGGACCTTCACATCCCTGAAGCCGGCCCTCAAGTACATTGCGGCGGGTCGCGAGCCGGTGGTCGTGAAAGCCTCTGGCTTAGCCGGCGGCAAGGGTGCGATCGTGTGCGCCTCAAGGGAGGATGCCTCGGAAGCGGCCACCGCGCTCCTCGAGGGCGGTGCGCTGGGCGAGGCCGGCAAGGAGATCGTGATCGAGGAGTTTCTGGAGGGTGAGGAGCTTTCGGTCCTCGCGCTCACCGATGGCGAACGCATCGTCCTCCTTCCGCCTGCTCAGGATCACAAGCGAGTACGCGAGGGAGACGAGGGCCCCAATACCGGTGGAATGGGCGCCTACGCGCCGGTGGGGCTCACCAGCCCAGCCTTGCTCGCCCGGGTACGCCGGGAGGTCCTGGAGCCCACGCTCAAGCAGCTGGCCCAGGACGGGGCTCCCTACTCCGGAGTGCTCTACGCCGGACTGATGGTGGCGCCTGACGGCACGCCGAACGTCATCGAGTTCAACTGCCGGTTCGGGGATCCGGAGACCCAGGCCGTGTTCCCGGTGCTTCCGAAGGGCTCGACTGCTCACCTGACGGCGCTTGCCGCGGGGACCTGGCGTCCTGATCGCGAGGTAATCGATCCGGTGACCGCCGCGGTGACCACGGTGCTCGCGGCCCCGGGCTATCCCGAGGCGCCCAGGACGGGGGAAACGATCTCACTTCCCCAGGACTGGCCCGACGATCAGATCCTGTTCCATGCCGGCACCACGCGCGCCCCGGACGGCACGCTCAAGGTCTCGGGCGGGCGGGTGCTGAACGTCACCGGGATCGGTCCCAACATCGCGCAGGCCGCCGAGGAGAGCCGGGCGGGCGCGGGGAAGGTGTCGTTCGCTGGCGTGCACTGGCGACGGGACATCGCCTGGCGGGAGATCGCCCGTGCCGGAGCTGCCTGAGGTCGAGACCATCGTCCGGGATTTGCGGCCCCGGATGGTTGGCAAGCGCATCACCGCCGCGACCCTCTCCAAGACCGACGTCCTCCGGAAAGTCACGAAACCGGCGCTCCTCCGCTTCCTCCGCGGGTCCCGGATCACCGCGATCACGCGCCGGGCCAAGCATGCCGTCTTTCATTTCGCGGGCGGGCGGCGGATGGTCATCCGCCTCGGCATGACGGGCGCCCTGGTGGTCTACCAACGCCCCCTGACACCAGACGAAGCGAAATACTCGGTCCTGGTGCTCGAGCTCACGCCCCGCTCGCGATTCGTGTACCGGGATATCCGCCGCTTCGGGGCGATCTACCTCCTGGATCAAGCGGCGTGGACGAAGTACGACGCCCGGCTGGGGCCCGAGCCGCTGGACCCCGCGTTCACGCCGGAGGTCCTGGGAGCCCAGCTCGCCGGCAGCCGCGCGGCCGTGAAAAAGGTCATCATGGACCAGGCGAAGGTCGTAGGCGTGGGGAACATCTACGCCAACGAGGCGCTGTTCACGGCGCGGATCGACCCCTCACGCCCCGCGTCGTCGCTCGAGGAGCGGGAGATCCGCGCCCTGCACCGCGCGATCGTCGCCATCCTCGAACGGGCGATCAAGGCCGAGGGGACGACGTTCCGGGATTACCGGACCGGCACCGGTCAGCCGGGGAGCTACCAGCTCCGCTTGAACGTCTACGGGCGCGGCGGCGAGCCGTGCCGGCGCTGCGGGCACCGGCTCGTCACCACGCACTCCATCGACGCCCGAGCGACCACGATGTGTCCGTGGTGTCAGGGGTAATTCAGCGCTGGACCACCGCCGTGGGCGTGGGGTGATCGGTCTTCGTGCCGTCCCCGCCCTGACCATACGAGTTGCCTCCCCAGCAGTACATCGCACCCCCGCTGGTCAACGCGCAGGTCTGGATTCCGGATGCCGCAATGTCGACGAAGCCCAGGCCTCCTGAGACGGCCGTGGGAAAGGGTGTGCTGCTGGGGGCGGATCCGAGCTCACCGTTGAAGTTGTCGCCCCAGCAATACGCGACACCCAGGGAGATCCCGCACGAATGCGGCCCGCCGGACGTGACGACCGAGAACACATGGCCGCCCAATACCAGATTCGGTACGGAATCAACGCCAAACTCAAGCGTGTCTCCGGTGGCCCCGGCGAAAGCATTGCCCCAGCAGTACGCCGCGCCCGCCCCGGTGAGGCCGCAAACGTGCGAGCCGCCGCTCGACAACACGCCGAAGCTCAGTCCGCCGAGCACCGCCGCCGGCACCAGGGAAGAGTCCCGATTTCCCGTACCGAGCTGGCCGCTCCCATTCTCGCCCCAGCAGTAGGCGGCGGATGAGACCAGGCCACATGTGAAATCGGCGCCGACGCTGACCGTCGAAAAGACGTGGCCCCCGTGGACTGCGTGGGGAACAGAGTCGTAAGCGATCGTACTGTCTCCGAACGCTCCGTGATAGTTGCCACCCCAGCAGTACGCGGCACCGGCAGCCGTCACCGCACAGACGTCACTTTGCCCGACGGAGAATGACGCGAAGGCCTGCGCCCCGGAGGCGAGGGCGGGGGCCGTGTCCATCCGGAATACGGACTGGCCCCAGCAGTAGATCGCGGAGGCCGGCGTGCGGCCACAGCTCATCTGTCCACCCGCGCCGATCTGCCCCATGGTCTGCGAGGGATCCACCAGTCGCGGTACGGAATCGGGTTGCAGTGTCCCGTCTCCCAGCTGACCCTGGGTCCCAGCGCCCCAGCAGAAAACCGACGCCGCCGAGGGCGTGGTCGCGCACGCGTGGTCGAACCCGACCGCGATGGTCTTGAAGGTCAGGTGCTGTCGGATGCGCCCGGCCCGGCCCACGATGGCGCCCTTCTGATGGGCCACAATCTGAAAGAGTCCCGGGCTCGAGTAGCGGACCGCGCCGAAACTCGCGACGCCGCCCGCCGGGACCAGCGTCAGCTGCCCGACGAGATGCCCGTTCCACTGCGTGCTGTCGACGTCCAGCGTGATCGAGTCGGTCGAGTTGTACGCAAAGTTGCCGAACCGGTCGAACAACGCCACGCTGAGCGGCGTGATGGGGGTGCCGTTGATCGCGGAATCGGGTTGACTGAACTGGACGTGATCGACCGCCGCCGGCACCACCGCAAAGAGACCGCTGGTATCGGGGGCAACACTCGCCGTAGAGGCGACGAGGGAGTATTGGGAATCGGCCTTCTCAAGGTAGAGACCCGAGAACGTGGCGACACCGCCGACGGCATTGACAGTGGTCGACCCCTTCAGGATGGCTCCGCCGGGATGCGCCCCCAACGAGACGGAGACCGCGGCCCGGCTGTCCGACACTAAACCGCCGAGCGAATCGCGGATCTCGACCTGCACCGCCGTACTCATCGGTTCGCCGGCGATCGCGGCAACCGGCTGGGCGGTAATGACCAGGTGTCTCGCCACCTGGTTCACCGTGAATCCGGCATTCCCCGGCATCCCACGGGCCGCCGCCGTGATGGTCGCATGCCCGCTCTTCCGGGCCGTCGCCTTCCCAGTCGTGTCCACGACCGCCACCGAGGGGTCCGCCGAAATCCAGAGCATCGTCACGCCGTTGACCGCGGCACCTCCGGAATCCTTCGCCACGGCCGTGAATTGTGTCGTCGCGCCGACGGTGGTGACGGTCGCGCTCGGCGGATTCACCTGCACGGTGGCGACGGCCTGTGACACCGCCACGATCGCGTCGCCGTTGATGCCCGACGCCGTGGCCCGCACGATGGCGAGCCCGTTGCCGACCGCGGTGACGAGTCCCGTGACGCTATCTACGGTGACGACCGCCGGGTTGGTCGTGTGCCAGCGGAACGTGGCCGCGACCGGGTTGCCGTTCTGGTCGGTGGCGCTGGCCGAGAAGACCTTCGTCCGGCCCAACGTGGCGAGGGTATCGCCGCCGGGGGTGACCGTGACGTTCGCGACCACGGGAGGGGCGGTCGGGCTCTCTTTCCCACCGCAGGAGGCCAGAAGGGCGAGTCCCGCCAGCAGTATCCAGGAAGCGAATGGGCGGCGCATGGGAATAGAGCCTTTCACCGGGTGGCAGTCTTGCGGTACGGGGGAGCGAAAGCCGGCTGTATGGTCAAGATCGGAACGAACGTATTCGGGCTGTCGGTGTTGGTCCCGTTCCCCAGCGCGCCGTCGGCATTGAATCCCCGACAGCGGATCAGGGAGAGGTAGAGCTCGCAGTCCACCAGTACGCCGACCCCGATCGCGTCCGGGAACCCCCACTGGCCGTCGATGAAAGGCGTCCGGCCCGCCGGAAGGCCGCTGGTGCGCCAGCACCAGACCTGGCTGAAGGGATCACGCGCGCATGACCGCTCGCTCGTCGAGCTGATGGTCACGAGGTGCACCGTCGAGTCGGTCCGCGCCGCGACGCTGTCAACCTGCGTAGCAGCGCGTCCGAGCCCGTTCGTGCCCCAGCAATAGGCAGTGCTGTCGGAGACGGCGAGCGCGCAGGTCTGCGTGGCGCCCGTCGCGATGGCGGAGAACGGCACCGCCCCGCTTACCGGCCCCGGCACGCTGTCGTCCACCGTGCCCTTGTTGCCCAGCTGCGCGTACTCATTCGCGCCCCAGCAGTAGGCGTCGAGCGAGACCGTAAGGCCACACACTGACAGGAATCCATAACTCGAGGTGACGTGCGCCCAGCTGAGGCCTCCCGAGACCAGTGTCGGCGTAGCGGTGAAGCCGAGCCCGACCGTCTTGCCGGACCCCAGCTGGCCGCGGCTGTCGTCCCCCCAGCAATACATCACCTGCGTCGTCGCGACCGCACAGGTGGACGAATAGCCCACCGAAACCTCGGTGAACGTGTGCCCTCCGACCAACTGGGGCACACTGTCGGAACCCTCGAACAGGTTCCCGTTGCCTAATTGCCCCTCACTGTTCGAGCCCCAGCAGTAGAGGGCGCCCCCCGCGGCGATGCCGCACGTGTGGAAGTAGCCGACCGAGAACCGGGAAAACACGAGATCCCGCGCCACCAGCCGGGGCACGGACGAGTTCGTGTCGCGCCCCCCGCCCAACTGGCCACTGGTCCCGGTGCCCCAGCAGAACCCGTGCCCGAGCGTGTCCGCCGCGCATACGGTGCCGTACCCCGCGTAGGGGGCGCTGTTGAACCCGACCGTAGCAGCGGTGGTCGCCGTGCCGGCGACGGTTCCCAGAGTTGCAGTGACCGTGAACCGTCCCGGCCCATCGAGCACGACGCTGTCGAAGGTCGCTGCGCCGCCCGTGAGGAGGGCGCTATCGGGACGGTCGGTCCGGCCGCCGAAGATGCTCGACGCCGCGATGTGGACCTGGCCCGATGTGTTGGTGGTCGGGTTGCCGTAGGCGTCAAACCCGCTCACCTGAACCGGGAAGGACACGCCGGCAGTCGCCGCCGGGGGCGCGGCCACCATCAGCGAGACGAGCTTGCCGGGCAGAGCGGGGAATGCTGCGCTCGTATCGGGGCGCACGCCTGCTGAGCTCGCCGACAGCCGATAGCTGCCGGACTTCCCACCCAGAGAAATACCTGAGAACGTGGCGATGCCGGACACCGCGTTCACGGTGACGGTCCCCGCCAGGGTACCTGGCCCGGGCTGCGCCGCGATGGAGAGTGTCACCGCGATCCTCGAGCCCGTGGCGACATGGTTGTTCGAGTCCCGGACCTCGACCTGGATGGCCGACGGATAGACCCGATCCATGGGGATGCTGTCTGGAGGGGCGGCACTGAAGGCGAGGCGCATGGGTGTCTGGGTGACCGTGATGACAGCGGACCCCGGAACGCCGCGCCCGGCGGCGGTGATGAACCCCGACCCGGGCCCTTTGCTCCTCACCAGTCCCGCCGTATCCACCGTCGCGACGTTCGCATCGGACGAGAACCACAGGAACGGCACCCCCTGGACGATTGCGCTCGACGAATCCTTCGCGACCGCGGTCAGCCGCTGCGTGTCCCCGACCGCCGTGAACCCGGCCGACGGGGGCGAGATCACGACGTGGGCGACCACCTGCGCCACGGCCATGGTCGCCTGCCCCGACACGCTCCCGACGTGCGCCGAGATGACCGTGGTCCCGTTGGTGACCGCCGTGGCGAGCCCGGTGACGCTGTCCACCGTCGCCACGGACGGATTCGACGACCGCCAGACGACGGTCGCGGTGACCGGAGCTCCGTTCGCGTCCACCGGTTGGGCCGTGAACACCACGGTGCGACCCAGGGTCCCGAGAGTATCCGTTCCGGGTGTGACGGTGATGTGGGCGACCACGGGAGGCGCCGTGGGGCTTTCCTTGCCACTGCAGGACCCCAGGGACACACCCACCAGACCACACGCGACGAGATGCAGGGCACAACGCAGGTTCGTCATGGATGCTCCGAGATGGTTACTGAATCACGGGGGTTGGTTCGCTGCGATCGGTGGTGCTGCCGTCTCCGAGCTGCCCCTGGCCGTTCGCGCCCCAGCACCAATACCGCCCGGTGTCGAAGCGACGAGCGCACACGAACGACCCGCCGGGGTTGGCGGTGATGCGGGTGAGCAGGAGGCTGTTGGCGGTGAAGACCGGTACACTCGAGCTGGACGTCGAGGAAGTGCCTAGCTCCCCGAAACGCCCGTCGCCCCAGCACGCCACTCCGGTCTGCCCGTGGACACACCCGAACACGGAGCCGGCCACTATGGAGTCGGGCTGGAAAGGCACGATATCCCCGAGGTCCGGAGCGTTGCGGTCATTCAGCTTCCCGTCGCCGAGCGCACCGTTGCCGTTCGATCCCCAGCAGATGAGCCCGTTGAGAGTGGTGACTCCGCAGGTGGTGACAAAGCCGGCGGCGACCATCTTGAACGAGAGACCGCCGACCACGGCCCCCGGGACCGCGCGCGGAGTGTTCGTGCTGTCTCCCAGCTGCCCGGCCGAATTCCCGCCCCAGCAGTACGCCTTGCCCGTGCCGGTGATGCCGCACGTGTGCCATCCGCCCGGGGTGATCTGGGCGAAGGCGAGGCCGCCGGACACGGGGACCGGGTAATGCCGGGACGTCGTGCTGCCGTCTCCCAGCTGTCCGGAATCGTTGCCCCCCCAGCAGAAGGCACTGCTGTCGGCCTGGATGCCGCAGAAATGCCCTCGCCCCGCGGCCAGAACGCGGAAGAGATGATTACCGGCGACGGGGACCGGGTTGGCGGTGTTGCCCACCGTCTGGTCGCTGTCCCCGCGCTCGCCCGTGAACCCACTGCCCCAGCAATACGCCTGGCCCCCGGAGACGAGGCCACAGGTCGCCAGGAAACCGGCCGCCACCTGCGTGAACGTCAGTCCCCCCGGAACGGGCCCGGGTACCGAGTCTGACCCCGTGGTGATGCCGCCACTCTGCAGAAAGGCGTTCTCGCCCCAACAGTAGGTCCCACCGGGTGCGATTCCGCATGCGTGCCCGGCCCCCGCAGAGACCGCCGAGAGCGTGAGCTTCACGTCGAAGGGAGCGGTGGAAACGGTCACTCCCGATTGACTTCGGGCCAGCAGCGTGTAGGCGTGGCCGGGCCGGGTGATGGCGAGGTCGCCGAACTTCGCGACTCCGTTGACGAGGACCTGTCCGTTCGACCCCTGGATCGACACACCCGGCCAGGGGGAGTTTCCGACCCCGATGTTGACGGCCCCGGTGTCGATCGTATTCCCGAACGCATCCCGGAAACCGACCGCGAGTGTATCGAACGCGACGTTCGCTTCGACCGTCGGCGCGGGCCCGCGGGTGAATACGACCTGCGCGACGGGACCTGGCGTAATCGTGAATGTCGGGCTGGGGCTCGAGGTCAAGACGCCGGTCGTGGCGGATAACGTGAATCCGGCGCCCGCCCGGCGGAGGGAGACGCCGCTGAACACCGCGATCCCGTTCACCGCGTTCACCGAGCTGGTCCCGAACACCGTGGCGCCGCCGAGAGGTCCTCCGGAGACGTAGATCGTCACCAGGTCCTGGGAACTCGCGACGACGTGCCCATTGCCGTCCCGTACCTCCACCTGCACGGCGGGATTGAGCGAAGCTCCGGCGATGGCATCGGCTGGAGGCACTCGGAAGGCGAGCTGGGTGGTCGCCTGGGTGACCGTCATGGCCGCACTGCCCGGGATCCCCCGCGCGGCCGCCGTGATCTGGGTCTGCCCGGGCCCGCGGGTGGTGACCAGTCCGCCCGTGTCCACCGTGACCACCGAAGGGTCCGACGAGACCCACAGGAACGGCACGCCCTGAATCAGCGCCCCCGACGAGTCTTTCGCGGTCGCGGTGAACCGCTGGGTATCGCCGACGGCGCTGAAGCCGCCCGAGGGCGGCGAGATCACGACGTGGGCCACGGCCTGGGAAACGACGACGATGGCGTCACCGTTCACGCCCGACGCGGTCGCCCGAACGATCGCGGCGCCGTTTCCCACAGCCGTGACCAGGCCCGTCACACTGTCCACCGTCACGACCAGGGCATTGGTCGAGTGCCAGCGGATGGTGGCGGATACGGGATTGCCGTTCTGATCCGTGGCCACCGCCGAGAACATCTGGGTGCGACCGAGTGTGGCCAGCGTATCGCCGCCGGGCGTGACCACGACGCTCGCCACGACGGGGGGCGCCGTGGGGCTCTCTTTGCCACTGCACGACAGGACAAACCACGTGGCCGCGAGGACCATTCCAGACCGGACGGGACG
>DATEGY010000305.1:0-11703 GCA_035279865.1 Gemmatimonadales bacterium | reverse complement strand
CACCGTGATGATCTGCCCTTTCTTGACTGTCTTCCCATTCGCGCTGAAGCGGCCGGCGGCGGGCTGGACGTCCAGCTCCTTCGCGCCCACGACGCAGGTCTTGCCCATCCCGCGCGCCACCACGGCAGCGTGGCTGGTCATCCCGCCCCGCGCGGTCAGGACCGCCTGGGCCGCGACGATGCCATGGAAGTCCTCCGGACTGGTCTCCGGTCTAACCAGAATGACCTTGTGACCCTTCTTCGCCAGCACCTCGGCCTCGTCGGCATCGAACACCACTTCACCGATGGCGGCGCCCGGTGACGCCGGCAGGCCCTTGGCGACGACCGTGACCGAGGCCTTCGGGTCCACCATGGGATGAAAGAGCTGGTCCAGGTCCTGCGGCGGCACTCGCTGGACCGCCTCGTCCTCCGAAATCCGTTTCTCCTCGACCATCTCGACGGCGACCCGCACCGCGGCCATCCCGGTCCGCTGCGCGCGGCGGGTCTGGAGCATGTACAGCTTGCCGTGCTCGAAGGTGAATTCGATGTCCTGCACGTCCTTGAAGTGGTGCTCGAGCTTGTCGGCGATGCGCTCGAGCTCCTTGTAGACTTTGGCGAGCTTGCCGCGCTTCATCTTGACGATGGACTCGGGCGTGCGGGCTCCCGAAACGACATCTTCGCCCTGGGCGTTAGTGAGGTAGTCCCCGTTCAGGACCCGCTCCCCGGTGCTGCAGTTCCGGGTGAAGGCGACGCCGGTCCCGCAGTCGTCCCCCATGTTGCCGTAGACCATCGCCACGACGTTCACGGCGGTGCCAAGGTCGTCGGGGATGTTGTGGACCTTGCGGTAGTCGATGGCCCGGCGGGTGTGCCAGCTCTTGAAGACGGCCTCAATGGCGCCCCAGAGCTGTTCCTGGGGGTCGTCGGGGAAGGGGAGCCCGCGCTTGGCCTGAATGATGGCTTTGAACTCGCGCACCAGCTCCGCCAGGTCGTCGGCGGGGAGATCGATGTCGCGCGCCACCTTCCGGCGTTTCTTGTACTCGTCCAGCACCTCTTCGAACGGCTCCTTGCCCAGCTCATAGACCACGTCCCCGTACATCTGGACGAAGCGGCGATAGGAGTCGTAGGCGAATCGCGGGTTCCTGGACCCCGCAATGAGTCCCTGCACGGTGTGGTCGTTCAGGCCCAGGTTGAGGATGGTTTCCATCATGCCGGGCATGGACACGGCAGCCCCGGAGCGGACCGACACCAGGAGGGGATTCTCGGCGTCGCCGAGGCGCTTGCCGGCCATCTGCTCGAGCTGCTTCAGATGGCGCTCCACCTCCTCGCGGAGCTCGTCGGAGAACGCGCCGGCGGCGAGGTACTCGATACAGATCTTGGCGGAGATGGTGAAGCCGGGCGGGACCGGGAGACCCAGGTTCGCCATTTCGGCGAGACCGGCGCCTTTGCCGCCCAGGATGTCCCGCATGGCGGCGGACCCGTCGGCCCGGCCGTTCCCGAAGGAATAGACGAAGCGTTCCACGGAGGGCATCAATCCCCCTGATTGGATGCAACCTAGACGTCTAGACGTCTAGGTGGTCTAGACCGGGACTGCGACCGGCAGCTCGTAGCGCCCACGGGTCGACTCATCCGGAATGGCCGTGGGATACGCTCCAGAGAAACAAGCGTGACAGAACTCTTTGGGATCGCCGCCCGCGGCGGAGAGCATCCCATTGAGCGAGAGGTACCCGAGGGATTCGACTCCGAGGTGCTTGCGGATCTGCTCGACCGAGTTGCTCGCCGCAATCAGCTCGGATTTCGAGGGCGTATCGATTCCGTACCAGCAGGGGCCGGTGATGGGGGGAGAGGCGATCCGGAAATGGACTTCCTTGGCGCCGGCCTGCCGGATCATCTGCACGAGGCCGCGCGACGTGGTGCCGCGGACGAGACTGTCGTCCACGATCACGACCTTCTTGCCTTCCAGGACTTCCCGCACCGGATTGAACTTGATCTTCACCTTGGCGTTCCGGCCCGCCTGTGAGGGCTGGATGAACGTCCGGCCCACATAGTGATTCCGGATCAGGGCGTGCTCGAGCTTGATGCCCGACTGCTCGGAGAAGCCCAGGGCCATGGCGTTCGAGGAGTCGGGTACGGAGAACACGCAATCTGCGCCCGGGGCGGGGTGTTCCTTCGCCAGCTCCCGGCCGAGGGCGCGGCGGACCCGGTCCACCGACCGGTGGAAGATCGTGGAGTCGGGACGCGAGAAGTACACCAGCTCGAAAATGCAGCGCTGGGACGCCTTCGTGGTGAGGTTCGGCAGCCGGACGACCTCACCCTCGTGAATCCGTAACATCTCCCCCGGCTCGAGCTCGCGAACGACTTCGGCGCCGATCAGATCGAGCGCGCACGTCTCGGAGGCGACGACGTAGCCGCCGCCCAGCTTGCCGAGGATCAATGGGCGGAAGCCGCGGGGGTCGACGAGCGCGTAGAGGGTCCGCCCGATGGTGAGCACGAGCGAATAGGCGCCATCCACGCGCTCCAGGGCGTCGAGGATCTGATCTTCCGGCTCGCGGGCCTCGGAGCGCGCGATCAAATGGACCAGGACCTCCGAGTCCGAGGTGGTCTGAAAGATCGAGCCTTTGGCGACCAGGTCGGCGCGGAGGGGGACGGCGTTGGTGAGATTGCCGTTGTGGCCCAGCGCCAGGGGGCCCTCGCGGTAGCGCGCGAGGAAGGGCTGCGCATTGGCGAGGATCGACGAGCCGGCGGTGGAGTAGCGCGTGTGGCCGATGGCGACGTCGCCGGTCAGGCTGGCCAGCACGTGATCGTTGAAGTTCTCGGAGACGAGTCCCATGCCGCGGTGGGAGCGGGCCACGCCTTCACCGTCGACCGCGACGATCCCGCTGGACTCCTGGCCGCGATGCTGGAGGCTGTACAGCCCCAGGTACGCGACGCGGGCCGCGTCAGGAACGCCGGAAACGCCGATGATGCCGCACATCTCGTCTCAGTCTCCCATGCGCCGGGGGATGGACCCGAAATATACCTCACGAAGCTTCTCGACCGGGTGTGTCACGGTTCCGTCCCGCAGCGTGATGTTCACGAACGTGCCCGGAGCCCCCACGGTTCCCGCTGGATACAGGGAAATGCCATGCTTCGTGGCCAGGGTGGTCACGGCGGACATGTGTTCGGGGGAGACCGTCAGCACCGCCCGGTTGTGGCTCTCGCTGAACAGCAGGTCGGTGTCCGAGAGCCGGGGCGCGTAGTTCGAGAGGTCCACGGTGAAACCCAGGCCCGCCTCCTGGTAGGGACCGCCGATGGCCGTCTCCGCGAGGGCGACGCCCAGCCCACCGGACGAGGCGTCGTGCGCTGACTTGAGGAGCTTGGCAGATGCCCCGGACACCAGGAAGTCCACGAGGGCGCGGGCCGCGGCGAGATCGACCCGCGGGGGCTGTCCCCCACGGAAGCCGTGGATCACTTCCCAATAGGCGGATCCGCCAAGCTCCGCGTCGGTTTCGCCGGCGATCAGGATGACGTCGCCCTGGTTTCGGCAGTGGCTCGGGACCGCCCGGTCGGCCTGCTCCAGGAGCCCCACCATGCCGATGACGGGCGTCGGGTCCACAGCCCCAGTCGGGCTCTCATTGTAGAAAGAGACGTTGCCGCCGGTGACAGGCGTGTCGAGTGCCTTGCAGGCGTCCGCGATCCCGCGGCAGGCCTCGCGGAATTGGAAGAACACCGCGGGCCGCTCCGGGGAGCCGAAGTTCAGACAGTCCGTGATGCCCAGGGGACGCGCCCCGGTGCAGGCCACGTTCCGGGCCGCCTCGACCACCGCGGCCTAGCCGCACTCGTACGGATCGAGCGCCAGGTATCTCGCGTTACAGTCGGTGGTCACGGCCAGGGCGAAGTCGGTCCCTTGCACCCTGAGCACGCCGGCGTCGCCGCCGGGGTGGATGACGGCGCGGGCCTGGACGCTCGAGTCGTACTGCTCGTAGACCCACCGTTTCGAGGCGACCGACGGGTCGTCCAGAAGGGCCAGAAGAGCCTCGCCGGGAGACGCCAGCCGGGAGCCGGGAGCCGGACGCGCCGTCCGCAGCTTCGCCACCGCTGGATCTTCCTTGGCCTCGGGATAGTACACCGGGCAACCCTCGACCAGCTGGCGGCCGGGAATCTCGACCACCACCTGATCCTTCCACGTACAGCGGTACATGCCGTCGTCGGTCACCCGGCCGATGGGCATGGCCGTCAGGTCCCACTTCGCGGCGATGGCTTCCACGTCCGGTATGCGGTCGGCCTTGGCCACGACGAGCATCCGCTCCTGGGACTCGGAGAGGAGGATCTCGTAGGGCGTCATGCCGGATTCGCGCGTAGGTACGCGTGACAGGTCGATCTCCACGCCCACGCCACCCCGGGCCGCCATCTCCGCCGACGACGACGTGAGGCCCGCCGCTCCCATGTCCTGGATGGCGACGATGTGCCCCGAGTGAATGAGCTCGAGGCTCGCTTCGAGGAGGAGCTTCTCGGTGAGCGGGTCCCCCACCTGTACCTGGGGCCGGCGGGCTTCGCTCTTGGCGGTGAGCTCTTCAGACGCGAAACTCGCGCCATGAATGCCGTCACGCCCGGTGGCGGCACCCATCGTGATGAGCACGTTCCCCACGCCATGCGCGGCGGCGCGGATCAGGTCCTTCTCCTTGAGCAGTCCCACGCACATCGCGTTCACCAGCGGATTCCCGGAATACCCGGGGGCGAAGTCCACCTCGCCGCCGAGGACGGGTACGCCCACGCAATTGCCGTAGTCGCCGATCCCCTTCACGACCCCGGCGAACAGATACCGGTTGCGTGCCTCGTCGAGGGAGCCGAATCGGAGGGAGTTGAGCATCGCCACGGGGCGCGCGCCCATGGTGAACACGTCCCGGAGAATCCCGCCCGCCCCGGTGGCCGCCCCCTGGTAGGGCTCGACCGCCGACGGATGATTGTGCGATTCGATCTTGAACGCGACGGCCCAGCCGTCAGGGAGCCGCAGGACCCCCGCGTTTTCTCCGGGGCCCTGGACTACCTGGGGTCCCGTGGTGGGGAACGTCTTGAGAATCGGCCGGGAATGTTTGTAGGAGCAGTGCTCGCTCCAGAGGGCGGAGAAGATGCCCAGCTCGGAAAGGGTCGGCGTCCGTCCCAGCAGCTTCTCGATGCGCGTGTACTCGTCAGGCGTGAGGTTGTGCTCTCGGACCAGAGCGGGCGTGACCGGTGGATCTCCCGGGAAGGGAGTCACCGGTCCACGCCGCGGAGGAGGATGGGGCGTCAGTGTGTGCTCGAATCCGGTTTCGGTTTGGTGGAGTCTGCCTTCACGGTCGAATCGGGCTTGGGCTTGGTCGAGTCCGCCGCGGGAGCGGGCGCCGGTGCCGGCGTCGGTGCGGGGGTCACGGCGGGAGCCGCGGTCGACGTGTCCTTGTGCGTCGTGTCGGGCATGGTGAGCGGCGTCGCCCGGTGTCCCCGGGTCGGCGGACCACTCCGGGGCGAAGACGACTGCCCGCTGTAGCCGTGTCCGTACCAGCGCACGATCGCGTCCACCACCTGACCGTTGTCCAAGGTCACGATGTCGGCGGTGCCGCAGGAGCGTTCGCACCCGTTCGGGAAGAAGAGATACGTGCGCGTTCCCGCGTGGCGTACCTCGGTGGGCGCGCCCCAGAGGGAATAGACCTGGGACTCCGACATGCCCGGCGCCACGGTCCCCGTGTCGGGAGACGAGTAGGGCTTGTCCTGCACCGGAGTCACCGGACCGTGCGGCTGCTGGGCGGCCTGGCCCGGCCGGGCCTGACCGGGCTTGGCGGCGTTGGCCGGTGCCGGAGCGGGTGTCTGCTGGGCCGGCGGCGTGACCTGGTGCGTGGGCGGTGGGGGGGGCTGCTTCTTCGAAAAGAGCCCCTTCACCTTGTTGAGCTGCTCACACCCCGCGGTGGTGACCGCCAACAGCGCGCAGATCGCCAGCATGCTGCGTCGCATCGCGAGCCTCCAAGGAGAAAAAGACACGGGCTCCGTCCTGGCCGCCCAACACCGGCGCGTTCAGTCGCTCCGGATGCGGCATCACACCGACCACGTTCCGCGCGGCATTGCACACGCCGGCGATCCCGTTGGTCGAACCGTTCGGATTCTCTCCGATGTACCGCCAGACCACCCGCCCCTCCGCCTCGAGGGCGGCCAGGGTGGGGGCATCAGCAACATAGCGCCCGTCGCCGTGGGCGATGGGGATCGTGATCTCCTCCCCCTTCCGGTACGCATTCGTGAAGGGGGTATCCACCGCCTCCACCCGCAGCCGGACCGGCCGGGAGACGTACCGGAGACGGTCATTCCGGACCAGTCCTCCGGGCAGGAGGCCGGCCTCACAGAGGATCTGGAAGCCGTTGCAGAGCCCCAGGACGGGCCCACCGGCCCGGGCGTGCGCCGCCACCGCTTCCATGACCGGAGAGAAGCGGGCAATCGCCCCCGACCGGAGGTAGTCCCCGTAGCTGAAGCCCCCCGGGAGGATGACCACATCCGCGCCCTTCAAGTCGGTGTCCTTGTGCCACACGTAGTACGAGTCGCTCCCGGCATCCCGGGCGGCGTCGACGGTTTCGACCTCGGAATTTGTACCCGGGAAGACCACCACGGCCACGCGGCGCATCAGGCGGACTCCACGGCCACGAGATAATCCTCGGTCACCGGATTGGCCAGGAGGCGGTCGCACATGGCCTTGGCCTGCTGCTCCGCGGCTCCGGAATTCGCGGCGTCCACCGTCAGCACGAGATGCTTCCCGACGCGGGCGCCCGTCACGTCGGCGAACCCGAGGGCCTGCAGCGCGTGGGTGACGGCCTGGCCCTGCGGGTCGAGGATGCCGCCCCGGGGCATCACGCGGATCTCCACGCGGAACGCCGGCATCAGGCGTCCTCTCTCCCGGCCCGGTGGCGGTGCAGCTCCGCGGAGCCCGAGTCGGTGTCGCCGATGACGATGGGACCGGCGGTCTCCGCGTCCTCATCTTCATCGGCGGTCACGAAGAGGCCGAGGATGGCCGCTCGAACGACGCCGTAGGTCACGTAGGTCACACCCAGCGGGAAGAAGAAGACGTCGTGCTTCCAGATGCCGAACACCAGCATGGCGATGATGACCGCGAAGGACAGAACCCCCCGGACCGTCCGGATCCCGGCCCGGGGCACGGTTGCGTACCGGACATTCGAGACCATCAGGATCGCGAGGCCGATGATCAGGAACGTCAGGAAGCGGTCCCAGGGAATGACGTGCACGGACGCGTCGTAGAGCGCGGTCTGGGTGAACGGATAGAAGGTCGCCAGCGTCATGCCGGCGGCGGGGGACGGCAGTCCGACGAACGCGGTCTTGGCGCGGCCCGCCTGCGTGATGTTGAAGCGGGCGAGCCTGAGCGCGGCGGCCATGACGTAGAAGAAACAGAGGACCCAGGCGAGGGGGCCGCCGTCGGCGAATTGCACCCGGTACATCAGGAAGGCCGGCGCGACGCCGAACGACACGACGTCCACCAGCGAGTCGAGCTCGGCGCCGAAGCGGGTGCCGGTGTTCGAGAGGCGGGCGACGCGGCCGTCCAGCGTGTCGAGAATGCCGGCGAAGACGATGAACCATCCGGCCCGGTAGAAATCACCGCGCTGGGCCAGCACCATCGACCAGAATCCGAAGAAGAGATTGAAGATGGTGAACAGGCTCGGCACGATGATGACGACGCGCCGGATGTTGGGGGGCCGGAGGCGGGGTCCCGCCATCAGGGGTACTCCGCGAGCACCGTCGCCGCCGCGTGCACCTTGTCGCCGACCTTGACCGCGATTTTCGCGTTGGCGGAGGCGGGGAGAAAGACGTCCACCCGCGGGCCGAACCGGATCATCCCCAGGCGTTCGGCCTGCACTGCGGGATCACCCACCTGGGCGTCCGTCACGATGCGCCTCGCGATCGAGCCCGCGATCTGACGCACCAGGAGGGGCCCGCGTGCGCCGCGGACCCCGATGGATGACTGCTCGTTGTCGAGTGACGCCTTGTCCCGGGCGGCGTGCAGGAACTTCCCGGGATTGTAGTAGCGGTACTCCACGGTGCCCGACACAGGGTACCGGTTGACGTGCACGTTGAACACGCTCATGAAAATCGAGACGCGAACGGACGGCGCCTTGAGGTAGGCCGGTTCATCCACGGCGGCCACGCTCACGATGGTGCCGTCGGCGGGTGAAATCACCGCCCGGTCGCCGCGGGGGCCCGAGCGAACCGGATCGCGGAAAAAGACCAGCAGCCAGACGGCGAACGGCAGCCAGATCAGTGTCGGCAGCCACCACCAGGGACTGCCGGTGTTCGCCCCCCAGATGCCGAGGGCCAGGAGGGCCCAGCCGGGGAGAATGAAGGGCCAGCCCTCGGGTGCCATCCGCATCAGGCGGTCTCCAGGGCGTGGCCCGTGACGAGGAGATAGGCCTCGCGATACCGCTCACTGGTGGCCTGGACGACGTCCTTGGGCAGGGCGGGCGGCGGCGCCTCGCCGTTCCATTTGCCCTGTTTCTTGAGACCCGCGAGGTAGTCACGCAGGGGCTGCTTGTCGAACGACGGCTGGCTCTTGCCCGGCGCGTAGCGGTCCGCGGGCCAGAACCGTGACGAGTCGGGCGTCAACACCTCGTCGATCAGGAGCAGGGTCCCGTCGGTCGTGGTGCCGAACTCGAACTTCGTGTCGGCGATGATGATCCCGCGCTCCGCGGCGAAGGCCCGGCCGGCGTCGTAGAGCGAGAGGGAGGACCGCTTCAGCCGCTCCCCCATCACGCGGCCCAGCGCCTCCACCACGTGGGCGAAGGTGACGTTCTCATCATGGCCGGTCTCCGCCTTGGTGGCCGGGGAGAAGATCGGCGGATCGAGGCGATCACTCTCCACCAGGCCCGTGGCGAGGGGTTCGCCGGCGAGGGTCCCCGATTTCTGGTATTCGGCCCAGGCCGACCCCGAGAGGTAGCCCCGGACCACGCACTCGAACGACACCGGTGTGGTGCGCTTCACCAGCATCGCGCGTCCCGACAGCATGGCGCGATGGCCCGCGAGGGCGGGCACCTTCTTGATGATCTCGCCCACGTCCGCCGTGATCATGTGGTTCGGAATCACCTTGTCCAGCTTTTTGAGCCAGAACGCGGACATCTGCGTGAGCACCGCGCCCTTGTGCGGCACCGCCTCATCCATCACCACGTCGAACGCGCTGACGCGGTCGCTCGCCACCATGAGGAGGGTGTCCGCGTCCACCTCGTACATCTCCCGCACTTTGCCGCGGCGCAGGAGGGGCAGGGGGAGCGTGCTTTCGCGCAATGCCGTCGTCATACCGTGACCTCGGCCGGGGTCGCCGTGGGGGCCGCCCGCTGGACCGCGTGAAGGATGGGAGGGAGAACGTCATCGAGGAATTCGTCCACCTGCTCGGGCGCGCGGCCCACGTACCGGACCGGATCGAGGTCCCCGGTGCGCGCCGACAGCCCGAGCGCGCGGAACGCGGGATCGGAGTCGAGCCGCTCCAGCAGGTCGTTGGGGGTCCCGGCCTCGGCCATGGCCTTGGCCACCGCCTGGCTGTGCCCGCGGATGACTTCGTGCAGGGTCTGGCGGTCCCCGCCCGCCTTGACGCCCCGCATGAGCAGGGTCTCGGTGGCGAGGAAGGGCATCTGATCGGCCACCCGGCGCGCGATGACGGCTTCGCGGACTTCGATGCCGGCCGCGACGTTGGTCGCGAGCACCAGGATCGCGTCCGCGGCCAGGAACGCTTCGGGGATGACGAGCCTGCGGTTGGCGCTGTCGTCGAGCGTCCGCTCCAGCCATTGCGTGGCCGCGGTGTGCCAGGCGTTTCCTTCGAGTTCGATCACGAACCGGGCGAGCGACGTCATCCGCTCGGCACGCATCGGGTTCCGCTTGTACGCCATCGCCGACGATCCGACCTGCTCGCTCTCGAAGGGCTCGAGCAGTTCCCCCTCGTGCTGCAGGAGCCGCAGGTCCGTCGCGAACTTCGCCGCCGACGCCGCGATGCCGGACAGCGCCGCGAGCACCTCGGCGTCCAGCTTCCGGGTGTAGGTCTGCCCCGTCACCGGGAAGACCTGACTGAAGCCGAGTTTCTGCGCGACCAGGTGGTCGAGCTTGCGGACCTTGTCGTGGTCGCCGGCGAAGAGCTCGAGGAAGGACGCCTGGGTGCCGGTGGTCCCCTTCACACCGCGAAAGCGGAACGTGTCGAGGCGGTGGAGAAGCTCCTCGGCGTCGAGAACGAAATCCTGCATCCACAGGGTGACGCGCTTGCCCACCGTGGTGAGCTGGGCGGGCTGGAAGTGCGTGTATGCGAGGCAGGGGATCCGGGCGCTCCGCCGCGACAGCTTCCCGAGCGCCACCAGCACCGCGGCCACGCGGCCGAGCAGCAGCTGGAGGCCCTCGCGCATCAGCAGGAGATCGGCGTTGTCGGTGACGAAGGCCGACGTCGCGCCGAGGTGCAGGTAGGGCCTCGCGGCGGGCGCCTGGTCCCCGAGCGCGTGAATGTGCGCCATGACGTCGTGCCGGAGGCGGCGCTCATGTTCGGTGGCGCGGGCGAGATCCACGTCGTCGAGATGCGCCGTAAGCTGCCGGACGGCCTCGGCGGGAATGTCGAGCCCCAGCTCCCGCTCCGACTCCATCAGGGCGAGCCAGAGCCGCCGCCAGAGCCCGTACCGACGCTGGTCGCTCCAGAGCGACTGCATCGCCGGGGAGGCGTAGCGGGTGCCGAGCGGGGAGCTGTAGGTCAAACGGTCGCCTTCGCGCGCCCGGTGAGCTTGCCCCAGTCGGCGAGGAACTGCTCGAGGCCGCGGTCGGTCAGCGGATGCTGGAGCAGCTTCTTGAGGATGTCGGGGGGCAGGGTCGCGACGTCGGCGCCCACCATCGCGGCGTCCACCACGTGACGCGGGTGCCGGATGGAGGCCGCGAGAATCTCGGTGGCGTACTGGTAGTTGTCGAAGATCACGCGGGTCTCGCGGATCACGTCCATCCCTTCCTGGCCGACGTCGTCCAGGCGGCCGATGAAGGGGGAGACATAGCTCGCCCCGGCCTTGGCCGCGATGAGGCACTGCACGCTGGAGAAGCAGAGCGTGACGTTGGTCTTGATGCCCTGCCGGGACAGGCGGCGGACCGCGACCATGCCGGCTTCCGTCATCGGAATCTTGACGACGATGTTGTCGGCGATCTTCATCAGCGACTCGCCCTCGCGGACCATCCCGTCGGCGTCGACGGCGATGACTTCCGCCGAGACCGGACCTTCCACCAGCGAGCAGATCTCCTTGAGCACGTCCCGGGGATCGACGTCGCCGGCGAACTTGGCGAGGAGCGAGGGGTTGGTGGTGATGCCGTCGATCAGCCCGGCCTGCGCGGCCCAGCTGATGTCCTTCAGGTTCGCGGTGTCGAGGAAAAACTTCATGAGGAGGCCACCCCCCCGGCGTAGAGGTCAGCGGGATAACGCACGCACACCAGGTAGAGTCCCTGAGGTGGTGCGGGCGGACTGGCCGCCCGGTTGTCGGTCGCGGCGAGCAGGCGAGGGAAATCGGACGCCGGCCGGCGTCCCAGGGCGATGTCCACCATGGTGCCCACGAGAAAGCGCACCATGTGATGCAAGAACCGATCGGCTTCGATCGTGAAGGTCACCCCCGCACCGTCCGCTCGCGGCGCCCATTCGGCCAGCGCCACGCGGCATCGGTAGTGAGGTTTGACCTGTCCTGCCGCCGCGAATCCGCGGAAGTCATGTTCGCCGATCAACGTC
>DATEGY010000304.1:0-13494 GCA_035279865.1 Gemmatimonadales bacterium | reverse complement strand
GCGGCCGATGGTGAGGACGCGCTCCCCGCCCCAGTGCTTCGCCACGACCTCCCGCATCATCTGCTCACCGCAATTCAGGTCCATCGGCTTCAGGAACTTCCCGTCGGGCAGCTGCGGCAGCCCCAGCTTCTCGCCCGAGATCCCGATGAACTCCTCGACGTGGTCGTACCACGGCTCGATGTCCTTGTAGCGGATCGGCCAGTCGATCGAGATCCCGTCCCGGAGGTTCCCCTCGAAGTCGAGGTCGCTCCAGCGATAGACCTGACGGCCCCACATGATCGACCGCCCGGCGACGTGGCGGCCCCGGAGCCACAGGAACGGCTTCCCCTCCGCCTGGGTGTAGGGATTGTCGATGTCGTCGACGAAGAACTTCCCCGACCACTCGTCGCAGGCGTAACACTCCTTCTGAATCGGCTGCCGCTCGAGCTGCTTCTTGCGGTCCCCCAGACCCCGGAACGGCTTCTCCCAGGGTGGAACGTGCTCGACGTAGTCCGAGGGGGTCACCATCGGACCCGCCTCGAGCACCAGGGTCTCGAGCCCATGCTCGGTCAGCTCTTTCGCGGCCCAGCCCCCCGTCATGCCGGAGCCCACCACGATCGCGTCGTAGGTCTTCATCAGAAGTCCCCCGTCGCGGAAGAGTCGGCCGGCGCGCAGGGAACGTACTTCCCGGGGATCATCTCGAAGCGCTGATCTTTCACCAGACCTGCCTCAGAGCTGTAGTACCCGTACACCGTCAGCCACTTCAGCCGGTGGAAGAAGGGCTCGGGGCCGCGGGTCTTCGCCGGCGACCGATACCAGCGCGCCGTCTCGTCGTCCTGCCCCTGGAGGAGGGACGTCTGCTCGGCCGGCGTGCCGTCGACGAAATCCTTGCCGAAGGCGGTGCGCGCCTGGGTGTCCAGGTCCGTGAGGCCGGCCAGGAAGGCAGCTCGATCGTCGTCCGCATACCATCCCGACAGCACCGTGTCGATGAATTCGGCGACATTGCCCGCGCTGGCGGGCGGAGTATCGGTGGCGGGAATGATCAGGTCGGCGGCTCGGGCGACGGTGGCGTGCTGGTGAGGATCGAGAGTGCGAAGGCCGGAACCCATGCGCGCCCGGACGGCGCGGGTGAAGGCCTGGATATCCGGCGGCAGGAGCGGGAGCGCAGCCACCGCTCCCGCCGCGGCCACCACGAGTGAGCGTCGTTTCATCGGAAAAAGCTCTCCTAGTGACTGTTCTGACCGCCCATCATCTGCATCATGATCGCGGGATTGAAGGGAACCGGCGCTTCGGTCAGCGCATCCTTCGCACCGGTGCCGTGGCCGGTCATCACCAGGTCCCCGCCCCCGGCATTCACCTTGGTGACCTTGATGAGGCCCAGCGCCATCGTCGGCATCACCCAGATCTCACTTCCATCCTGGTCCTGGACGTGGAGCGCGTGAAAGGTTCCGGCCGGCACGATCACGTCCGCATAGCCCAGCGACTTCCCCTCCCCGCACTTCGAGAATCCGGTCCGGTCGCCACCCGCCATCCGCCCCATGGGGCCACTCATCGGCATGGTCATCGCGGGGGCCGTCCCGATCTTCAAAATCATCGCGCGGGGGTTCTGCATACCCGGGCCGAATCCCGGGACGAGCATCTTGGACAAACCTGAGAACTTCTGTCCCGGCCCGGCTTCGAAGCCGGTCATCGCCATCTCGACCCAGAGGTAGGCGGTATCACCATGCGACTCGGTCCCGACCACGGAGATCTTGATGGTCGCGCCGTCATTGCTTCCGCCCTTGATCTGATAGGACGACCATGATCCCACCGCCGGGTGGGACATCTGCTTGCAGAGCGCGACGAGGTCCTGCGCGGGCAGCGGGCTGACGGCGAGGGCCAACGCGACGGCGACGGCAGCGGCAGGTCTCAGCATGAGGTCTCCCGGAGAGGTCGGAGTGGTCGTGTCGGAAGTGACCACTCCTCCCCCACGGGGTCAAGTCTCGGAGCGGGCCGCGCCGGCACCAGCCTCCATCTGCAACACGCCGCTCAGGGGATGCGGCGCGACGGGACCCGGGGCGCCGTGACCGCCCGCCACACGGGAAACTCCCCTACCCCCGACGAACCGTAGACGAGCCCCGAGTAGGTGCCGAACTCGGAGCCCAGAATCCGGTCGTAGAGGCCCCAGCGGGCCAGCCCCCAGCCTTCCGGCTCCAGGAGCGCGAAGACCAGGCGCCCCAGGGGCTGCCCTGTGGGCACGAAGTAGGTCCCGGGTGGGAGGGCGCGGGAGATACGCCTGATGGTGCCCGTGACGGAGAGGAGGTGGTGCCCCTGGAATTCCCGCGGTGCCCAGGTGAGCTGGGCGTTCTGGAGGACTTCGACGGTGTCGGTCCAGGGTGCCGACAGCTGCTCGACCGCGATGCCGTGCAGACGCAGAAGCCGTGCGACACCTGTGGCGGCGGGGGGCAGGAAGTAGCCGGCCGGTTCGACTGCCGTCACGGAATCGGCGAACCGGTCGTTCACCGGGAGATTCCAGGTCTTCAGCTTACCCGTGCCGGCGAGGCGGGGGCGCCCGCGCGACGAGTCCGCCGTGGCCCTCATGACTTCGAGGGGAACCGGCTCGATCCCGCGCCCCGCGAGCCGGTACTCGACGGCCAGGCTCGGCCGCGGGGCTTCACCCAGCCCCTCGAGCGTCGTTTGACGGTCCGCGTCCCGTTCGAGGCGCTTGATCTCGTCGGCGTGCTCGATCGAGAAGTTCAGCGTCTCGACCACGAAATCGTGCGTCACCTGAATCCGGGTCTTGAAGTCCGCGTGACTGTACGCCTCCGAGAGGATGCCGATCCGGCCCCGGAGGCCCGCGTAGTTCGTGCCGTACCACCCCACGGGAGCATACGTGTCCCAGCTCTTCGGATTCATAGGGTCGTCCACGTTGCCGTAGTCGAAGATCGGCTCGTGGTACTTGTCGGCGAGCGTCTTCCGCAGCGCCGGCAGCATCTGATCCCGCGCGAACGTGAACGGTCCCGCCGGGCTCGACGGGTCGAGGGGCGGCGCGTAGGTAAGCAGGTAGCCGTGCAGGGTCCCGTCGGTCGTATGCAAGTCCATCATCACCGCGGGGTCCCAGGTCGTGTACACGTGTTCGAGCGAGCCCCTCGTCTCCGGCGCCTCGGCCTTGAAGTAGTCGCGGTTCAGGTCGAGGTTGATCCCATCGGCCCGCTGGCCCACCAGCTCGGGGCCATTCTGCTCCGACCGGTTGACGGCCTCGTGGCCGAAGGCGTCGTTGCCGTCCGGGTTGTAGTTGGGACAGATCAGGATGACGAGACTCTTGAGGAGGTCGCGCCGCGGACCCGAGAGCTCACGCAAGAGCTCCAGCACCGCTTCCTTTCCTTCCACTTCACCGGCGTGGATGTTCGCCTGCACGTACACCACGAGCTTACCCGAGGCGGCCGCCTCGGCAGCGGACGTGACCGGCGGATCGGATGCGATGACCAGGTAGATGGGCTTTCCGAGCGTGCTCGTACCCATCGTGCCGACCGCGATGGGAGCGCCCGCGAGCTGGAGCGAATCGAGGAACAGCCCCACGTCCGCGGAGGTGGAGGTCTGCTGGTAATTGGTGCGCTCGGCGGTGGTCTTCGGCAGGCCCTGCGCCGCCGAGACCACGGGGAAGAGGACCGATATCACAAGCGCTCTGGTCACAATGCTGTTCGTAGCCACTTAGCCCCTTAGCCTCTTGGTTTGTTGCGGGTAAGATACTTCCAACATGGAATCACGCCTTCAGGTCGCCGCGCAGCAGACCCTCGCGCGCGTGGTCCCGCTCGCGATGGCGATCGTCGCGGGGCTGCTCGCCTTCTGGATCACGGCCGCGCCTGGACCCGGACTCGAGCCCGATTCGATGTCGTACGCGGGGTCGGCAGAGTGGTTGGCCCGGCACGGCACGCTCGCCGTCCCCACCGCTTACTGGTGGGAGTCGGACTCGACCAGCGCCCTCGGCTCCTTCCCGCCCGGCTATCCCCTCGCGATCGCGGCTCCCGTCGCCGTCGGTGTGGCCCCGGTGCAGGCGGCGCGGCTCGTGATCGTGATCGCCGCGATGCTCACGGCGTGGGCCATTGCCTCAGCGGCGTTCGCCGCCGGCGGCTCGATCGGCGCGGTGCTCGCCGTGCTGCTCGCACTCCTCGCGCCGGGGGTCGTGACCCAGCACTGGATCGTCCTGTCGGAGCCCCTGTCGTATGCCCTGCTCGCGATCACCCTGGGGCTGATGGCGGCGCGCCCGGAGCGTGCGTGGGCGTATGGGCTCACGGCGGCGCTCGCGAACATCGTCCGCTACGCCGAGGTGGCTCTGGTATTGGCCGTCGTATCGTGGGCGTTCGCGCAGCCGGGCGGCTGGAAGGTGCGGCTCAAGCGGGCGGTATTCGCGGGACTTCCGGCGGTCATTCTTCAGGGCGCCTGGCTTGCTCGGGAGCGATTGGTGGAGGCCAGGACGCCCTTCGCGACGGTCGGGACGTTCGGGGGAGTCGCGGGAACGGTCGGTCAGGGCATCGGCCGCATCGGCGCGTGGCTGGTGCCGAGCGCGGTGCTGCCCGATTCGCTCATCCCGCTGGCGGTGCTGGCGATGCTCGCCGTCCTGTGGCTCGTGCACCGGACCATCGCGGTGCGGGTGCCGCAGACCTCCATGCTCGAGCGGTGGCTGCTTTCCATCCTGCTCTTTTCCGGCGTCTATGCGGGGATCCTGTTGTTCTCGCGGACCTTCGTGGGCGGCGCAATCGAGTTCGACGACCGCATTCTCTCTCCTCTCTATATCTGCGGCGGAGCAGCGGTCGGCACGATGGTCGGCTATCTGTGGGACGGGTGGACGGTCCGCGGACGCTGGGCAGCCGGGGGTGTTCTGGCGGCGTGGATCGCCGCAGCGGTGCTGGTGGATGTGGGGCAGGTACGGACGCTGCGGTCCGACGGGTACGGGTATGAAGGCGCGGACTGGCAGAAGACCGACTTCGCGCAGTGGCTCCGGACCGTGGGCGCCCGGTACGACATCTACTCGAACGATCCGGCCGCCGTCTATTTCCTGACCGGTCGTCCCTCCCGGATGTTGCCCGAGACCCTCGCGCCCGATTCAGTCCTGCGCTTCCGCGCCGTGTTCGACAAGCATCCGTCGCTTCTGGTGGGGTTCCAGGACGACTACCGCCAGTCGGCCTCGCCTGCGGTGCTGGCGCGAGATTATGGACTGTGGAAGTTGAAGGAATTCGATTACGGAATTGCCTGGGGCGTACTGCCGAAGTGATGCGATGACTCTCGAACGCGTCCCACTCCATGTGCGGTCCCACGGCAGACGGGCGGTTCGGGTGAACCGCGCGTTCCTGGCTGTCCTGCTGCTGGGAGTGCTGAGCGCGTGCCGGAAGGGGAACACGGCACCGGGAGCGCAGGACATGGCCGGCGCGTTGATCTCGGTGCCGGACACAGGCGTGCCCCTGGCCGTGTATCAACGCTACAAGTTCCAGCACCAGCAGCTCGACTCGATGCGCCTGAACCTGCTAAGCCTCGTCACGGCGGAGAAGGGATACTTCGCGGACTCCGGGAAGTACACGACCACCACGTCATGCCGGAAGCCACCGACGGAGGGTACCGCCGCCTGGTGCGCATCCCGAAACAACACCCTCGGCCCGATCCATGTGACCCAGAACGGATGGTGGACCACGATCACGAACCTCAATCTGCCGATCTTCTGCGCCATCCAAGTCGGAGACGACACCACGTTCGGGGCTCCCGCGGGAGTCCCGGCGTGCTTCGGCGCTCACGCGGGACCGGCACCATACTGAGGGCGGTCGGTGGTCTGCTGCTCGTCGTCGCCACCCAGGCGCACGCGCAGAATTTCCGCATGGCCCTGGGATACCTCGAGCTGACACACCCGTACGGCCTCCTGGTTTCACTCCCGCTGGGCGAAGGCCCGTTCAACATCGAAGGCCAGGTGGGGCCTGGAGGGGCCGGGGGAACATTTGGCCTGGCCTGGGGCTTCGGGCGCCACGACATCGACGAACAAGGCATCAAGTGGTTCCTCAATGCCGGGCTGGGTCGCTACTTCACCTCGGCCAATCCCGGCACACCGGTGGGGGGAGTCTTCACGCTCATGGGAGGCTTCCGCATCGTCACGAACGGAGGGACCCGGATCCGTTTTGCCCGCTCGGGCGGCCTGACCTTCGAAGCCGGACTCGGCATCTACAGCGACTTCGACCGGGTCGTGACTGGAGAGCCCAAGCGCGGCACCGCCGGCCGGCTGGCCGTGGGATGGCAGTTCTGACCCTCGACGCGTTTGTCACCGCGCGGCTCTTGGCCGAGCGGCTCACCGCGGCGCATCGCGACGAGATCCACCGGATGCACCAGGATCCGCGGGTCATGGCCATGCTCGGCGGCGTGCGGGACGAGACCAAGACGCAGGAATACCTGGAGCGCAACCTGGCCCACTGGGACGCGTACGGCTTCGGGCTCTGGATTATCCGGGAACGCGCCAGTGGTGATGTGATCGGCCGCGGATTGCTCCGGCATCTGGACGTCGAGGGCCAGGACGACATCGAGACGGGGTACGCGTTCTATCCCGCCTGGTGGGGCAAAGGCCTGGCGACGGAAATCGCCCAGAAGTGTGTGGATCTGGGGTTCGAAGCCCTGAAGCTCGAGTCGATCGTGGGGCTCACCACGCCCGCCAACGGCGTCTCTCAGCACGTCCTGAAGAAGGTGGGCATGGTCCTGGATCGGGCCTACGACCACGCCGGGATCCCGCACGTGCTCTTCCGGGTCACCCGCCGGACGTGGGCCGGAACCCGATAGATTCCCCGGTGTGCTGAGCCGCCTTCGTTCCATCTTCGATGACGATGCCACGCAGGTGCCGAGCCGCGTGGTCACGCTCTATGTGGTGGTCGCGGTGGCGAACATCGGCGCCTGGGCATGGGCACTCATCGCCTTCCGTCACTTCCCGTTGCTCCTCGGCACCGCGCTCCTGGCCTTCGGCCTGGGGCTCCGGCACGCGATCGACGCCGACCACATCGCCGCCATCGACAACGTCACCCGGAAGTTGATGCAGGAAGGCAAGCGCCCCGTCGGCGTGGGATTCTTCTTCTCCCTGGGTCACTCGACGGTCGTGGTGCTCGCCTCGGTGGCCATCGCCGCCACCGCCATCGCCCTCCACACGCAGCTCGCCGCCTGGCATTCCCTCGGCGCGGTCATCGGCACCATCGCGTCGGCCGGATTTCTGCTCGTGATCGGCGGGATCAATATCGTGGTGCTGGTGTCGGTCTACCGCACCTTTCACAAGGCCCGCAAGCACGGGCAGTACTTCGAAGAAGAGCTGAACGCCCTCCTCGCCGGCGGCGGCCTGCTCGCGCGGCTCTTCCGCCCGATGTTCGCGATGATCCGGCGCTCCTGGCATATGTATCCGCTGGGGCTCTTGTTCGGACTGGGCTTCGACACGGCCACGGAGATCGCGCTCCTCGGCATCTCGGCCGCCGAAGCGGCGCGGGGGATGCCGATCTGGACGATCCTGGTGTTCCCCGCCCTGTTCACCGCCGCCATGTCCCTGGTGGACACCACCGACTCGATCCTGATGCTCGGCGCCTACGGCTGGGCGTTCACTACACCGATCCGGAAGCTCTACTACAACCTCACCATCACCTTCGTCTCGGTGGTCGTTGCGCTGCTCGTCGGCGGGATCGAAGCCCTGGGACTCGTAGGGGCGAAGTTCGGCTTCACGGGCGGGTTCTGGCGGATGATCGGGACGCTCAACGGCAACTTCGGGTCGATCGGCTATCTCATCATCGGCGTGTTCGTGGTGAGCTGGATCCTGTCCGTCGGGATCTACCGGTTGAAGGGCTACGACACACTCGAGCCGGTCCTGGTCCGCGAGCGTGAGCCGTGATCCCGATCCAGGCGATGATGTGGCTCTGGCTGATCTGGCTCGTCAGCTGGTGGGGGGCGGCGTTCTGGAGTGACCGCGCGGTGAAGGGCCCGGGCGCGGGACCCCAGGTCGCGTACAACCTGCTCACCATCGCCGGCGGCGTCCTCTTGTTCGCCGTCGATTCCCGCGACACCATCCTGCGACTCCCGCCGGCCGCCCGGTGGGGAACCCTCGGCCTCGCGGTCGCCGGTTTCCTGTTCGCCTGGTGGGCCCGGATCACGCTCGGCCGGTTCTGGGCGCGGAACGTCTCCCGGAAAGCCGATCACCGGGTGATCGAGAACGGACCCTATGCGCTGGTCCGTCACCCCATCTACACGGGGATCATCACGGCGACCGTCGCAACGGCGCTGCTCAAGGCAACATGGATCGCGTGGGCCGGCGTCGTGGTCATGACCATCGGCTGGTACGTCAAGGCGCGGCTCGAGGAGCGCTTTCTGCACGGCGAGCTCGGAGAGGCATACGACGCCTACCAGCGCCGCGTCCCCATGCTGCTCCCGTTCATCTGAGAATCCAGCGCGCCGGGCCGCCGGGTCGGGGCGACGAGTCGCGGTAGCGCCTGTTGCAGGCTGCATCGACCTTGGTGGCTGACTCAACCGGAGCCTCCATGACTGCGGCCGCCCGTCCCGGATTCAGACTCACACCCTTCCAGGCTATTCTGTACGGCGCTCTCACCGTCGCGGTGCTCGACATCGCCGACGCCTTCATTTTCTATGCGTTCTACGGCGCCACGCCCGTCCGGATACTTCAATCCATTGCGGTCGGAGTGTTGGGACGCGACGCCGCCTACCAGGGCGGCGCCGCCACGGCTCTCCTCGGCGGGGCCTTCCACTGCTTCATCTCGCTCTCGATCGTGACGGTGTTCTACGTTGCCGCGACGAAGCTGCCGGTGTTGACCCGGCGGCCCTGGATGTCAGGGACGATCTATGGGCTGTTGGTCTACACGACGATGTACTTCGTGGTGCTGCCCCTCTCCCGCGTCGGCATGCCGCACTACAGGCATCTGGGACCGCCGCTCGACGAGATTCTCATCCATATCTTCGGGGTCGGGATCCCCGCGGCGTTCTTCGTGCGCGCCGCGGGGCCCGGTTCAGCTAGCGGCTCTTGATGAAGGTGCCGTTCTGCAGCTCAGCATACGCCTGGCGCAGCTCGTCCGTCGTATTCATCACGATCGGACCGTACCACGCCACGGGCTCCTCCAGGGGCCGGCCCGACACGAGGAGGAACCGGATCCCTTCATCTCCGGCCTGGACGGTGACCTCATCGCCGCCGCCGAACAGCACGAGTGATCGGTTTCCGGTCTTGTCGTAGGTGGCGACGGCGTCAGGCCCCGTGCCTTCGGTCAGCACCGCGCGGGGCTGAGACGCGTCCCGGAAGCTTCCCGAGCCGTCGAACACATAGGCGAAGGCGTGACGCGCAGCCTCGACGGGCAAGGTCTTTTTCTTCCCGGGTGGCACCCAGACGTCGAGGTATCGCGGATCGGCAGCGACTCCCTCCACGGGGCCCTTCTTCCCCCAGAAATCGCCAACCACCACGCGCACCGTGGTGCCGTCGTCGTCGGTCACTTCGGGGATGTCCTTCGCCAGCACGTCCTGGTAGCGCGGGTCGGTCATCTTCAGCCGCTTAGGCAGATTGGACCACAGCTGGAAGCCGTGCATCAGGCCCTTCTGGTCTCCCTTGGGCATCTCCTGGTGGAGAATCCCGCTCCCCGCGGTCATCCATTGGACGTCGCCGGCACCCAGCGAGCCACGGTTCCCGAGCGAGTCCCCGTGTTCCACCGTGCCCTTGAGGACATAGGTGATCGTTTCGATGCCGCGGTGCGGGTGCCACGGGAACCCCGCCAGGTAATCGGCCGGGCGGTCATTGCGAAAATCGTCGAACAACAGAAAGGGATCGTATTCCTTCGTATCGCCGAACCCGAACGCGCGCCGCAGTTTCACACCGGCGCCTTCCATGGTGGGTTGGGATTCAATAATTCTTTCTACCGGACGCAGAGACACCTGAACCTCCGAAATGAAAAGTCGACTGCACGTCCCTCAAAACGCCTATGTGAATGTGCAAGTTCCCCGTCGTCTTCCCAGGCTCGAAGCCTGGGCTCGGCGGTGCACACGCTTCAGCGTGTGAAGACTAGATTTTCGTGATGCCCCGCATCGCCCTCGCGACCTACGCGGCGTACCCCGACCTCCCCGCCGACGATCAGATCCTCCACCAGGCCCTCGAGCACCGGGGGGCGCGGGCCCTCGCCGTCCGGTGGGATGCCGAGGTCGACTGGGCGGCCTTCGACGCGGTCGTGGTCCGCTCCTGCTGGGACTATCACCTGCGCCACGAGGAGTTTCTCCGATGGATCGACCGTGTGGAGCGCGCGGGGGCGGTCCTCCACAACGCACCTTCCATCCTGCGCTGGAATTCGGACAAGCGCTACCTGCGTGACCTCGAGCAGGCCCGGGTGGACGTGGTGCATACACGGTGGAGCGACGAGCGCCCGTCCCGGAGCCTCTCGGCGTTGCTCGCGGAAGAAGGGTGGGATGACGTGGTGATCAAGCCCGCGGTGTCCGCCTCCGCCAACGACACGTGGCGCGTGCCCGCGGGTGCCGCCGGCGACTGGGAGGCCCGGTACCAGGAGATGGCCCGCCGTGGCCCGATCCTGATCCAGCCGTTCGTGCCGGAGGTCTCCTCCGACGGGGAATGGTCGCTGGTGTTCATCGGAGGCGAGTTCAGCCATTCCATGCTCAAGCGTCCCGCGCCGGGAGACTTCCGCGTGCAGACCGAATGGGGCGGAAGCCAGGTGGCCACGCCGGCGGACGGCGGCGTGGTTCGGGTCGCGCATGACCTGCTCCGAAAGATCCCGGGGGGTCAGGTGCCTTCCTATGCGCGGGTCGACGGGTGCGTGATCGCCGGCCGGTTTCGCCTGATGGAGCTCGAGGTGCTCGAGCCCACGCTCTATTTCACCGAAGGGCCCGCAGCCGCCGAGCGGCTCGCGGACCTGGTACTCGCGGGGACCTGATCAAGACACTGCTCCGCTGGATCGCGTGGCCATTCATCGTGCTCCTGGCGCTGGCCCGGTGGGCCGGGGGCACCTTCCTGGTCGCGAGCCTCGCGCTCTTCCCGGTGGCCCTGGTGGCGGAGCTGGTGGTCCGGAAGCACCACCCGTGGAAGGAACACCTGATCACCGCGGCGGAGGTAGCGCTGGTGATCGGGGGCCTGGTAGGCGCCGCCGCCTGGCTGGGCCGCGACTACCTGCCACGACGATTCCGATGACCGGTCCACCGGTCTCACTCACGGCTCAGGGCGTCGCGTCACTCCGGGCCGCGCATCAGCTGATCGACGACCTCCCGCGGATCCTCGACGATCCGGTCTCGGTGCAGCTCGTCGGCCCCGAATTCGTCGCGCGCATCAGGGAAAACCCGGAACGCCTCCGCGAGCCCCGGCTGGCCGCCCTGCGCTGCCATGTGCTGCTGCGTTCGCGGTATTCGGAAGACCGCCTCGCGGTCGCCGTTCAGAGTGGGACCCGCCAGTGCGTCATCGTTGGTGCGGGACTCGACACCTTCGCCTACCGTCAGCCACCGTGGGCCTCGGGCGTGCGGATCTTCGAGGTCGACCACAAGGCCAGCCAGGACACCAAGCGGGAGATGCTCGTGAAGGCCGGGATCGAGATCCCGGCGAACCTCACCTACGTGGAGCTGGACATCGAACGGCTGCCGCTTCGCGAGACGCTCGTGCACGCGGGCCTCGATCCCGGGCGCTCCTCGTTCTTTTCGTGCCTCGGCGTCCTGGTATACCTGACCCACGACGCCGTCCGAGCCCTGTTCCGGCTGGTGGCCGGCTTCCCCTCCGGTTCCGAGCTGGTGCTCACCTACGCCGGGTGGGAGAGCAGCGACGACAACCCTGCATCTCTCGCGACCCGCGCGAAGACCCTTGGGGAACCGTGGCTATCGAGATTTTCGCCGGAGGAGCTCGTGAGTGAGCTGCGCGGAGCCGGGTTCCGCGACGTCGAGTTCCTCGGTCGCGAGGCCGCGGCGGAATACGTGGGGACCCGCCGAGACGGCCTGGAGCCGCCGCCGTTGGTCCGGATCGTCAGCGCGAGAGTGTAGCGGCAACTGGAATCCGAATTGGCGCCGGTTGCGCCCCCACCGTTTGAATGGGACTTTACGAAATGCTCGAAGAAATCCAGCGGCTCTACCAGCATCTGGCCTGGGCGGACGAGCGGGCACTCACCGCGCTCCGTGAGTCGGACGCCCGCCCACCCAAAGCGCACGAGCTCTATTGCCACGTCCTGGGCGCCGAGCATGTGTGGTTGGCCCGGCTTCGGGAGACGAAGCCGGAGGTGAAGGTCTGGCCCAACCTGACGCTCGAGCAGTGCGGTACGCTGGCCCGCGACAACCAGGCCGCCTTCGGCCGCTTCCTGGCGCGCCTCGATCCCTCGGCGCTCACCCGGGAAGTGACCTACATCAACAGCGCGGGGGACACGTTCCACTCGCGCATCGACGACATCCTCCTGCACGTCGCGCTGCACGGCGCCTATCACCGGGGTCAGGTGGCCCTGCTGATCCGCGAGGCGGGGTACGTCCCGTTGCCGACGGATTACATCGCGTTCGTCCGCGGCGCCCCCGCGGCGACCAGACAGCCGGGCTGAGGCTCCCTAGAACGCCGGCCTCCGCGACAGCCGCTCCTTGATGAGCGCCCTCACCCGGGCGAGCTCTTCACCCTCAAGTTGAAGTCGGGGCGGACGCACCCGCGCGCTGCCCTTCCCCACCTCCTCCTGCACCAGCTTGATGAGCTGAACGAACTGGGGCACGGTGTCGAGGCGCAACAGCGGCAGGAACCAGTCGTAGAGTGTCCAGGCCTCCTGCGCCTTGCCGGCGATGGCCAGATCGAACAGTCGCACCGACTCCACCGGTAGCGCGTTGACCAGACCCGCCACCCAGCCGACCGCGCCCATCGCGACACTCTCGAGCACGACGTCGTCCATCCCCACGAGGATCCGGATCCGATCCCCTAACGCGCCGCGGATGGCCGCGACCCGGCGCACGTTGCCGCTCGAGTCCTTGGTGGCGTGCAGGTTGGAGTGCCGTTTACAGAGACTCACCAGCTGCTCCGGGGACACGTCGACGCCGTAGGCGACCGGATTGTTGTACAGCATACACGAAAGGCCCGTCGCGCCGATCACCGCTCCGTAGTGGGCCTCCGTTTCCCGGTCGTCCCCGACATACACATACGCCGGCAACGCCATCAGCCCGTCACACTTTGCCTTCTCGGCGGCCTTGGCCAGGGCGACACATTCGGCGGTCGCGAGTCCGGCAATGCCGGCAACCAGGTGCCCCCGCGACCCGAGCGCGTCGCGGCAGACCTCGAGGATCCGGACCTTCTCCGCGAAGGCCAGCGTCGCCGACTCGCCGAGGGAGCCGAGCGCCACGATGCCGCGGCAGCCGGAATCCATCATCCAGCGCACGTGGGTGGCGAGGGCCCCTTCGTCGACCGAGAGATCGGACTTGAAGGGGGTGGTGATCGCGGGCAAGACGCCCGCCCAGTCACGTGGTTGCATCGGGTGACTCCAAAGTAGAAATCAGGAACGCCACAGGCGTCGGAACGAGGGGAGCCCGTACGGA
>DATEGY010000303.1:0-19682 GCA_035279865.1 Gemmatimonadales bacterium | reverse complement strand
ACCGTCGTCATGATGGTGAGATTGAAGAACAACCCCAAATAGATGGCCCGGAACCCGCGCACCACCGCCGCGGGTTTGCCCGAATACCGCAGCTCGTAGAACTGCAGATCGGTCAGGACGCCCGAGCGGCGCCACAATTTGGCGTAGAAAAAAACGGTGGCCATTCCCGTGAGCAGAAATGACCACCAGGCCCAGTTGTAGGAGACCCCGTGTGACCGGACGAAATCGGTGACGAGGTTCGGGGTGTCGGTGGAGAAGGTCGTCGCCACCATCGACGTGCCGACGAGCCACCAGGGGGCGGCCTGTCCCGACGCGAAGAACTCAGCGGTGCCTTTCCCGGACCGGCGGGCGAAGAACAGCGCGGGGGCGAAGCAGACCACGATCGAGACGATCGCGATCACGACGTCGAGGCGGGTGAGTTCCATGGGGGCCCAAGATAGCGCCCCCCGTTAGCCGTGCCACTCCGTCAGTCGTGCCACTGCTCGCGGTACAGGCTCGCGTACCGCGTCCTGAGGATGTCGAGCCTGGGCAGGTCGTTGGTCGTGATGTACGGATCGGTCAGATGCCGCTGCATGAAGCCCTGATGCTCGGCCTCCGCCGGGTAGAACGCGCGGAGGGCCAGGACTTCGGTGACGATCGGATCCGAATAGATGCGCCGGGTCTTGAGCCCCGCGATGGCGTCTTCGATGGACTGCTTCTGCGTCGAGTCCCGGTAGAACGCGATCGAGCGGTAGTCGGAGCCGATGTCGGGACCCTGGCGATTCAGCTCCGTGGGATTGTGGGCGACGTTGAAGAAAATCAGCAGGAGCTGATCGAAACTCACCCGCGCGGGATCGAAGATGATCATCACCGATTCCGCGTGTCCGGTTCCGCCCTTGTAGACCTGTGCGGACGTGGGGTTCGGGAGCGTGCCCCCCGCATACCCCGAGATCACCTGCACCACACCCTTCACGTGCTCGAAGATGCCCTCGGTGCCCCAGAAGCAGCCGCCGGCCAGGACCGCCGTGTCGAGCGTGGCGGGAGCGGTCTTCGGCGATGGAGCCGGTTGCAGGGCGAGGAGCGCGGCAAGAATGGGAACGGCAGGGGTCATACGATCTCCGGTGAGGACTACCACATCCTACCCGACCGGATTGCGCCTGGGGAGGCCGGTTCGTCGCGAGGGACGCGCCGTTCGGCGCGCTATTTCCAGGAATCCCGGTACAACGCCGGGAACGTCTCCTTCAGATGCGCCACCTTCGGCGCGTCGTTGTACACGATGTACAGCTGGTCGGGGTGATGCTCCATGTAGTGCTGGTGATAGTCTTCCGCCTCGTAGAATACCTTGAGGGCCACCACCTCCGTCACGATCGGATTCGGATACGCGTGCCGCCGCTCCAGCCCCGTGATGAACGTGGTGATCGCCGCGTGCTGCGTCGAATCCCGGTAGAACGCGATGGACCGGTAGTTCGTGCCCTGGTCCGGTCCCTGGCGGTCGAGCTCCGTGGGATCGTGCGCCACGGTGAAGAATACGGCGAGCAGCTGCCCGTACGTCACCTGCGACGGGTCATACACCACCCGCACCGCCTCCGCGTGCCCCGTCTCTCCCGACGAGACCTCTTCGTACGACGGGGACGCCGTGTGCCCGCCGGCATAGCCCGCCGTCGCGGAGATGACACCCTTGGTATGCTCGAAGACACCCTCGATGCCCCAGAAACAGCCGCCCGCGAACACCGCGGTGTCCACCGGAGCCTTCGGCGGCGTGAGGCCGGCGGAGAGCGCGAACCAGAGCGTCAGGGGGGTCGTCAGCATGCCGCAATCTCCTTCATCGCCATTGGCGAAGACAGGGTCCGACCGTTCGAGAGCGGTCCAGATTCCGTTATGTCACTCTCAATACGCCCGCAACCCGTCCGCCGGATGTCTCAGATCTTCCACTTCGTCCCGCCCGGCGTGTCCTCGATCTGCACACCCTTCTCCTTCAGCTCGGCGCGGATCCGGTCCGCCTCCTTGAAGTCTCGGGACTGACGGGCCTTGGTGCGGGCCGAGACCCGCTCCTCCACCCACTGCGAGAGATCGGCGGCCACCGCCTTCTTCGTCGGCAGTACGTCGAGCACTTCCATCACCCTGGCGAGCGAGGTTTTGGCCGACGGCGCTCCCCCTGCCCCCGCGTCGATTTCCCGGTTGGCAGCGCGCACGAACTCGAAGAGATGCGCCAGCGCCTGAGGCGCGTTGAGGTCGTCGTCCAGAGCCTCCCGCACGTTCCGTTCCATACCCTGGGCGAGGTCCGCGAGGACCCCCTGCGGATCGGGACGCGCCCCGGCCAGGCGCTCCTGAAACTCGCCGAGCCGGCGCACCCCCTCCGCGGCGGCGGTGAGGGCGTCGTCGTTGAAATCGATCGGCTGGCGATAATGCGTCTGGAAGAACAGCAGGCGAACCGCGGCGGCGTCCACCCCCTGCTCCTTCAGGTCCCGGGCGGTGAGGATGTTGCCGTACCGCTTGGACATTTTGGTGCCGCGGAGGTTCAGGAACTCGCCGTGCAGCCACGTCCGGGCGAAGGTCTGGCCCGTCGCGGCCTCCGATTGCGCGATCTCGTCCTCGTGGTGCGGGAAGATCAGGTCGATGCCGCCCGCGTGGAGATCCAGGGTCTCGACCTGGAAGCGCTTGCCGATCTCGTCCAGCGACATGGCCGAGCACTCGAGGTGCCAGCCGGGCCGCCCGCGGCCGAACGAGGCATCCCACGCCGCGCCCACCCGTTCGTCCTCCGCGTCCGACTTCTTCCACAACGCGAAGTCCCGGGGGTCGTCCTTCGCGTACTCGTCGGACGCGACGCGCGCCCCGACCTTGATCTCCCGGGTGTCGAGCCGTGACAGCCGCCCATAGGTCGGGAACTTGGTGATCGCGAAGTACACGGAGCCGTCGTCGCTCCGGTACGCGACGCCCTTGGCGAGGAGCTTCTCGATGAGGGCGACCATCGCCGGCACGGACTGGGTCGCGCGCGGGTACACGTGCGCCGGTCGGATGCGCAGGAAGTCCCGGTCCGCGAAAAATGCCTGGGCGTACTGCTCCGTATGCTCCGTGAGCGTCTTGCCTGCCGCCGCGGCCGCCTTGATGGTGCGGTCATCCACGTCCGTCAGGTTCATGATGTGGAAGACGTCGTACTTGGACGCCTCGAGGTGCCGTCGGAGCAGGTCCTCGAACAGGAAAGTCCGGAAGTTTCCGATGTGTGCATAGTTCCAGACCGTCGGCCCGCACGTATACAGCGTGACCCGTGGCGGATGGAGCGGCTGGAAGGGCTCGATGGACCGGGAGAGGGTGTTGAAGAGCGAGAGACTCACTTCGCCGCCCTTTCATCCATCAGGTGAATCACGTGCTGGGGGTACGGCATTTCGATTCCTTCGCGTTCGAAGGTTGACTTGATGCGCCGCAACAGCTCCGCCTTCACATCTCCCTGCGTCCCCGGCTGGGTGTTCACCCACGCCCGGATGGTCACGGCCGATTCGCCAAGCTGCTGGATGCCCGACACCGCGCTCTCTCCCGTCAGGCGCGGCGACCAGTCCCCGTCCCTGCCGAGATCGGCGATGATCCCGCGGAGGACACTCATGACGCGATCCAGGTCGGCGGCGTAGGCCACGCCGACATCCACCACGGCCCGGGACCAGGTGCGGGTCAGATTGGAGACGACGGAAATCTGGCCGTTGGGGATGAAATGCACGACGCCCGCCCCGTCGCGGAGCACCGTGGCCCGCAGCGTCAGGTGGGAAACGGTCCCTTCCACGCCCGCGATCCGGATGCTGTCGCCAAGCTGGTATTGATTCTCGAGCAGAATGAAGAATCCAGCGATGACGTCCTTGACCAGACTCTGTGCCCCGAAGGAGACCGCGAGCCCCGCGACACCGACCGTCGCGATGAGCGGAGCGATGTTGAAGAAGAGATTCAGTGCCATGAGCGCCGCGGCCACCCCGATGAGGGCGGCACCGACGCTCTGGACCAGGCGAGCCAGCGTTTCCCCGCGGTTGACGCCGTGGCCGTGCCGGTGCGCGGCCCGTTCGACGCGGCGGGCGAAGAACCGCAGGATCTGAATTGCCCCCCACGCCAGGACCAGAATGATCAGGGCCTGGAGCAGTTTGCCCGTCAGCTCGCGGTCCCCCAGACCGAGCCAGTCGGTGACCTGGTCGAGCCAGCGGGGCGGCCGTGCTGCCGACTGCAGGATGGGGGCCGAAAGCATCGGCGAAAACTAACTCACCGCCAGCTCCTCCAACGACTTGCTCCGCACGTGCGAGGCCCGGACGAGAAGCCGGTGGGCGCGGCAGGTGGCGAGCGCCGCCTCCGGCGTGATGCGGGAGAGGTCCGCCTGCAGTCCGAACGGCGTCAGGCGGAAGCCGGATGGCGCCGCCAGGGCGGGCCGGTCCAGGATCACCTCGAGGACCCGTTCCGCGAGAAGCGCGGAGGGTGCCGCGACCCGGGCCACCCGACCGTGACGGAGGACCAGGACCCGCGTCGCGACCCGCTCCACCGCCTCGAGCGATGCAGCCGAGAGCAGGATCGCGACGCCGGCGGCGGCGCGGGATTCGAGCCGCCAGGCCAGCTCCTGCCGGAGTGCCTGGTCCAGACCGGTCAGCAGCTCATCGAGGATCAGGACCCGCCGGCCACCGAGCACCGCCTGCGCGAGGGCCAGCCGGCGGCGGACGGGAGTGTCGGCCCGGGAGATCGGGTCGTCGGCATGGGCATCGAGACCGGCGACGAGCAGCGCGTCCCGAACCGCGGCCGATGGATTGCCCCGGACGTGGAAGCGGCCCCAGTACTCGAGGAGCTCCCGCACCGTGAACGCCGCGAGCCAGGCGGGGTCCTGGGGCGCAAACCCGACGATCTTTCGGACTCGGGCGTCGGTGGCATTCCAGGACCCCACCCTGGCCTGCCCCGCGTGGGCCCGGGTGATGCCCGCGGCCACCCGGAGGAGCGTGGATTTTCCGCACGCCGCCGCACCGACCACGGCCACCACTTCACCGGGAATGATCTCCACATCCACGCCGTCGAGGACCCGGCCCGTCCGGCCCACCCACGTGACCTGCGAGAGCGAGATCGCCGGCGGGATCACGGGGTCCTCCGCCGCCAGCATCCCGCCGTCACCAGCACTCCGCCGGCCACCACCGGCAGCGCCACCCAACCCGCGGACACCGCCGCCGCCACGCCTTCCCGCCACCCGAGCTCGGCCTGCCAGGCGGCACCGATCGCCGCCGCCAGCGTCACCAGCCCCGCCAAGGCGGTCACCGCGAGCCATCGTCCGGTGGCGAGCGCCATCGGGGACGCGGGATGGCGCAACGTCAGAGCGGTGGCGCGCCCCGAATGCGCCCCGGCGAGAACGACGGCGCAGGTGAAGGTCGCGAGGAGCGCCACACTCGTGACGAGAGTCGGCAGTGAAGGGCCGTCGTAGAGACCACCGAGGAGGGCGGCGCCGATCGTCAACGTCAGGAGCCAGAACGGGAGGCGGGTCCGGCGGATCAGCACCGACACCGGCTTCCATTCGGCGAGCGCCTGGCGGAGAAAGAGGAATGTCGTCACGTCACTATCTACAAATGAAAGGGGCGCCGACCGTGATCCGATCGACGCCCGCCGGGTCCGAAAAACGCAATACCTAGCGCCGGCGCTTCTTCTTTTCGTCCGCCGCCTTGATCATCGCGTCGACCACGGGAGCCGGATCGAACCGGACCGGGTCGGTGGCCGGCAGCCCGGTGTCCTGCGCCGCCCGGGCCACCGCATCGCGCGCCGCTCGCTCATCCAGATCGTAGGTGTTGAGGCAAACCGCGATCACCTTCGATTCCCGCAAGGGCCGCGCCGCATCCTCGTAGATCGTGATCAGGTCGCGCAGGGGCGGAATCCGCACCCACGGCGCCCGCCCGTGGTAGTCGCCGATGAAGTCGCGCGACGACTGGTGGCAGAGAATCATCGCGTCGGGACAGGTGCCGTGCAGGAGCCCCAGTGTCACACCGGAGTATCCGGGGTGAATGAGGCTCCCCTGCCCTTCCACCAGCACGATGTCCTGGTCTTTGGCGCCCTGAAGTGTGATCGTCTCGGCCGCGCCGGCGATGAAGTCGGCCACCACCGCGTCCACCGCGATCCCCCAGCCCTCGATGAAGATGCCGGTCTGTCCGGTGGCCACGAAGCTGGTGCGCCGGCCGCGCTTCACGAGCGCGTCCCGCAGCTGCAGCTGGGCGGTCATCTTGCCCACGTTGCAGTCGGACCCCACCGCCAGGATGGTGAGCGCGGAGACCTCGGCCGCGCGGCCGTCGGCGATGGGCAGATGGGCGGGAGGCTTCCGGGCGTCCAGGATGCGGACGCCTTTCTTCTTCGCGAGCGGTCCCAGCTCGGGATCGTCGCCGATGAAGGTGTGGAGCCCGCTCCAGATCTCGAGGCCTTTCTCGATGGCGGCCTTGAGCCAGCCGCGCCATTCGTCAGGGAGCTGACCACCGGGAGGCGCGATGCCGATGAGCACGGCCGTCGCGCCACCCCCCAGGGACAGCCCCTTGGCGAAGTCACCCACTACGGGGATCGCGCCTCCGAAACCCAGGATGTCCTGGACCGTCTTCCCCGCGTGACGCCGGTCGAGCACGCCGACGATGCGCTCCGGGAAATAGCGGACGCAGCTGTTCGCCGTTTTCGACGTGAGGGGATCGAATTGGCCGTCGGCGAGAATCAGGAACCGGTGGTCAGGACGCGCGGAGGAAGGCGTCATTTTTCAGGACGTCGTTTGGAAAGAGGGAGAGGGATCCGGAATTCGTCGGTGTGCCGCAGGACCGCGGATTGCGTCGCAGCGTCGCCGTAAATCTCGCCATGCACGACGTGCCGCACGAAAACGATCACCGTCGCGAGAATAGGGACCGCCACGACGAGCCCCACCATCCCGAGCAGGGTCCCCATCACCAGCACGCTGGCGATGGTCAGGACGGGCGGCAGAGCGACCTTCCTTTCCATTATCAGGGGGCCCACCACGTTCGCCTCGATGACGTGGACCACCACCCCCAGGAGCAACACGGCGACCACCCGCAGCCAATCGCCTTCCCCGACCACGAACAGGGCCGGGAGAATGGTCGACAGGAGCGTCCCAAAGAAGGGGACGATGGCCGCGACACCGGCGAAGACGCCGAACGCGAGCCAGTACGGCGCCCCCAGGATCAACAGGCCGATGGTGGTGAGGGTCCCCAGGACGAACATCGCGAGCAGCTGCCCCCCGACCCACGCGCGCAGGGTCTGCGCGGTGTCGTCGAGAATGTGGCCGGCGGTGACGCGATGCTGCGGTGCCACCAGGCTGACGACGCCGTTCCGGTACACGCCCGGATTGCGGGCCAGATAGAGCGCCATGACGAACACGCTGGCTCCCTCGATCAGGGCCAGGCCGCCGGCGCGGATGTAGGGCAGCACCGACGTGCGGAGAAATCCAAATCCTTCGGTGATCAGGGAGCCCACCAAGCCGGACGTCGGATCGGCGAGGGGCGAACGGCGGAGGACCGGGTAGCGCGCGGCCGTGCGTGCCAGGACGTTCTGGACTTCCGCGAGCGTGGCGGGCAGTCCGGAGACGAGGGCCTGCGTCTGGTCGATGACCGGCGGCAGCAGCACGGCGCCGAGGCCCACGACGGCGCCGAGGGTTCCGACGACGGCGATGGTGAGCCCGCCCCAGCGCGGCACTTTGAAGCGGCGCTCCAGCCAGTCGGTGACGGCGCCGAGGTAGATGGAAAAGAGGATGGCGATGAAGATGACGATGAGGACATCGACCACCCGGACCGCGAACCAGATGGCCAGGGCGGCAACAAAGAGCGCCACGAACGTGGCGCCCGAGAGTTTCGCCTTCGACGGCTCGACGGCGTTCAGTGGCTATGCCCGGCTTCGTCGTCCTCGACCAGCTCGGCGTCTTTCGCGCCTTTGCCGATCTGTTTGGTTTCCGCGGGGGCGCCGGGGGCCAGGAGCCCCATCTTCTGTTTCAGGGCCGCCAGCTGTTGATCCGCGTCGGCGCGGACCTCGATGGTCTGGAACTGCTTCATCAGCGAGTCGCCCGACAGGTCTTCGTTGACCTCGGCGGCCGCGATGAGCTTCCGCTCCTCGTGCTCGATCTGCTCGGCCATACGGTCGAACGTCTCGAACGCCGAGTTGTCGCCCATGGACGACATGGTTTCCTGAATCCGCTTGTGGGCCTCGGCCCGCTTCTGCCGCGCGATCAGGATGTTCTTCTTCCGCTTGGCCTCTTCGATCTTGTCGTTCAGCTGGCGCAGCGAAAGCTTGAGCTTCTCGGTTTCTTCGCGGTGCTTGACCCAGGTCTCGTGCAGGGTGACCGCGTTCTGGACGTGCTCGTTGTGCCGGAGGAGCGCCTGCTTGGCGAGGTCGTCCCGGCCTTCCTGAACCGCCAGCACGGCACGCTTCTCCCAGTCCTCGGCCATCTTCTTTTCCTGCTCGGCCTGGGCGGAGAGCTTCTTCTCGTCGGCGATCGCGGAGGCCACCTGCTGCTTGGCCTTGGCCAGCTGGCTCCGCATGTCGACGATCAGCTGGTTCAACATCTTCTCAGGATTCTCGGCGCGCGAAATCAGGTCGTTGATGTTCGACCGGATCAGCGTCGAGAGACGGTCAAAGAGTCCCATACACCCCTCTATCGTAGACCAGCGTCAGCGGCCCGGCTTGAGCTCCCGTACGCCCCGCGTTTCCGCCAGCACCCACTCCGTGAAATCCAACCGCTCCACCAATTCGGTCACCTGACCCGACAGCTGCTGCACCTGGTGCTCCAGCTCCGCCACCCGGGTCTCGTCCATCGCGTCCACCGGCACCGACTCCCACTCGCCACCCTTGCCCTTCCAGTGGCGCCGCGGGCGCGAGTTCAAGCGGATCGACTCGGCGATCGCGTCCCCGACCGGCGATTCCACGACCCAGCGGATCACGAACGCCACGCAGATGGCGACGCCCACGATGCCGAACAGCGGCACCAGCTGGTGCAACACCTCCACGTTCGCCGGAGGCGGCACCGTGACCACCTGGGCCAGTACCCCTGCCGAACCATACGAGATCATGACAGTTCCGGCTTCAACGCGGAGGCTCCAGAAGGCCTTTCTCCTTGGCCTTGGCCAGCATCCGCTCGGTAAAATCTACACGTTCCGACAGTTCCGTCACCTCTTGCCTGAGGTCTTCGATCGCCTGCAGGACTTGATCGGCGCCCTCCCCGGTCATACCCCCCTGCCCTCTGAGCTTCTCGGCGTAGGCTTTCCCCACAGGCGACAGGGAGATCATCCAGGTGAAGAACCCACCGATCGCCACGATCGGGATCAGGAGCGCGAAAAACCCCACGTTCACTGCTGCCGCGGGAGCGCCGGGCGATCGGGCTCCCGCTGTTTCGCCAGCATCCGCTCCGCGAAGTCCACCCGTTCCTCCAGTGCCGCGATCCGCCGGTGCGCGTCCTCGAGGTCCGCGCGCACATCCTCCATCGCGCCGTCCGCGACCGCCGGCGGCGCGGGCTCGCGGTTGATCCGCCGGGCCAGGGCGCCCACCAGCGGGCGAGTGATGAGGAAGATCACAGCCATGAGCCCCAAGAACGCGACGGATTCCTGAGGATTCATCTCGCCCCCGGGCCGACCCGCGGCGGTTCAGCCTGCTGCTTGGCCAGCATGCGCTCCGTGAAGTCGAGCCGTTCGGACAGCTGCGCGACATCCTGCCGCAGACCGTCCACCTCGCCGAGGAGCTCGTCCCGCATCTGTTCCAGCGCGCGCGCGTCGGCTCCGGCCTGCCCCTCGAGCTTCCGGGCGATGGCCTTGCCGATGGGCCGCAGTACCCACACGGCGCCCCCGAGCATCAGGAAGAGAAAGAGGAACTTGATGCCTTCTTCGGGCGTCATATCACCTCGGCGGTACCAGCCGCTCCGATTCCTTCTGTTTGGACAGCATCCGCTCCGCGAAATCGAGTCGCTCGGCCAGCTCGCCGACCTGCTCCCGCAACATCTGGATCTCGGCGGTGGTCTCCTCCCGGTGTGCCGCCACTTCTCCGCTCAGCGCGTCCAGCCCCCCGCCCCCGCCCTTGCCGCGGATCCGGTCCGCAATGGCGCGGCCGATGGGCGAGAACGCGACGGCGGCCACGGTGCCGCCACCGAAGAGGAATACGATCGCCAGGATGTCTTCCAACGTCGTTCGCCTCCCTCAGTCAACCTGCGACGTCAGTCCCCGGGGAGCAACACCCGCGCCAGGAAACGCCCCGTGTGGGACCCCCTGGCACGTGCCACCTGCTCGGGTGCACCGGCGGCCACCACGCGCCCGCCGCCGTCGCCCCCTTCAGGTCCCAGATCGACCACCCAGTCCGCGGTCTTCACGACGTCCAGATTGTGCTCGATCACGACCACGGTGTTCCCCTTGTCCACCAGCCGGTGCAGCACGTCCAAGAGCAGCCGGACGTCTTCGAAATGCAGTCCGGTGGTGGGCTCGTCCAGGATGTACAGGGTACGGCCGGTGTCGCGCTTCGAGAGCTCGGTGGCGAGTTTCACCCGCTGCGCTTCACCGCCCGAGAGGGTGGTCGCCGACTGCCCGAGGTGGATGTACCCGAGCCCTACGTCGTTCAAGAGCTCCAGTTTCGCCTTCAAGCGGGGCTGCGCTTCGAAGAACTCCAGCGCATCAGCCACCGAAAGGTCCAGCACGTCGGCGATGCTCTTCCCCTTATACCGGACCTCGAGCGTCTCACGGTTGTACCGGCGGCCCTTGCAGACTTCGCAGGGGACATAGACGTCGGGCAGGAAATGCATTTCGACTTTGACCAGGCCGTCACCCTGACACGCCTCGCAGCGGCCCCCCTTCACGTTGAACGAGAACCGCCCCGGCCCGTACCCCCGCACCTTGGACTCCGGGAGCATCGTGTACAGCTCGCGGATGGGGGTGAAGAGACCGGTGTAGGTCGCGGGGTTGGATCGCGGCGTCCGGCCGATGGGACTCTGATCGATGTCGATGACCTTGTCGATCAGATCCAGACCCTCGATCCGCGTGTGCCGGCCGGGCACCACCTTGGCACGGTAGAAATGACGGGCGAGTCCCTGGTACAGAATGTCGGTGACGAGCGTCGACTTTCCCGACCCCGACACGCCCGTCACGGCGACGAACGTGCCGAGCGGGAAGTCGACGGTGAGATCCTTCAGGTTGTGGTGCTTCGCGCCGACCACCCGGAGCATGCGGTCGTCCGCGATGACCCGGCGCCGGGGCGGGAGCGGGATTCGCAGTTCCCCCCGGAGATACCGCGCCGTCAGGGATTCCCTGCTCTTCAACACTTGCGACAGTGACCCCGCGGCCACCACCTCGCCCCCGTGCCGGCCAGCCCGCGGCCCCAGGTCGATGACGTAGTCGGCGGCGCGGATGGTCTCCTCATCGTGCTCCACCACCAGCACCGTGTTGCCGAGGTCCCGGAGCTCCTTCAGCGTGGTGAGGAGCTTCGCGTTGTCGCGCTGATGGAGACCGATGGACGGCTCGTCCAGGATGTAGAGCACTCCGACCAGCCGCGAGCCGATCTGCGTCGCCAGCCGGATGCGCTGGGATTCACCTCCCGACAGCGTACCCGCCGACCGACCCAGCGTGAGGTACGCGAGTCCCACGTCCGCCAGGAAGCGCAGGCGGTCCTTCACTTCCTTGAGGATGGGCTTGGCGATTTCCGGATCGAGGCCGGGCCGCCCCTTCTCGCGCAATTCGAGGCCGCCGAAGAACGCCAGCGCCTCCTCCACCGACATCTCCGCGACGTCGCCGATGCTCCGTCCCGCCACGAGCACCGAGAGACTCTCGGGGCGCAGACGCCGGCCCTTGCAGGTCGGACAGGGCTGCTCGACCATGAACGCTTCGAGCTGCTCGCGAGTCGAGTCCGACTGCGTCTCCTGGTAGCGCCGCTCGACGTGCTTGAGCACGCCACTCCACCCGGACTCATACGAACCGTGGAAGCGTGCCGAGTCCCACTGATAGGTGAAGGTCTTACCGGGGACGCCGTGGAGGATCGCCTTGCGCGCCGGGACCGGGACGTCCCGCCACGATGAGTCGAGGTCGAACTTGAAGGACTTGGCGAGCGTGGGAAGAATCACTTTCCGGATGTATCCCGAGGGTTCGCCCCACGGAAGAATCACGCCCTCCAGAATGGAGAGGGAGTCGTCTCCGACCACCAGATCCTCGTTCACCTCGCGTTTGGTCCCCAACCCGGAGCAGGTCGGGCAGGCGCCGAACGGCGAGTTGAAGGAGAACTGCCGGGGCTCGAGCTCGGGGATGGACAATCCGCATTTCGGGCAGGCGTAGCGCTCGGAGAAGAGGGTGCTCTTCGGGCCACCGCCCGCATGCCGGACGACTTCCACCACGCCGTCGGCGGCTCGCAACGCCGTTTCGATGGAATCGGCCATGCGCCCCCGATCGGCGGTCTTCACCGCGAGCCGGTCGACCACCACCGCGATGTCGTGGTTCTGGCGGCGATTGAGCTTGGGCACCTGGGAGAGGTCGTAGGTTTCGCCGTCCACCCGCGCGCGGACGAATCCCTTCTTCCGGGCATCCTCAAAGAGGTCGCGGAATTCTCCCTTCCTACCGCGGACGAGGGGCGCGAGCACCTCGATTTTCGCCCCTTCGGGCCACTGCATGACCAAATCCGTGATCTGCGATGCGCTTTGACGCTCGACTGGTGTGCCGTCCTTCGGACAGTGCGGCGTACCGGTGCGCGCCCAGAGCAACCGGAGGTAGTCGTAGACCTCGGTGATGGTGCCGACCGTGGATCGCGGATTCGCGCCGGCGGTCTTCTGTTCGATGGAGATCGCGGGCGAGAGCCCTTCGATGGCATCGACGTCCGGCTTTTCCATGAGTCCGAGGAATTGCCGGGCGTACGCCGAGAGGGACTCGACGTAGCGCCGCTGGCCTTCGGCGTAGATGGTATCGAATGCAAGTGACGACTTGCCAGAACCGGAAAGACCGGTGATGACGGTCAGGGTGTGGCGGGGGATCTCGACCGACACGTCCTTGAGGTTGTGCTCGCGAGCACCTCGGACTATCAGGGCGTCGGTAGACATAGAAATGGAGGCTACTTGGGGCGTCAATTCCCGGTCAACGGCAACCCCCAGACGGCCAGACGGTTAGACGGCTAGTTGCTGGTCTCTCTAGCCGTCCAGCCGTCTAGCCGTCTAGAAGTGGCCTATTGCCGCCCCTTTCCCGGCACCCCGGTTTTCCACGTCTCCGCATTCTCCCATGCACATGTGGAAACTATTGCGTAACTCGCTCGCAAACCGTACGTTAGCTGCCCCTATGGCGACCGGTGCTCTGATAGTTCTCACCACATTGAGCACGGTCGAAGATGCGCGGCAACTCGTCCACGCCCTGGTGAGTGAACGCGTGATCGGCTGCGGGACCATTCTGCCGGCGGGGACGTCGATCTATCGCTGGAAGGATGAAGTAAAGGAAGAACAAGAAGTGGTGGTGGTGATGAAGACTGAGGCGTCGCGTTGGGATGCCCTGGTGACGGCGGTGAGGGACCGGCACCCCTACGAGATACCCGAGTTGCTTGCGCTCCCGGTGGAGCGCGGCCTGCAGGCGTACCTGAATTGGCTCGAATCTGAGGTGGCGACGTGACCCGACGGCATCTGCGCCGCTGGCCCCCTGTGGCCGAGCGGGCCCGAGTGGCGGCTCAACTCCTGGCGGAGGCCGCCGCGTTTACCGAAGACGTCGGTTTGCTCACCGGCCCCCTGGCCCTCGCGCCGGCCGGCGGCATGCCGAAGTCGCGCGTCCCCGCCCCGGTGATCGTTGCCGCGCCTCCCCCTCCTCCGGCGCCTGAACCTGCGCCCGCCCCCGAGCCGTTTCCGGCGCCCGCTCCGGTGGCGGTCACACCCGTGCCCGCGGCGATGGCACTCGCGGAAACCGGCGTGACCTTCGCCCGCCGCGGTCTGTGGGCCCAGGCGGTGCCGCAATTCCGCCGCGCCGTGGAGCTCGATCCCGTCAACGTGCCGATCTGGTGCCGGCTGGGCGAAGCGCTCAATCACATCGACGATCTCGCGGGCGCGCGTGAGGCGTACGAAAAGGCGCTCGCCGTGGACGACAAGCATTCCCGCGCATTGTACGGCCTGGGCGTGGTGTTCGACCGGCTCCGCCGTCCCGACGAAGCGACGGTCTACTACCGCCGGGCGCGGGAGGGAGGGGCCACCGCCCGGTGATCCGCGTGGTCGTGGCCGACCTCGCCCGCTGTCCCGCCGATGCCGTCGTCCGCCCCACCAGCCGCCACTTCGACTCGCTCGTGACCGATTCCTTCGGCCCCGGCGCCGCCGTGGTCACCGCCGCCCGCGGCGGGTTCGAAGCGGAATTCGTGATCCAGGCCTGCATCCGTGACGAACCCGACCAGGCGCCGACGCGGGAAATGGTCATCCGGACGTGGCGCGCCGTCCTGCAGCAGGCCTCGGAGTGGCAGTTCCCCCACGTCGCCGTCCCCCTCCTCGGCGTCGACGACGGCCCCGGGGCCTTCAAAGCGTTCGACGTGGCCGATCTGCTGGTGGAGATCCTGGAGCAGCACCGCTCGCGATCCACCTTCCCCACCGAGGTATCGTTCGTGGTCGCCAACACGGACGAGCGAGACGTGATCGAAGCCGCCCTCCGCCGCGCGCAGGCCCGCGCCTCGTGAACCGCAAGCACGCCGCCCTCTTGATTCTGATCGTCTGGGTGCTGTCGATGGCCTGGCTGATCCGCCGTGTCTACTTCCAGGCGACGGGCACCCGCCTCGCCAATGCGGCGCTTTCGGTCCAGCCCGGGGCCAACTACTACCGCATCGACGTCGACGGCCATCAGGTCGGGTACGCCTCGACCACACTCGACACGCTCACCGACTCCCTCCGCGTGGTCGATGCCGAGGTGATCGAAACGGCGGTCGGCGGCCGCCTCGAGCGCACCACGTCCCGTTCCGAAGCCAAGTTGTCCCGCGCCCTGCGGCTCGAGACCGTCGACGTCAAATACACGGAGAATGGGCACGCCTACACCGCGGCCGGCATCTTCACCCAGGACAGCACGATCAGGCTGGCGGTGTCGGACGGGCACATCACCGCGCGCTCCGAAACCCGGACGCACCGCACCCCGATGATCCCGTCCCTCATGCCGCTCCGGCTGGCGTTCGGCGGGGAGATGAAGGTGGGTGCGGTGTTCGACACCCGGGTCTTCGACTCGCCCCTGCTCATCACCCGGGACGTGCAGGTACGGGTGGTGGCGGAAACCACACTCGCCAACCCCGACAGCGCGGAGTACGACTCGACGACCCGGACCTGGGTGCCGGTGCACTTCGACACGACGGCGGCCTTTCGCATCGAAGGCTCGGGAACGGGCGGGCCATTCCGGTTGTGGATCGATCCGCAGGGTCGCGTGGTGCGCGAAGAACGACCGACCGGTGTGGTGTACAGCCGTACCGCCTTCGAGCTCGCGGTTCAGAACTTCCGGCACCGCGACACCGTGCAGGTGAAGGATGCGTCTCGAGCCCTCGAGCCCGGGTTGACCCGAACCTTCCCCCCTGATCGGACCGACCCGCCGCTGGCGGCCATGAAGGTGCGGCTCTCCGGCGCGCCGCTGTCCGCGTTCGACCTGTCGGGAGGGGGACAGACCCTGTCGGGAGACACCGTGACGGTGCGGCGGTTCGCCCTGGACAGCCTCCTGCCCCGGTACCGGGTGCCCCTGCACGACACCCTTTTCGCGGCCACCCTCCACTCCGAACCGCTGATCCCCGTCGCCACCATGGACTTCGGCTTTCCGCTGATGCGCCTGATCGGCAAGGAACGGGAGCCCGTCAAGGTCGCCGGAATGATCACCCACTGGGTGGCACAGACGACCCGGCACGACACCACGACGCTCCGGCCCGAGGCGCTCCTGGCCCTGTCCTCGGGGAAGGGCGATCGCAACGGCGTGAACACCCTCTTCATTACTATGGCGCGTTCGGTGGGTATGCCGGCACGCCGGGTCGCGGGGGTGCGCCGGGTGGGCGGCCGTTTCTACTATTCCGAGTGGGCGGAAGTGTGGCTCGGACAGTGGGTTCCCGTGGATGCCTATGACGACCAATTCCCCGCCGACGCGTCCCATCTGCGGCTGCTGATCGGGATGCCGGGCCGCCGGGCCGTGATGATCACCCGGCTGGGGACGCTCACCCTCGAGGCGCAATGATTCAGCTCGAAGGCCTGACCAAGCACTACGGCTCGTTCGTCGCGGTCGACCACATCTCGCTGACCGTGGGCAAGGGGCTCCTCTACGGATGCCTGGGTCCCAACGGCGCCGGCAAGACGACGACGCTCCGGATGATCGCCGGCATTCTGCGGCCCACGGACGGCCGGGTCCTGCTCGACGGCGACGATGTCCATCGCACCCCCCTCGTCGCGAAGCAGAAGCTCGGCTTCATCCCCGACCGGCCCTTCGTGTACGACAAGCTCACCGGCGGCGAGTTCCTGCGGTTCGTCGCGGGACTTTACGGCCAGGATGGAGACGTGGTGGAGCGACGCATCAACGAGCTCCTCGACGTGTTCGAGCTGTCGAGCTGGAAGGACGAGCTGGTGGAGTCGTACAGCCACGGCATGCGGCAGAAGCTCATCATCTCGAGCGCCTTGATTCACCGGCCCGCGGTGATCGTCGTGGACGAACCGATGGTGGGGCTCGACCCCAAGGCCGCGCGCCTGCTCAAGGACATCTTCCGGCAGTTCGTCGACCGCGGGGGCACGGTGCTCATGAGCACGCACACGCTCGAAGTGGCTGAGGCGATGTGCGACCGCATCGCGATCGTCCAGCATGGGAAGATCGTGGCCGAGGGGACCGTCGACGACATCCGCAAGCAGCATCAGGCCGGGGATGCGAGTCTCGAGGAGCTGTTCCTCAAACTCACGGGCGGCGCGCAGGCAAAGGAGCTGGCCGAGGTCCTCGGCAAGTGAAGCAGCCGTCCCTCGCGCACGTCCTCCAGCCCAAGTGGCGTACCGCCCTGCAGCGGATGCGTCAGGAACGCGCGCAGGGTGGCGGGGGAAAGGTCGTGCTGCTCACGGCGGTGGGATTGGCATTCTTCTCCGGCGTGTTCGGCGTGCTCTACGTCATCCTGCGCTATTTCCGCGGTGTGGAGGAGCTCGGACCGCTCCTCGCGGGCAAGATGCTCGGTCTCGCGCTGCTTTCCTTCATTTCGATCCTGGTCCTATCGAACGTCATCACGGCGCTCTCGAGCTTCTTCCTCGCCAAGGATCTGGATCTCCTGGTCTCGGCGCCCATCGACTGGCTGCGCCTGTATCTCGCCAAGCTGCTCGAGACCGCCATCAACTCCTCCTGGATGGTCGCGCTGATGGCGGTCCCGCTCCTCGCGGCCTACGGGTTGATCTACCATGGCGGCTGGTTCTTCCCGGTCTACGCCATTCTGGTGATGGTGCCCCTGCTCCTCCTGCCGGCCGTGACGGGATCGGCGCTGACGCTGGTCCTGGTCAACATCTTTCCCGCCCGCCGCACCCGCGACCTCCTGTCGATCATCGCCCTGGGCGCAGGGGCCGGCGTCATTCTCCTCTTCCGGATGATCCGGCCCGAGCAACTGGCCCGGCCGGAAGGCTTCCGCAACCTGCTCGAGTTCATCGCCGTGCTTCGCACGCCGACGTCGCCGTTCATGCCCAGCGAATGGGCCACGCGCGCAATCATGGGGTACCTGCACGGGCCGTTCGACTATCAGCCCGTGATTCTCCTCTGGACCACCGCCGCGGCGTTCGTCGCGGTGGGCGCGATGCTCCACTGGCAGATGTACGCGACGGGATTCACCAAGGCGCAGGAGGGCGCGGAGCGGTTCATTCGCGGGGGCTTCTGGAAATGGTCGCTGGGGAGGATGATGTCTCCCCTGTCGGTGGCCAAGCGGGAATTCGTGCTGAAGGACATCCGGCTCTTCTTCCGCGACACCACCCAGTGGAGCCAGCTGATCCTGCTCGGGGTGCTGGTGGTGGTGTACATCTTCAACATCAAGGTCTTGCCCCTGCACCGGGGCGAACAGGTCGGATTCTTCTCGGTGACGCTGGTGTCGTTCTTGAACCTCGGCCTCGCCGGGTTCGTACTGACCTCGATCGCTGCGCGGTTCATTTTCCCCGCCGTGTCGCTCGAGGGACGGCAGATGTGGCTCCTGCGGTCGTCACCGCTGGACTTGAAGGCCCTGCTCTGGTCCAAGTACTGGGTGGGGACGGTTCCGCTCCTCGTGCTGGCGCTGATCCTGACGGGGGTCACCAACTTCCTGCTGCAGGCGTCGAGCTTCATGATGGTATTGAGCCTGATCACGATCACGGCGCTCACGCTGGCGATCGGCGCGCTGGCGCTGGGGTTCGGCACGCTCTATCCCCAGTTCGAAACCGAAAATGCGGCCCAGATCCCGACGTCGTTCGGCGGGCTGGTGTTCATGATGACGACCATCGCGCTCCTGGCCGTGGTGATCGGCGGGTTATCACAGATCGTGTACCCATACGTCCGTTCGGTGTATGAGGGACATCCCGTGGTGATCAGTCCGTGGATGATCACGAGCACGGTACTGGTCGCCTGCGTGTGTGTGGCAGCGACGGCCCTGCCCCTGTGGTTCGCCCACCGGAAGATGGAGCAGTTCGAGTTCTAGACCCATGAAAACCACGCTCGCCCTCCTCATCCTGCCGGCCGCGCTCGCCGCCCAGACCCCGCAACTGGTCAGCATCGGCACCCACCGGCTGGAGGTCGTGCGCGCCGGCACCGGCGCTCCGACCCTCGTATTTGAAGCCGGCCTGGGGGACACCTGGCAGGACTGGGATTCGGTGTGGCGTCGGGCCGCCGATCTCTCGAGCGTCATCGTGTACTCCCGGTCCGGTCTCGGGAACTCGGAGCCCGGCCCCGGCGATCACTCGGCCCGTACGGAAATGACCGAGCTGCACCAGCTTCTCGACAGTCTCCACGTCCAACGGCCGATCGTGCTCGTCGCCCGCTCGTACGGCGGCGTGCTCTCGCGACTGTATGTGTCGATGTACCCGCGCGACGTGGCCGGTCTGGTTCTGGTCGACGGGACGCACGAGCAGCAGGTCAAGCGGTGGGGACAGCTCGACCCGAAATACCCTGGGCAGTTCCGGGCCTATTTCGATTCGGTGATACAGACGATGAAACCCGGTGCCGAGCGGGACGAAACGCGGGAAACCGTGCGCATCCAGGCGCTGGGGACGGTCGAAGGGCTGACTCCCCTCCCGGACATCCCGCTGGCGGTGCTCACCAGCATGCGACCCTCCCCGAAACCCGCGTACATCAACATGACCGTGCGCGGACACGAGGTCTGGCGGGCGATGCACGAGGAGTGGGCCCAGCGCTCGACCTATGCCGAGCACATCGTGACGGTGAGGAGTGGACACGCGATTCAGGATGACCAGCCGGAGCTGGTGATCGACGCGATCCGGTTCGTACTCGACCGCGTGCGGAACCCGTAGCCGGCTACGCGATAGTTCCGATCGGCAGCTTCCGGATCCGCTTCCCGGTGAGGGCGTAAATCGCATTACACACGGCGGGCGCGATCGGCGGCGTCCCCGGCTCGCCGATCCCACCCTGCGAATCGGTGCTCGGAAGGATGTGGACCTCCACCTCCGGCATCTCCGCCATCCGCAGCATCTGGTAGTCGGTGAAGTTGTTCTGCTCCACCTGGCCACCCTTCCACGTCACCGCGCCGTACAAGGCCGCCGTCAACCCGTAGACCACGCCGCTCTGCATCTGCGCCTCGAT
>DATEGY010000302.1:0-3396 GCA_035279865.1 Gemmatimonadales bacterium | reverse complement strand
CTCCCACGACGATCAGGACGATGCGCTTCCGGCCCCCGGCGGGCTTTTCCGGCGCCTGGGTGATGGACGCCCCCTCCCTCACTTGGGGGGCTTCGCTGTCGTTCGTGGAAGTCGAGTTTCGTTCTACAGTCGTTGCCATCGTCTGTCCCTTTTAATGAAGCGTCCGTGCCGCGCCCGCCGCCCGGGCGAGTGCCACCCGCGCCGCCGCCGCGCCATACCGCGCGTCGATCACGGCGTCCCGCGCCTTCACCATCGTTGCCTGCGCGTCGATCACTTCGATGTTCCCCGCGACGCCGGCTTTGAACCGCTTTTCCGCCTGCGACAACACATCGGCCGCCAGCGACAGTTGCTGCGAGGCGATCCCTTCCTGCGCCTCGGCCGAATGGAGGTCGAGGAGCGCGCCCGCCACGTCGGCGGCGATCTGCTGCCGGAGATCGTGCTGACGCACCTGCGACTCCTGAATCACCGCGTCCTGCTCGGCGGCCCGGCCTTCACGCCGGAACCCGTCGACCAGCGGGATGCTCACCGCCACCGCGAACTGCCGGGTGGCCCGCAGCGTCCCCAGCTCGACGCCGCTGAGTCCGTAGTCGGCTTCGAAGCCGACCCGGGGCAGGAGCTCGCTCTGGATCGCGGCCCTCGACACCAGCGCCGCGGTACCGCGCGCCTGCTCCGCCTTGAGCTCTGGGCGCGAGTTGAGCGCCTGGGCGACGGCCGCATCCTGATCAGCCGGCACCGTCGCGGCGCCAAGGCTCGAGGAGAGCGTGTCGCTCAGGGTGATGTCCGACTTCACGGGGTCCACGCCGAGGGAGCGTGCCAGGGCAATCCGGGCCTGGTCGTACTGGTTGCGGGCGACGACCAGCGCCCCCGCCGCCACGGCGACCTGGGTCTTGGCGCGCGTTGCGTCGATCGTCCCCGAAACGCCGGCCTGGAGCTGGGCCTGCGCCAGCGACAGGACTTCCGCCGCGATGGCCGAATCCGCCTGGCGTGCCGCCACCGAAGCCTGGGCACGGGCGGCCCGCAAATACGCGAGGGCGGCGACTTGAGCGGCGCTTTCGGTCGCCGCGTCCCCGGCCGCCAGGGTGCTCTGAACCTGCGCCTCGCTCGCGCGCACCCGCTTGATGCTCGACAAGTCGAGCACCGTTTGCGTGACGGTCAGCCGGGCGTCGAACGCGCTGAATGGCGGCACCACGGTCGGGAGCGGGAACGCTCCCTTGGGGAATGGAAGGCCCAGAGCGTCGAGGTCGTAGTCCCGGTTGACCCAGCTGCCGCCGGCCGTGAGGCCCGGCAGGAGCATGGACCGCGACTGACGGACGCGGGCACGGGCTTCGGCGGTGGCGAGCCCGGACAATTGGACCGGCGTAGCCTGGCCGGTCGCCAGCTTCACGGCATCGCCAAAACCCAACTTCATCTGGCTCTGCGCGACCAGGAGGTTCGGAGCGAGAGCGGCCGCGAACACGAGGATCCAGCTTTTACGCATGATTCAATTCCCCAATAGGCGCGGGGGCGAGACCCCGCAGCAGCATGTCGAGGTGCGCTTCCACGTACCGGTCGCCGTCGAACGGCTCCCGGATGCACCGGTAGAGTGATTGACTGTGGACCACGGCCATCAGCATCGGGGCGATGACCAGCCGGACCGTCACCATGACGTCGACTTGACGGAATTCCCCGGAGTCGACCCCGCGCTGGAGCACCTGCGCGAAGAGGAGATGCCCGCGGCGAATCACTTCCTTGTAGTAAAACCGCGTCAGTTCCGGAAAGTTCGTCGCCTCCGCCACGATCAACTTCACGACGCCGGCCAGCGAACCTTTCCCGACGGTGGCCCACCAGCCCCGCACCATGTGGCGCAGAAGCTCCGCGGAGCTCCCCTTCCACTCACGCACTTCCTGCTCGGCGGCGGCCAGGATGGGCACCACGGTCTGGCGGATGACTTCCTGGAAGAGCGCTTCCTTGTTTTCGAAGTAGAGGTAGATGGTGCCCTTGGTGACGCCCGCCTCCTTGGCGACGTCATCGAGACGGGCGGCCGCGAACCCGTGCTGCGCGAACACTTGCAACGCGGCGCTCACGATCTCTTCAGGGCGGGCTTCCTTCCGCCGCTGCCAACGGGGCTTCATGGCACCCTTCTTTGGGAGAATCATTACTAACTGAACGGTGAGTAATTAATATCGGTTCCCATCCTCAGACAAGGGCGTCTGGCACTTCCTCACAAACCGCCCTAGAATGGCCCCGGTGACCAGCCCTGCGCAGGCCTATTCCCGCCCCATCCGAGCCATCGCGGTGGTGGTGGCCATCGCCCTGTCGCTCAGGCAATACCTGTCCCTGTCCGTCTCTCCCCCCGCCTACGGCCGCCTCCTCACGGTCCGGCTCGGCACGCTGGTTTTGGCCATCGGGATCGCCTGGCTGGCCACACCCGCCCGCTCCATCCGCACCCTGAGAGTTTTCGCGATGGTGCTGGGCCTTTCCCTGGCCCTCGCCGGATGTGCGAGCGGATTGATCCTCCCCACACGGTTTTGGGAAGTCGCCGGCTTGTTGCCCGCCGTCGTGCTGGGCGTCTCGCTCTTCATCCCCTGGCCCTGGGGCTGGCAGGCCACCTTCGCCACCTCCGCGTTCCTCATCGAATACCTCACGCTCCGCTGGATCCCTGACGCCGCCCTCCCCACTCCGCTCGCGGATGAGGGCGCGTTGGTGCTGCTGTTCAGCGCGGGGATCGCCAGCACCATCGGGTCCCGCATCGCGGACAACGAGCGGAGACGGGTCGCGGAGTCCGAGGCACGGTTTCGGGCGCTCTTCGAGGGGGCCGGCGACCCGATCGCGGCGCTCGAGCCCGATGGCCGGGTACATGATGCGAACCCCCGACTCCTCGCTCTGCTGGGAAAGCCACTCGAGGACGTGCGGGGAAAACTCCTCGCGCATCTCCTGGCGCCGGGACGCGGGGATGGGTGGCTCCTCGCCCCCCTGGAAGCCGCGGCGCAGAGCGCGGTGAGTCATGTCGAGCGGATCAAGCGGGCCGACGGCTCGGAGCTCGAGCTGGAAGTGACGCTCGCTCGCGTCGACACCCCGGCGGGACCGCTGGTCCAGGCGATCCTCCACGACCGGACCGAACGCCGCGCCCTCGAACGCCGTCAGGTCCAGACCGAGCGGCTCGACGGGCTGGCGCGCTTTGCGGGCGGCATCGCGCATCAGTTCAACAACCTCATGGGCGGCGTGATGACGCACGCTTCGCTCCTGCGCACGGAAGCGAACGAAGCGGGTATTCAGGCGGTGGACGAGATTCTCGCCGCCGCGCGCCGCGGCCGGGACCTCACCAAAGAGTTGCTGCGCTTCACGAAGGCCGGTGAGTTGTTGTTGCGTTCGACGCAGGTGAACGAGATCCTCGACCGCGTCACGCTCCTCGCGCGG
>DATEGY010000301.1:0-9008 GCA_035279865.1 Gemmatimonadales bacterium | reverse complement strand
GCCTGACCCGCCGCACGCGGAGGCCCAGGGCGTCGGCAAAGGCGTCCGAAAAACCGCGCTGCGTGTGGCGCTCGGGCCCGTCATCGGTGGTGTTGAACGCCCGCCCGCGGGCCGAGGGCGCGCGAAGCGCCAGGAGGGCGGCCGCCGCGACATTCCCCGCGTACACGCAGGAGAGGTGATTGGTCCCGGCGCCAACCTGGGGCACGACCCCCTGACGGATGGCCGTGAGTACGCGCGGGGAAAAAAGGCGGTCACCTTCGCCGTAAATGACGTTCGGGCGCAGCGCCACCGCATCGGCGCCCGCCGCCACCGCCTCCCAGACCACCTGCTCCGATTCCCGCTTGCTCTGCGCGTAGTAGTCGTGGCCGCCGAGCGCGCCGAACCGGAAGTCTTCGTCCACGTTGCCGGCCCCCGCGGCATAGGCAGAACTCCGGCCATACACCGCGACGGAAGAGATGTGCACCAGCCTGACCCGGGCCGCGTGAGCGGCCTTCACGGCCAGGCGGGTCCCGCCCACGTTGACGGCCTGGAAGTCCGAGCGGGTTCCTCGCTGAGCAATGAGGGCGGCGGAATGGATGATGCCCGTCACGCCACGGGCCGCCTGGCGCCAGGCCCGCTCGTCGGTGACGTCCCCTTCCACCACGTCGATGCCATGTGGATTCAGGTGCTGCCTGCTGGCCGGGCGGACCAGCGCCCGAACCGGGGTGCCTTCCTGCTGCAGGGCCCGAATGACGTGGCTCCCGACCAATCCCGTACCGCCGGTGACGAGAACCGTCACGCGGGCTCGAACCGGGGGAGTGGCAGCGGCAGAGGAGTCACTTTGGCCTCGATCATGCCCACGCGGACCGCCGCGCCATCCGGCACGTCGCGCCGCAGAACGGCGAGACCCATCCAGATTCCTCCACGTGACTCGGGCGACCCGTCCGGGACCCACGCGACGCTGGTGAGGCGTCCGACCTCTTTGTCCCCCAGGTGCACCGGTTGAGCGGTCCGCCACTCGGCGGGGGGTTCACCGGCAAGGTGAACACCGCGGAGTCCACGATTGGGATGGCCGCGGAAATGGACCCGCGAAACGGTCTCCTGGCCGGTATAGCACCCCTTCGTGTAGGAGACACCGCCGATTTCGTCGTAGCGGATTTCCTGAGGCAGGGTCTTGTCGTCGACCTCCGAGGCGAGCGACGGCCACCCTGCCTCGATCCGGGCCAGCTGGAGCGCCGCAGGGTCCCCTTCGACGGCCCCGGCCGCGACCAGCCGCCCGCTCAGGATCTCGAGCGCCGGGGCCGAACCGATCCACTGGAACGTGAAGGGCGCTCCCTCGCTCGCGCGGCCCACCTCCATTTCGCCGTCAAGCATCACCCGGCCCGGGGTGTGGGGAATGGCGAGTCGCGCGGCCTCCGCGATCGCCAGCGCGGCCGGACCGGAGAGACGCAACACCCGCAGCTCGGCGCTCCGGTCTACGGTCCTGGCCAGGCGCGGAGGAATGGACCGCTGGAAGATCAGCGCGGTCCGCTCCCGGCCTTCTGCAGATGTGGTAAAGCGGACCAGCTCTCCGCGACGCCCTGCCCACCCGTCCGCGATGATCATCCCCTTCGGCGTGAGGAGTGCTCCGTAGGCGAGTGCGCCGTCGCCGGGTTTCTCCAGGTCGTTGGTGAGCAGCCCCTGCATGCAGGCAAGGGCCCCGGAACCGGACAAGTCGAAGATGGCCGCGGGGCTGGGGGCGACGACCGCTCCGGCGCGCAGGGCCTTGGCCACCGCCGGCGTGACCGACGGGGGATCGACGCGTGCGAGCGTGGACACCGGGTCCGGTGCGTCGATCATCCGAGCACCGAATGCAGCCAGTCGGCCACGGGGGGAACGACCTCGCTCGCGATCCGCGGGTCCAGTACCAGACCGGGATGATTCAGCGAAGGGGCGATGTGAAAGTCCTTCGTCGGGGATCCGATCCGCTGGACGATTTCCCGGCAGGCGTACGGGGGCGAAAAGAGCAGGTCCCGCCCGCCCGCGACGCCCAGATAGGGAGTGCGAGCCCGAGACATCGCCCCAAGGTAGTCGAAGCCATCCCGGGAGAGCCAGCGTCCTTCGATGTTCCAGGTCATCCACTGCGCGAACATCAGCGCGCCCTCGTCGTCACGGCCGAAACGCAGGGCCCGGGCGGGGAAGCGGCCGAGGGCCAGGGCGAGCGTGCGGAACCCCAGAGCGCCGAGGTAGCGCACGGCGCCCATGTGTGCGGGTCCCGGGGTGCCGAGTGCGACGAGCGCGTCCATAGCCGGCGCCTGGCCGGCGCGCGCCAGCACCGAGAGGCCCACGACGCCCCCCGCGGAATGACCGATCACGCCGAGGGGACGCGTCCCGATATGTGCGCGAAGCCGCTCCATGATTGCCGGGGCGTCGCGGTCGATCAGGTCTTCGAACCACCAGGTCTTGGGGGACGGTTCCCGGGCGGCAACGCCGTGCCCGCGGAAGTCGGCGAGCCAGATGTCGAACCTCCGGGACGACAATCCCTGGGCGAAACCGCGCAGCCAGATGGTGTGACCGGAAAAGGCGCCGTGGAGGAGCAAGACCACCGGTGCGGGGGCGGGGGCCACCGGCTCGAGATGATGCAGACCCACCCTGACGCCGTCGGTGGTGCGGACCAGCTCGGTGATCACCCGTACCGCCCCGCGTGCGCATACGCCTGGTCCAGCACCTCCACCGGGTGGCGGACGGGGATGGGTCGCGGTCCGGCGGCGAGCCCGGCGCCGATCTGCATGATGCAGCCGGGATTTCCCGTGACGACCAGATCGGGATCCGCATTGGTGATCGCGGCTGCCTTTCCGGCCAGCACCGACTGCGAGAGCCCGGGCTCGACCACCGTGTAAAGCCCCGCGGAGCCACAGCACTTCTCCGAGTCGGGAACGGGAACCAGCGTCAACCCTTCAATGCTGCGGAACACTTTCAGGGGTGCATCGGCGATCCGTTGCGCGTGCAGCAGATGGCAGGGTGGATCATATGCGACGCGTACGCCGGGATGCCTCGCCGGCACGGGTCCCGCGTCCGCCAGGAGCTCGGTCACGTCCCGCACCCGCGCCGCGAAGCGGGACGCGGCGGGATCACCGGGGAGCAGGTGTCCGTAGTCCTTGAGGAGCGCCCCGCACCCCGCGCTGTTCACGGCTATCGGCTCGTCCCCGTCACCGAAGGCCTCGAGGTTACGGCGCGCCAGCTCGCGGGCGGCCTCGATCATGCCCGCATGCGCGTGCAGGGCGCCGCAACAGACCTGTCTTGCCGGGGCCGTCACCCGGTAGCCGTTGACGCCAAGGGTACGGGTGGTCGCGGCATGGACGTGGGAGAAGAGGCCGTCCATGACGCAGCCGGTAAACAACATCACCGGGGATTGGGGATTCGGGATGGAGGACTGGTTGGGGTGGTACGAATCCCGAATCCCCAATCCCCAATCCCCCTCCGTGGCCGCAAGCATCCCCATCGCGAAGCCGATTCGTCCGGTGCCCGCGAGGCGTCGGGGGATACCGGTGGTCCGGAACAGGCGGGCGGCGGCGTAGACGAGCCTCGAAACCCCGGGGGTGGTGAGGAACCAGAGCGCAAGGCGGGCGACCAGGGGAAGCGGACGAAGCTCGGCGATCCGCTCGCGGGCGGCTTCGAGGCCCCGTCCGTAGCCGACCCCCGATGGGCACACCGGTTCACACCCCCGGCAGCCGAGACAGCGGTCGAGGTGGAGCTGGAGTCCGGGGTCGTCTGCCGCGATGAGCCCCCGCTCGAGGGACCGCATCAGCTCGATTCGGCCCCGGGGGCCATCGGCTTCGTCGCCGGTGACGAGGAAGGTGGGGCAGGCCTGCAGGCAGAATCCGCAGTGGACGCAGGGGTCCAGTGCGGCGAATCCCCCACGGTCATTCATTCAGCGGCTTCGGCAGCTTGGACCAGGACCCCGTTGGGGTCGAAGGTGTGGCGCAGCCCTGCGACCAGTGGACCGACCCCTTCGCGGTAGGCTCCGAAGTGTCCGACCGCCGCGCGCACCGACCACGGCGCTCGCTCGAGCGTGAGCGGGATTTCGCGGGCCGCCAGGGCCCGGCGGAGCTTGATCAGACGATCGACGCTGGTGTCGCCGGCCCAGCGGGCGGTGCCGGCGGTGGGACTGGCGAGCACCCAGTCGTCTCCCACCTGATGTTGAAGCAGATCGAGCAGACCGTCGGATCCGTCGGGGAGCCCGCCGACGCGGAACACGACCGGCTTGGTGGCGAAGCCTTCGGCGGCATGCTGCCAGAACCGCTGCGCCTCTTCGCCCCGCAGCGGGGCCAGCCTCCCGCCGCCGGCGATCCGCAGCTCCTGTTCCGCGGCGGCCACATGCGGGGGTGAGCCGACCAGGCGCACGGCCAGCATCCAGTGTTCCCGGCGCGCCGGCGCCGGCGACAGCAGCTCGAGTGCTGCGGGTTCGAGCACCGCGGCATGAAGGTCGTCCACGACGTTGGTGAGATCGTCGCGCGTCCCTTCCAGGACCCAGGTCACGTCCGAGCGGGGAAGGGCCCGCAGTCGCAGGTGAGCGAGGACGATGACCCCGAAGGCTCCGAACGCGCCGGTTTCGAGGCGGGTCAGATCGTACCCGGCGACGTTTTTCATCACTTTCCCGCCGCTCTGGATCAGGCGTCCGTCGCCCGTGACGAACGCGAGACCGAGCAGATGGTCCCGTACTCCGCCGAAGCCGAGGCGAAGGGGACCGGCACTCGCGGTCGCGACGACGGAGCCGAGGGTCCGGCCCGCCAGGCCTGGCGGATCGAGGGCGAGCCAGGCGCCCCGGTCGGCCAGCTCCCGTCGCAGGACGTCCAGGCCCACGCCGGCCTCCGCGGTGACCGTCAGGTCCTGACTCTCGAGCGCCGGGATCTTGTCGAGGCGGCGGGTGGTGAGGATGAGGTCGGCGGGGGCATCGCCGGGCATCCAGGTGCCGGCACCCTCGATCCGCACTTTCCACCCTTCGGCATTGGCCGTGGAAAGCAGGAGGGCTACGGCATCAGGCGCCGCAGGCGCTACGCGAGGAGGCTCGTCTCCGGAGCGGCGCTCAAGCACGGCGTCAGGCCCCAGGAGGGTCGTGATTTTTTCGATGAGGCTCACGCGGCGCTCCCCCTCCATTCCCGGCAGGCGTGAACCGGTACCACTTTGCCCGGGTTCACCCGTTCGTGGGGATCGAACACCCGCCGGACCGCGTGCATAGCGGCGAGCGACTCGCCATCGAAGACGGACGGCATGTAGCGCAGCTTGTCCACGCCCACCCCATGCTCCCCGGTGATGGTTCCTCCCGACGCGATACACGCATTCATGATCTCGGCCGACGCCTGCTGCACCCGTTCGTGCTCATCGGGGTTGGTGGCGTCGAACGAGATGTTCGGGTGGAGATTCCCGTCGCCCGCGTGAAACACGTTCGAGACGCGGAGCCGGTAGCGGGCTGCGATCGCGCCGATCTCCTCGAGCACATCCGGCAGCGCGGTGCGCGGGACTACGGCGTCCTGCACCACCAGGTCGCGGGACAGGCGGCCCATGGCGCCGAACGCTTTCTTCCGGCCCTGCCAGAGCCGCTCGCGTTCCGCCGGATCCGAGGCCGACTTTACGCTCCGCGCCCCACGGGCGGTGAGCAGCTCGGCCACCGCTTCCGCGTCGGATTGGACGGCGGATTCAAAGCGGCCATCCAGCTCGACCAGGAGGACGGCGGCGGCATCCCGTGGGTATCCCGCCGCATACACGGAATCTTCGACGGCACCGATGCACGACTGGTCCATCATTTCGAGCGCCGCCGGCACTACGCCGCTCGCGATGATGCCCGAGACTGCCGCACCGGCGGCGCGGAGCGAGGTGAAATCGGCGAGGAGGGTGCGGACCGAGCGGGGAAGGGGCGTGAGTCTGACCGTGATCCGGGTGGCGATTCCGAAGTTGCCTTCGGATCCCACGAACCCGCCGACCAGGTCGGGGCCCCAGGCGTCCCCCGCCGGAGAGCCGAGCTGGACCACCGAGCCGTCCGCCAGCACGACCTCAAGGGCCAGGATGTGGTTGGTCGTCACCCCGTACTTAAGGCAGTGCGGGCCTCCGGCATTTTCGGCGACGTTGCCTCCCACGGTGCAGGCGGATTGGCTGGATGGGTCGGGGGCGTAGTAGAGGCCCAGAGGCAGGATGGCGGACGAGAGCTTGAGGTTCACGACCCCGGGCTCCACCACCGCCCGGCGGTTGATCGGTTCGACGGCCACGATCCGGTTGAGGCGCGTGAGGACGATCAGGACGGCGTCAGCGTCCGCGAGGGCCCCTCCGGAAAGCCCGGTTCCCGCTCCCCGGGGGACGAACGGGATGTTGCGGGAGGCCAGGAGGCGGACGACGGTGATCACCTCTTCACGGGTCCCCGGGAGCACGACGACGCCGGGCAGGGTCCGGTGCGTGGGGAGACCATCCGCCGAGTAGGTGAGCCGTTCGGCCCTCGAGGTCCGCACGTGGCTGGGGCCAACGATGGCGGCGAGCGCCTCGGCCAGGTCGGGCATCACGATTCAAGTATATAGGAAAAGCACGGCTAGACGCACAGACGCACAGCGGGAGGTAGGGGCAGGAGGGCAAAACGAAGGGGGCCAGGATTCCGCCCTGGCCCCCATGATCCGCGCGATCTGTGTGGCTAAGCTGCGCGCCAGAACCCTTTCAGGGCCCTGCCGTCGGGCGACTCGCGCAGCTTCTCGAACGCCCGTTCACGGATCTGGCGGATTCTCTCACGGGTGACGCCCATGAGCGCGCCGATCTTCTCGAGGGTCATCGCCTCGGAGCCTTCTTCGAGTCCGTAGTAGAGATAGAGAATCTTGCGTTCGCGGGGAGCCAGGTACTTCTGGAAGATCCGGTCGATGAATTCGCGCATCAACTTGCCGTCGGTGGTGTCTTCGATCTCGCCGCCCTCGATGCCGGCGAAGCGCTCCCCGAGAGTCGCCGCATCCTTGTCGCTCCGGTCCACCGGTGCGTCCAGGGACAGCTCGGCGGCGGTCATGCGGCGGGCCGTGCGGACGTTCTCGACGGTGTCTTCCAGGGCGGTGGCAATTTCGTTGTCCGTGGGCTCGCGGCCGAGCTCCTGCGACAGGAAGGTTTCCGTGCGGCTCATCCGGATCAGCTGGGAGTTCTGATTCAGGGGGATACGGACGCTGCGGGTCTGCTCGGCGAGGGCCTTCAACACGGCCTGACGGACCCACCACACCGCGTACGAGATGAACTTCACGCCCTGATCGGGATCGAATTTCTTGACGGCTTTGAGGAGGCCCTCATTCCCGATGGCGACGAGCTCGGAGAGATCGAGTCCATGGCCCTGGTATTTCTTCACGTACGAGATCACGAACCGGAGATTCGCCGTCACCAACCGCTCCGCGGCGCGTTCATCACCCTTCTGGACTCGCCGCGCCAGCCGACGCTCTTCCTCAGGGTCTTTGATCAATGGGAGTTTTTGAATGTCCTGCAGATACTGATCGAAGGCGCCAGAAGGAGTAGAGCGAAAGAACGCCTTTGCCTTGCCTGTGGACGACCGGGCCATGCACGGCACTCCCATCTTCGGCTATGACGTTTTTGAGGGGGACGGTGCACCAAACACGCGTCCGAAGCCTTCTGGAAACGCTGGCCAATATAGGACTTGACCCAGAATGGTGCAAATTCCCGCAGTTTTCCACATCCCAACTTATTGCTTCTACGGTTCAGTGCGCTGTTTGTCCACTATCAACAGTGTCTGTGGAGAAAGCATTCCAACGCGCCGAAAACGGCCGTGTGGACAGGTGGAAAGCGTGTGGGAAGTGGTTGAGGGATATGTGATTACTGTTTGACCGCCAAGAGCTCGCGCACCACGCCCTCCGGAGCTGCTACCGTCCACCCACTCGAGACCCCGCCATGCATCGCGCCGATGGCGCGCGGGAGAGCGAAGCGAAGGTCTCCCGATCGCGACTTCTTGTCGTTCCGCATTTTCGAAAGCAGCTGATCGACCGAAGCCGCCGCCGGTCTGGTGACGGGAAGACGATAGAGACCAAGTACTCCGGTCAGGCGTTCGCTGAGACCAGGCTCGCCGATGCCTATCAACTCGGCCAATCGGGCCTCATACGCCATCCCGATGGCCACCGCCTCGCCGTGGAGCAGCGAGTAACCACTCGCCGCCTCCACCGCATGACCCACCGTGTGTCCGAAATTCAACGCCGCCCGGATTCCCGACTCCCGTTCGTCGGCCGCGACGATGCCGGCCTTGATCTCCACCGAGCGAGCCACGAGCCGCTCGAGTGCGGGATCCTTCCGGGCGGCTACGGCACCGGTCTCGCGTTCGAGAAAGGCGAAGTAGTCCGCGTCGGCGATCACTCCGTGTTTCACCGCCTCCGCCAGCCCGGCGGCGAACTGCGGCGCGGGGAGCGAATCCAGCGTGTCGAGATCGGCCACGACGAGCCGTGGCTGATGAAACGCACCGATCAGGTTCTTGCCCGCCGGCGCGTTGACACCGGTCTTGCCGCCGATCGACGCGTCGATCATGGCGAGGAGCGTCGTCGGTACCTGGACGAACGGAATGCCGCGGAGGTACGTGGCGGCCACGAACCCCGCGAGGTCTCCCACCACGCCCCCGCCGACCGCCACGATGCACGCGTCCCGTCCGACGTGATGCGCCAGGAGCCGGTCCGTCAGGTCGGCCCACGTCTCCCGGGTCTTCCGGGCCTCGCCCGCCGGGAAGCTGAGCAACGGAGCGCTGAGGTCGGTCGCAGCCCGCCGGGCGTAGGTCCGCTCGATCTGATCGTCGGTAATGACGACGTACCGCTGGGCCGGGGCATGCCGGGACACATAGGTCGTGAGGTCTTTCAGGAGCCCCCGTCCCACCTGCACGTCGTAGGACGCGTCGCGCCCCTCTCCGGTCACCTGCTCACCGGAGAGCGAGACCCGGACCGTTACCATTGGAGCTCGGGGTGCCCCGCGGCCTGGTTGGCCGAGCGGGCCAGCACGAACAGCAGGTCGGAGAGGCGGTTCAGGTAGATCAGGACTTCCTTCGG
>DATEGY010000300.1:0-28800 GCA_035279865.1 Gemmatimonadales bacterium | reverse complement strand
GCGAAGGACTGAAAGACCATCGCGGCCGTGGAGAGCACGCCCTCCACCGGTTTCCCCCGGTAGGTGACGGAGCCACCGACGGGGCGTGCCAGACCGGCAAGGATCCGCATCAGCGTGCTCTTGCCGCACCCCGACGGTCCGACGAACGCTACGATCTCCCGCTCTTTCACGGTAAGCGTGACGTCGCGCAGCGCTTCGAACTCGCCGGCGTTCGGCAGCCGGTACTTCTGCGTGACGTGCTGAGCGTCGAGCAACACCTGGGGAGGGGCGGCCGTCGGGGGTGGGGCGCTGGTGCCGGTGGTCATTGCGTCACCCCGAACCTCGTCTGGGCATGGATGGCGGCGGGCCGCCAGACCAGGCGGTTCCAGCCAACGACGATGATGCTCATGAGGGTAATGCCGCCCGCGAGGAGCGGGAAGTCGGCCCGGGCGGTGGCGTCCGAAATCAGACTCCCCAGTCCGAGCGTGGACCGGAGCGAGCCGCCGGCCGTGATGTATTCCGACACGATCGACGCGTTCCAGGCGCCGCCGGCGGCCGTCACCCACCCGGTGACGAGGGCCGGGAAGGCGGCAGGCAGGTAGAGCGTCCGCCAGCGGCGCCACCCCGTCACCTGGAAGACCTGCGCCGCTTCATCGAGCTGCGGCGGCAAGGCGGCGACCGCCGAGATGACGTTGAAGAGGATGTACCACTGGGACGACAGGATCATCAGCACGATGGAGCCCAGGTTCAGCCCCACCCCCAGAAAGGCGAGACTCAGCACCACGAGCGGAAAGATCATCGGGGCCGGGAATGACGCGACGATCTGGATGACGGGTTGCAGTATCTGCGCGATCCTCGGACTCCGCCCGATGAGAATACCGGCGGGGAGTGCCCAGGCCGTGCCCAGCGCCACCGCCGTGAGCACCCGGACGAAGGTCAGTCCCGCGGCCTCGGCCAGCCGGCCCCACGAAGGTCCTGAGAGCTGGAGCAGGAGCTCCGCGAGCCGCCACACCCCCCAGACCCCCGCCACGAGCACGAGCCCGAGCAGCAGCACGCCGCTGATTCTCAGCATCAGCGCGCGGCGCGGCATGGGGCGCGGGACCCGCCGCAGCATCCGCTCGGCGGTCCGCAGGGAGCGGCGGATCGGCCGCGTGGCCCGGCGGGCCGTGCGAACGGCGGTGCGCCGGACCTCGTGGGCCTGCATTCTGAGCCGGGAGCGCCGCAGGAACTCGAGTAGCCACGACGTCTGCGGCGCTTCCCCGCTCGAGTCGTCCAGACGAAAGCGCTGGGCCCAGACCACAACAGGACGCCACAACAGGCGGTCGACCGCTACGATCATCAGCGTCATCGCGACGAGAGCGAGCACGATGGCCCGGCGATCTCCCTGCTCCACCGCCACGCTCATGTACGACCCGATGCCGGGCAGACGGTAGTCGCGGTTCCCGAGCTGAAATGCCTCGTTCACCATCAGGAAGAACCAGCCCCCTGCCATCGACAGCATGCCGTTCCACACGAGCCCCGGCGCGGCCGACGGGACTTCGAGTCTCCGGAAGATCTGCCAGGAGCCCCAGCCAGCTATCCGGGAGGCCTCGCGCAGGGGCTCGGGCACGCTCTTCAGCGAGTTATAAAAGGAAAGGGCGAGGTTCCACGCCTGGGCCGTGAAGATCATGAGGATTGCGGCGAGCTCGAGGCCGGCGTTCCGGCTCGGGAAGAGCGCCACGAGTCCGAGCACGAGCCCGGGAAGGAATCCCAGCACCGGGATGCTCTGGAGGATGTCCAGGAGCGGCAGCAGGAACCGCTCGGCCGTGAGGGAGGACGCGGCCGCCCACCCGAACACCAGCGCGAACCCGTACGAAATGATCAGCGCGAAGACGCCGCGCGACAGCGAATACAGGGTGTATTTCGGCAGGGCCGCCGGCGAAAGATCGATGTGAATGGCCTGCACATAGGGAGCCCCGAACTCCCGTGCGAACGCGACCACGCCGCCGATCGTCGCACCGATGAAACACAGGACGACGAGGTCGGCGACGGAAACGGGGCGACGCCGTCGGGCGTCGAGAACGTCAGTGACCTCCAACATGGTGATGAAGATTACTTGCGGCCCCCGCTCACCCGCCATATACTGGCCGCGGGTCGGCGATGCCGTTCTTCCATCCCTTCGGAGGAGTCCAGGACTATGCGCAAGCAGCTCGCGGCGGCAATGCTGGTCGGTGCTCTGAGTTTGGGGACGACGGGTCTGGCGGCGCAGAGCGTCCGCTTCGCTCCGCAAATCGATTTCGCGACGAACAACCTGAACTTCGGGCTAGGTGGCAGGCTCGACCTGGGCCTCGCCAAGACCCTGGGCGCCCCGATCGACGGGGTCGGGTCATTCGACTACTTCTTCGGTACCGGCGGGGTCCACATCTGGGAAATCAACGCCAACGTCTTCTACAACTTCAAGGTTCCGAAGTCGAACATCACGCCCTACGCCGGTGGGGGTCTGAATTTCGCCCATTACAGCGTGAACTGCGGCGGAATCGCCGGTTGCTCGGCGACCGAGGTCGGACTGAACCTGGGTGGCGGCGCGAAGTTCAAGTTGCCCCATTCCACCATGACCCCGTTCGCAGAGGCCCGGATCGAACTCCGCACCGGGAGCGCGTTCGTACTGACGGGCGGCCTCTACTTCTAGGGCCGGTCGACGGCAGATGTGACGGGGGCGGCCACGGCCGCCCCCGTCTTGTTTCCGGTGGTTAGGTTCCTCCCGTGCTCACCGTCGACGGCATTCCCCTCCTCACCCGGCGGATCGGCGCGGGGCCACTCGTGGTCGTCCTCCACGGCGGCCCCGGCGCGAGCCACGACTACCTGCTTCCGCAGTACGACCTGCTCGCGAACGGCCGGGAGCTCTTCTATTACGACCAGCGGGGCGGCGGTCGGTCCCCGGCTCCCCGGGAAGCGCCACTGGGATGGGAAGCCCATGTGGCCGACCTGGAGGGAATCCGCATCGCCCTGGGCCGGGAGCGGCTCGTCATCTGCGGATACTCGTGGGGCGGACTCCTCGGACTCCTGTACACGTTGCGTCACCCCGAACGGGTCGAACGCCTGGCCCTCATCGCCCCCGCCGCCATCACCCGGGAATGGCGCGACGATTTTGAAACCGAGTTCAGCCGGCGCATGAACGCTCCGGAGCGCCTGGCGGAACGGGACGCGCTCCGCGCCTCGGGCCTGCGGGAGCGCGATGCGGAAGCGTACCAACGCCGCGCCTTCGAGCTGTCGGTCATGGGATACTTCAAGAACCCGGCTGATGCGGTGCGCCTGACACCGTTCCGCGTGGTCGCCCGAACGCAAAAAGCCGTCTGGGAATCGCTGGGCGATTGGGATCTTAGACCTGAGTTGGAGGCACTCGCCTCCCGCTTCCCGCTTCCCCCCTCCCGCATTGTGCATGGCACGTCCGATCCGATCCCGATCGCTTCTTCCCGCGAGATCTCGCGGATCACCGGCGCGGCGCTGGTGCCCCTCGACTGCGGGCATTGCCCACACGTCGAAGTCACCTCCCCGTTCGTTCGCGCGCTCGACGAATTCCTGCCCCAGGCCTAGCGGGTTAGCTTCCCGGACATGGACAAGCCGGCAGTGGGCCAGGTGCTGGACGAGATTGCCCGCTTCCTGGAGCTCAAGGGCGAAAATCCATTCCGCGTCCGCGCGTTCGAGAATGCCGCGCGGGCCGTGACGGGTTTTCCAGGAGACTTGAACGAGGGCTTCAAATCGGGCGCCCTCGCGGAAGTCCACGGCATCGGGAAGGCGACCCTGCAGATCGTGTCGGAGCTGATCGACACCGGCCGCTCCTCGGTTCTCGACGAGCTGCGCGAGCAGATCCCGCCGGGCCTCGTGGAAATGACGCGCATCCCGGGTCTCGGGGTGACCAAGATCCGGCAGATTCACGACACCCTCGACATCGACACGATCGCCGACCTCGACGCCGCGGCCGCCGACGGCCGCCTCGCCGCCCTCCCCCGCTTCGGCGCCAAGACGGCCGAGAACGTGCGGCGGGGTATCGCGCACCTGCGCCGCTCCGCCGAGTTCCGCCTCTACCACCACGCGGCGGCCGAGGCGCGTGGCCTCAGGGAGAGTCTCGCGGCGCTCGACGGGGCGGTGCGCGTCGAGCTGGCGGGAAGCGTGCGGCGTCGTCGCGAGGTCATCCGCGACCTCGACTTCCTGATCGGATACCGCGAGAGCGGAGCCCGGGACGCCATCGTGAAGCGCCTGCGGACCACCCCAGGCGTCACTGAATCGTCGGGCGCGGAGAACGCGGTCACCCTCCGGTTCGCGTCGGGCACTCTGGCGGACGTGTTCTTCACGCACATGGACTCATTTGGACTCGCGTGGATCCGGGCCACCGGCTCGGGCGCCCATCTGGCCCAGCTCGAGGCCCGCGCCACGGACCGCGGGGTGTCGCTTGCCCACGGCGTCTACCGCGAAGAGACGGACGTGTACCACGCCCTGGGCCTCGCTTGGATCCCGCCCGAGCTCCGTGAGGGAGCGGGCGAGATCGACGCCGCGGCCGCGGGGACCCTGCCTCAGCTGGTCGAAGAGCGGGACCTCAAGGGCTTCCTGCACTGCCACAGCAATTACTCGGACGGAACCACCACGATCGCCGAGTGGGCCGAGGCGTGCGCGGGCGCCGGATACTCCTGGATGGGACTCACCGACCACGGACCGGGAGCGTTTGCGGGGGGGCTCAAGGCGGAAGACATCGGGCGCCAGCACGACGAGATCGATGCCGTGAACCGCGCGAATCCGTCGTTCGCCGTCCTCAAGGGCATCGAGGCCGACATTCTGGAAGACGGACGGCTCGATTACGACACCCCCACCCTCGACCGGTTCGACTTCGTCATCGGCTCCATCCATACGCGTTTCGGCATGACCGAGCCCCAGATGACGGACCGGGTGCTCAAGGCCATGGACGATCCGCACCTCACCATCCTGGGACACCCTACGGGCCGGCTGCTGCTTTCCCGCGATCCGTTCCCCATCGACCTCGAAAGGGTCCTGCGGTGCGCCGCCGATCGCGGCATCGCCGTCGAAGTCAACGCGGACCCGCACCGGCTCGATCTCGACTGGCGCTACGTCCGGGAGGCGCGCGATCTGGGCGTCACCGTTTCGATCGGCGCCGACGCGCACTCGGTGGCCGGGATGGCGAACGTCGGCGTGGGTGTCGGTGTGGCGCGGAAAGGCTGGGTGGAGGCCGGCGGTGTGCTCAACACCCGCGAGGTCGACGGTTTCCGGGCCTTCGCCGAGGCCCGCCGGTGAAGCGGAACGAATCGCCCGCGGCCCTGAAGCAGCGGACCCGCAAGATCATCGGCCGCCTCACGCGGGAGTTCCCGGACGCGCACTGCGCCCTCGACCACCGCAACGCCTACGAGCTGACCGCCGCCACCATCCTCTCGGCGCAGTGCACCGACGCCCGCGTGAACCTGGTCACACCCGTGCTGTTCAAAGCCTATCCCGACCCCGGGTCACTCGCGGACGCAGATCAGGCCGCGGTCGAAAACATCATCAAGAGCACCGGATTTTTCCGGAACAAGGCGAAATCCCTCCTGGGGATGGCGCGCGCTCTGGTCGAACGGCATGGCGGCAGGGTCCCGGACACGATGGAGGCACTGATCAAGCTTCCCGGGGTCGGCAGGAAGACCGCGAACGTGGTGCTCGGGAACGCGTTTGGAAAGAATGAAGGCATCGTCGTGGACACTCACGTGCAGCGGATTTCCGGGCTGCTCCGGCTCACGCGCGAAAAGACGCCGGAAAAGATCGAGCTCGCCCTGATGCCCCTGGTGCCCCGGCCCAAGTGGACGATCTTCTCCCACCTGCTGATCCTTCACGGCCGAAAGACGTGCATCGCCCGGCGCCCCCTCTGCGGCGAGTGCCGGATTTCGGATCTCTGCCCGAGCGCCGACCTGTGACCATTGCCCTGCCCGGTATCGATCAGGACTCCCTGATCGCCACGCGCCGCGACCTCCACCAGCACCCGGAGCTGGGCAACCAGGAATCCCGGACCAGCACACTCGTCGCGGAGCGGCTCCAGGCGTCGGGTTACCAGGTGACCGCGGGGGTCGGAAACACCGGCGTCGTCGGGGTCCGGGGATCGGGGGGGCGCTGCGTCCTGCTCCGCGCCGACATGGACGCGCTGCCGGTGCAGGAAGCGAACGAGGTCCCCTACAAGTCCCGGCACCCGGGGAAAATGCACGCCTGCGGCCACGATGGGCATGTGGCCATCGGGCTCGAGGTCGCCCGCCGGCTCGGAGCCGCAACCCTGCCCGGCACCGTGAAATTCGCATTCCAACCGGCCGAAGAAATCTCGGACGGGGCGCAGGCCATGATCCGTGCTGGCATCCTCGACCGTCCCAAAGTCGACGCCGCCTTCGGCATCCACCTCTGGAACGACATTCCGGCAGGCACCATCGGCATCATGCCGGGACCGGTCATGGCCTCGGTCGACGAATTTGAGATCACGATCACCGGCCGTGGCGGGCACGCCGCCGCGCCCCATCAGACCGTCGACCCGGTGTTGACCGCGGCGCACGTGATCACCGCGCTCCAGAGTGTGATCTCCCGGCGCCGTGACCCGTTCGAAGAGGGGGTGCTGTCGGTCACGCAGGTGTCGGCGGGTCACGCTTTCAACGTCATCCCCGGCACCGCCGAGCTCCGCGGCACGATCCGGACGTTCGGCGGACGCCTCTGGGAAGAAGCGCCGAAGCTGGTGGAGGAGATCACGAAGGGCGTCGCCGCGTCCTTTGGCGCGGGCGCCGACGTCCGCTTCCGCCGCCATACCAGGCCGCTCGTCAACGACGCGGTGATGGCCGGCTTGATGCGGGACGTGGCGGCGGACGTCGTCGGAGCCAGGAACATCCGCTCGGACGTCCGCACGATGGGCGGCGAAGACATGTCCTTCTTCCTGGCCCACGTGCCGGGCTGTTTCGCGTTCGTCGGCTCCGCGACACCGGGCCGGCAGGCCTCCCCGCACCACAGCCCCACGTTCGACATCGACGAAAGCGCGCTCGCGATCGGCGTCGAGCTCCTGTCCCGGACCGCCGTGCGGTTCCTCGAGTCGTAGTGCTCAATCTTCTGGGCACCGAGGCATCGGCGTACCTCAAGTCCGCCGCTCACCAGCCCGTGCACTGGATGCCGTGGGGCGACGGCGCGTTCGCTCGCGCGCGTGTGGAAGACCGTCCGATCCTCCTCGACATCGGCGCCGTATGGTGTCACTGGTGTCACGTGATGGACGGCGAATCGTACGAAGATCCGGCCGTGGCCGAAGTGCTGAACCGGGACTTCGTCTGCGTGAAGGTGGACCGGGACGAGCGCCCGGACGTGGACGCCAGGTACCAGCGCGCGGTCCAGGCCATCTCCGGTCAGGGCGGCTGGCCCCTCACCGCGTTCCTGGATTCCGAAGGACGGGTGTTCTACGGCGGCACCTACTTCCCGCCCGATCAGAATTCCTACGGCCGTCCCGGGTTCCGGACCACCCTGGTCGAAATCGCCCGCCGGTATCGTGAGGACCGCGAGAAGCTCCTGAAAAACGCCAAGGACCTGGCCGATCGTCTTGGTGGCGCACTGGACGAGACCGGCCGGGGCGAAGTGACGGACGGGATCCTCCGCACGGGCGCCGACCAGATGGCCCGGTTGTTCGACGTCCGGTACGGCGGTTTCGGCGCCGCACCCAAGTTCCCGCACCCCGGTGCCTGTGAGTTTCTGTTGGGGCGATGGTGGGATACGCGGGAAGACTGGCCGCGCGAAGTCGTCGACAAGACCCTGGAGGGGATGGCGAAGGGCGGCATCCGCGACCACGTGGGCGGCGGTTTCCACCGGTACACGGTGGACGAACGCTGGATCGTCCCTCACTTCGAAAAGATGGCCACCGACAACGCCGAGCTGCTGCGTGCCTACTGCTCGGCCTACTCGGCACTCGGAACTCCGATCTTCCGGGAAGCAGCTTCGGACATCGTCGATTGGGTTCTCGCGATCCTCTCGGATCCGGCGCAGAAGATCTTCTACGCCTCTCAGGACGCGGACACGACGTTCGGCGACGACGGCGACTACTGGACCTGGACCGTCGCGGAAGCCAAAGCCGCCCTTTCCCCGCCTGAATTCGACGTGGCGGAGAGGGTCTTCGATATCGGAGACGAGGGGGAGATGCATGTAAACCCCGCGAAAAACGTCCTCTGGCGACGGATGGCGCCGGGGGACGCCGAGCGCCCGGTTCTCGAGAAGGCCATGGCACGGCTCAAGCAGGCTCGCGATCAGCGCCCCGCTCCGTTCGTGGACCGCACCCCGTACGTGTCATGGAACGCGATGCTGGCGGGGGCGTTCCTGCAGGCCGGAGCGGTGCTCGATCGCCCCGAATGCAACGAGCTGGCACTCGGGTGCGTCGAGCGGCTCTGGCACGAGGGGTGGCACGACGGCACGGGGATGTCCCGCGTCGTCGGTCGCGCCAGTCCGGCGGGCATGCTCGACGACCAAGTGCAGTCGGCATCCGCCTTCCTCGACGCGTTTGAAGCCACGGGGGAGACGGCGTGGCTCGACCGCGCGGTGACCGTCATGGAGCATGTGGAACGCGCACACGGGGACCCGGCGGGGGGCTATTGGGACATCAGCGGGGCGGGTGATGGGGCGTATCTCGCGCTGCGTGGCAAGCCCGCCCAGGACGCGCCGGCACCATCGGGGAACGGCGTCGCGGCGCTGGTGCTGGCCCGGCTTGCGGCGATCACCGACGATCCACGCTGGCGCGAACGCCTGGACCGTCAGGTGACGACGTTCGCGGGCGCCGCCGGTCAGCTCGGACTGCACGGCGCCACGCTGCTCAAGGCCATCGACTGGGCGCTCCATCCGGTCACGCGGATCGAAGTCGCGGGACCGCTGGGCCCCGGTGAGGCCTGCGCCATGCACCTCGCGGCGCTGCAGACCTGGCGCCCGCGCCGGGTGGTCATCAGGCGCGCGGCCGCCCGGCCCCAGGCCACGGTGTGCGTCGGCACGACGTGCTCACTCCCCGTGGCGACCCGCACCGCGTTCGCCGAGCTGGTCCGATGAACAAGCGCATCCTCGGGCGCACCGGTTTCGCGGTGTCCGAAATCGGATTCGGTGCCTGGGCCATCGGCGGCAATCAGTACGGCAACTCGTACGGCGCCACCGATGATGCCGAATCCCGGCGGGCCATCCGGCGCGCCCTCGATCTGGGCTGCACCTTCTTCGACACCGCCGATGTCTACGGGCACGGGCACAGTGAGGAGGTGCTGGGGGAAGCGCTGGCCGACGTCCGGCCCAAGGTCGTCATCGCCACCAAGGTCGGCGGCAACTTCTACAATCGGGGTGTCCACGCGCTCCTGCGTGACCGGATCGCCGAAATGACGGGTACGCCGTTCGAGGCCCTGCCGGTCGACGCCCCCCTTCCGGTAACGCACGATTCCTCCTTCGCGCCCGATTACATCCGCTTCGCCCTCGAGCAGAGCCTGCGCCGGCTCAAGACCGATTACGTGGACCTGCTCCAGCTCCACAATCCGCCGTTGAATCTGATCGCCGCCATGGACACCTACGCCGTGCTCGAAGAGTTGAAGGGGGAGGGAAAAATCCGGGCATATGGAGTGTCCATTCATCCGCCCGAAGAAGGATTGGCTGCGGTCCAGGCGACCATGCCCGACACCATCCAGGTCGTGTACAACATCGCCCGCCGGGAGCCTGAGGACGGGCTCCTGGCCGCCGCCCGGGCCGCCAACGTGGGGATCATCGCCCGGGAGCCCCTGGCCAACGGGTTCCTCGCGGGCGCGTATGGACCCGACGCCACCTGGCCGGCCGGAGACATCCGGGCCCGCATGCCCCGTCCGTACGTGACGAAGATGGCCGCCCTGGGCGCCCGGGTCCGCGAGCTCGCCCACCAGTCCCGGGTCTCACCGTCCCAGCTGGCCTTGCGTTTCGTGCTGGACAACCCCGACGTGGGTGTCGTGATTGTAGGGATGAAAACCGTGAAGCAGGTCGACGACAACCTCGCACTGGAGCAGTGATGGCAGCCACCAAGGCCGTGATCGATACCGTTCAGGGAGTCATCGAGCTCGAGCTCTTCGCCGACGAAGTGCCCGGCACCGTCGCCAACTTCGAAAAACTGGCGAAGGAAGGATTCTATGACGGGACCGCGTTCCACCGCGTGATTCCGAATTTCATGATTCAAGGCGGCGATCCCTACTCCAAGACGGGCAAGGGACGCGTCGGGACCGGCGGACCCGGATACACCATCAAGTGCGAAACCCATCTCAACAAGCACAAGCACGTGGCCGGGACGCTGTCCATGGCGCACGCCGGAAAGGATACCGGCGGCTCGCAGTTCTTCATCTGTCACGCTCCGCAGCGGCATCTGGACGGCGTGCACACGGTGTTCGGCCAGGTCACGAAGGGCATGGACGTGGTCAACAAGATCAAGCAGAACGACAAGGTCAACTCGATCAAGGTGTCGTGATGCGCGCGGCGGGATTGCTGCTCATCGCCGGCGCCGCATTGTCCGCGCAGGAACGCGGTTCATGGGTGGTGCGGATCGGCACCGATACCGTGGCACTCGAGACCTATCAGCGGACCGCTACCGGACTGCGGGGCGAGCTGGTCACGCGGTCACCCGTCTCGCTCCACCGGATCTACACCGTGACTTACGATGCCGCGGGGCGGTCGTATGAGCTCGTCACCCACAACATCGGCGGCGCTCCGAACATCCCGATGGAGGCCAGGACCGGCGGCCCGTCGAGCGATCGCTTCCCGTATCTCTTCCCCGCCGTGGGCTTGATCGAAGACGCCGTGCGTGCGGTCCGCGCGCGTCAAACCGACTCTGCCACCGTGACCGGCGTGCAGATGACGAACGGAAGCGCCACCACGCTGACCATCAAGCTCTTCGGCCGGGACTCGGTCCACCTGTACCTGGGTCCCATCGTCGGAGCATTCGTCGGAACCCTTGACCCCACCGACGGCCTGACGCGCATCTCCGGGCAACAGACGACCGAGAAGTACGACTGGGAACGGGTGCGCGAGCTCGATCTGGCCGCGCTCGGTCCCAGATTCGCCGGCCGTCCCATCACCAGTCTTTCCCCGCGGGAGACCACGACCGTCGCGTTCGGGAGTGGAGGGATCACCATCACGTACGGGAGCCCGTCCGTCCGGGGCCGCACCATCTTCGGCGCGATCACGCCCTGGGGTCAGGTGTGGCGCGCGGGCGCGAACGCCGCAACGACCTTCACGACCACCGCGCCCGTGAGCGTGGCGGGCCGCCGGGTCCCGGCGGGCACCTATACGCTGTGGATTCTGCCCACCCCCACGACGTGGACCCTGATCATCAACACACAGACGCTGGCCCCGTGCGGTGCCACCTGTCCGGCGCCCCGCGCGCCGCTCTGGGGGACCGACTACTCGCCCGACTCGGATCTGGTCCGGGTGCCGATGCTGGTCCAGCAGTCGCCGGCGCTGATCGAGCGCTTCGGGATCACCGCCACGCCCCAGCGCGATCTCGCGGGCGACGCAGCCGTTCTGACCTTCGCCTGGGAGCACACCAGGGCCTCCGTCGAAATCCGGCAGCCCAAGTGAACGTCGACTTCGCGGTGGTCTCCGACTACGCACTGGTGGATCAGGCGGGCAAGATCTCGGTGCTCGGTATCTTCCAGCACATCTGGGTCCAGCAATTCCCCGCCATGCACCCGCGGCTCCATCTGGTGCTGCGCCTCAAGGGCAAGCGGACCGAGATCGGAGAGCATCCGGTGCAGATCCGGCTCGTGGACGACCGGGACACCGAAATTCTGGGCGGGTCCGGGACCGTGAATTTCGCCGAGCCCCCGGCCGGGGTGACCGACATCGAGGCGGCCGCCATTCTGGTCTTCGACGTCCCATTCCCTCATCCGGGCACCTACCGCTTCGCGATCTCGGTGGATGGCGCCCCGGCGGCGTCGGTCCCCATCACCGTGAGTCAGATGCCCGCGCCGCCGGGAGGCGGAGTCAACCAGCTGCATTAGATTCACCGCCGTGCCCTCCCCGCCCTCCCCACGGCCCTTCTCACGGCTCCCCGGGCTGCTGCTCGCCGCTGCGATCGCCCTCGGCTGGAGTCTCGGGGGACACCGGCTCCTGGACCCCGACGAGGGCCGGAACGCCGAGGTGGCGCGTGAGATGGTGCAGTCGGGGAATTTCGCCGTCCCTCACCTGGACGGCCTGCCCTACCTCGACAAGCCGGTCTTCTACTTCGCGGCCGCCGCCGCCGCGATGGAGGCGCTGGGTCCGACCGAGGCGGCCGCCCGCCTTCCCGCCCTCCTGTTCACGCTCGCGTCGATCGCGCTGGTGATCTGGTGGGCCCGCAAGCGGTGGGGCCTCGAGGCGGGCTGGCTATCGGGCATCGCCCTCGCCAGCATGCCGCTGGTCCTGGCATTCGCGCGGGAAACCATCTTCGACAGCACCCTCGCCTTCTTCCTGACGCTCGCCATCCTGGCGTTCGCCGAAGACCACCCCGTCCTCGCGTGGGCCGCGATCGGCTTCGGCGGATTGACGAAGGGCCCCGTCGCCATCCTGGTCCCGCTGCTCGCGATCGTGCCCTACGTGCTGCTGACGGGACGGCCGCTCGGACGCGTGTTCGCGTGGCGCGGGCTGATGGTATTCCTCGTCATCGTGCTGCCGTGGTTTCTGGTCGTCACGGCGCGCCATCCGGAGTTTCCCGACTACGCGTTCGTGCGGGAGACCTTCCAGCGCGTCACCACCAAGGGCTTCCACCGGACGGCGCCGTTCTGGTACTACATCCCGATCGTGCTGGTGGGCGCCTTCCCGTGGGTCGTACCCGCGCTGGCACAGCTCGGGCGCTGGCGCTGGCTGTGGGAGGCACGGCAGGTGAACGCCGCGGCCCAGGAAGCCTGGCTCCTGCTTTCGTGGCTGGTGGGACCCCTGATCTTCTTCTCACTCAACCAGTCGAAGCTGCCTCACTACGTCCTGCCGCTCCTGCCGGCCATCGCGCTGGCGGCGGGTCGCGGACTCACCCGGCGCGGGATCGGCCTCGGAGCGAAAGCGTACGTCCCCGTCGCGCTCCTCTCGGGGCTTGGTCTCATCACCCTCACGGTGTGGTTTCCGGCGCCGATTTCGCTGACCCCCGCCGAGAAGGCCGCGATGCCGGCCGCCGCGCTCGTGCTCGGTCTCATCCTGGTGGCCTCGGGACTCACCGTGGCGCTCGCGGTGCGGCGGAATACGCCGTCCCTCGGCGCGGCCGCGTACGCCGCCATCGTCGTCGCCATACCCATCGTGGGGGGCACGCTCCTGCACGCGGTGGGGGAGGACCGTTCGTCGGCCGCAGTCACCGACGCGGTTGCGGCTGCTCTGTCCCACTCCGCCGCGCGCGGCGCGCCCGCGCAGGTGGTAGGCATCGGGGCTTTCATCCCGTCACTCCCGTTCTATCTCCGGCGCACCATTCCGGTGGCCACCGCCACCGGGAAAGAGCTGACGAGTACCTACATCGCCGACTATGCCGAAAGGCTTCGCGCCGTCCCTGGGTCCCCGCTGCTCGCCCCTGACGCCTGGCGCGATCTGCTCTCCCGCTGCCCCCTTCCCACGGTCTTCATCGCCCGCTCGGGTGACCGTGACGTCCGCTCGGTCCTGCATGGCCGCCTCCCCCTGCTGGGGGAGGACACCCGGTTCGCCGCCTACGGTCCCTGCCGCGCCGGCGCGCCGTAGATGTGCGGGATCTTCGGAGTCGTTTCCCTCACCGGGCGTCCCCTTCGCCACCCCGACCTCCTCCCGGCGATGGCCCTGTCCCTCGCGCATCGAGGCCCCGACGGCGAGCGGATCGTGGGGCACGACCGCGCCCGCCTGGGCGCGCGCCGGCTCGCCATCATGGACCTCACGACCGGCGACCAGCCGTTCCAGAGTCCCGACGGCAGAATCTGGATGGTGTGCAACGGCGAGATCTACAACGCGGAGAGCCTCAGGCGTGAGGCCCAAGCCTGGGGTTACCCGTTCCGTTCCACGGGCGACATCGAGACCATTGTTCCACACTATGAGCGCGCGGGGGCCGGTGCAATTCGCGGCCTGGACGGCATGTTCGGACTCGCGATCTGGGATGACGCCAGTCGTCGATTGATTCTGGCGCGCGACCGCGCCGGCGAAAAGCCGCTCTTCTGGACCGTCGTGCACGGCGAGCTGAGGTTCGCGTCCGAGGTCCAGGCCCTGCTCGTGTTTCCCGATCAGCCCCGGCGGCTCGATCCGCACGCCGCGGGGCTGTACACCGCCTTGGGCTACGTCCCGGCTCCTCACACCCTGATCACGGGGATCGCGAAGCTGCCCGCCGGCTCCCTGCTCGAAGCGTCGGACCGGGGGGTGGAGGTGCGCCGGTATTGGAGCGCCGGAGAGGTGGCGCACGGAAGCGACCGGCTCCAGTCCGCGGACCAGCTCCGTGAGGTACTGATCGGCGCGGTCCGCCGGGAGCTGATGTCGGACGTACCCATCGGAGTATTCACCAGCGGCGGGCTCGACTCGTCCTTCCTCGCCGCCGCGGTAGCCCGGGCCATGCCCGGCCAGCGCATCCATACCTACGCCGCCCGCTTCGCGGCGCCGGGCTACGACGAAAGCGACTTCGCGCAGGCGGTGACGCGGGACATTCATTCCATCCACCACAACGTGCTGGCCGACGACCTGTCCCTGTCCCGGGCCTTCGATGTGGTGACCTCCCGCCTCGCCGAGCCGGTCGGCGACCCCGCCATCCTGCCGACGTATCTCCTGGCGGAGGCGGCGCGAGCCGACGTCAAGGTGGTGCTCTCCGGCGAGGGCGCGGACGAGCTCTTCGGCGGCTATCCGACCTACCTAGGGCACCGGGCGGCCGGGATCTACGGGCACCTGCCGGCCCCGATCCGGGCCCTGCTCTCCGGCGCGGTGCGGCGGTGGCCCGTCTCCCCGGGCAAGGTCACGATCGAATTCCTGCTCAAACAGTTTGTGGGATCGGCCGATCGTCCGCTCCTCGAGCGGCACGCCGCCTGGTTCGGCGCGCTGGGTCCGACCCCCGAAGCGGTCGGCACGTTCGCCGAGCTGCTCCGCAACTTCCCCGCCGCCCCGGACCTCGACCGGGTGCTGTGGCTCGACTTTCTCACCTATCTGCCGGACAACCTGCTCGTGAAGGTCGATCGCGGCACCATGCTGGCCTCGATCGAGGCGCGGGCGCCCTTTCTCGACCGGGAAGTGCTCGAGCTGGTGCTGCCCGTTCCCGCGGCGCGCAAGGTGCGGGGCTGGGAGACCAAAGCGATATTGAAGGAAGCGGCGCGGGAGCTGGTGCCCGCGTACGTCATCGATCGCCGGAAGCGCGGCTTGTCGGTCCCCGTCGCGTCCTGGCTGAACGGCGCCCTCCGCGATCGGGCGGACCGGTATTTCGCGGCCCCGCGATTCGGCGGTGAACGCGTGACGGCTCTATGGGCCGAGCACCGCCAGGGACGCTCCAATCACGCCCGCAAGCTGTGGCCGGTGCTGATCGCCGAGCTGTGGGCCGACCGCTGGAATGTGAGTCTATGACCCGCGACGATGCGCTGGCCCTGATGCAGGAGTACACCGCCTCCCCGTCCCTCCGGCAGCACATGCTCGCGGTGGAGGGTGCCGTGCGCGCCTACGCGCGGAAGGCTTCCGCCGACGAAGAGACCTGGGGGCTCGCGGGACTCCTCCACGATTTCGACTACGAGCGGTATCCGAACGACGCGCACTCCGCCACCGAGGAGCATCCCAGCTGGGGCGTGCGGCTGCTCCGGGAACGGGGAGTACCCGACGCCGTGTGCCAGGCCATCCTCGGGCACGCGGACTACACCGGCGTGGCGCGCGAGACGCCGCTCGCGAAGACGCTGTTCGCGGTCGACGAGCTCTGCGGATTCCTGGTCGCCTGCGCGCTGGTGCGCCCGTCGAAGAGCCTGGCGGACCTCGAAGTGTCCTCGGTGAAGAAGAAGCTCAAGGACAGGGCCTTCGCCCGCGGCGTGAACCGCGACGACGTGCGCCGGGGCGCCGAAGAGCTCGGCGTTCCCCTGGACGAGCACATCGCCTTCGTCATCAGTGCTCTCCGTCCCATCGAGCGGACGCTCGGTCTCGGGTCGGCCTAGTCCGTGACCCCGGACGGCGCCGGCATCTCCCGGGCTCTGGACCGCGTGACCGGCACCCGGCCCATCCCGGGGAACAGCCTGACGCTGCACACAGACTCCGCCCGCGCACTGAAGGCGATGCTCGCGCTCGTCGGCGCGGCCGAGCACTGGGTCCACTTCGAGAACTACATCATCCGCGACGACGCCACCGGGCGCCGGTTCGCGGATGCGCTGTCGGAGCGCGCGCGTGAAGGCGTGGCCGTCCGCGTGCTGTACGATGCGCTGGGCAGCTGGGGGACTTCGAGCTCGTATTGGAACAAGTTGCGGCGCGCCGGCGCCGAGGTCCGGGCCTTCAATCCCTTCTTCCATGGCCGGCCCTTTCATCTTCTGCGCCGCGACCATCGCAAGCTGGTGGTGGTGGACGGCGACCGTGCCATGGTCGGGGGCTTGTGCATCGGCGACGAGTGGGCGGGCGACCCGGCCCGGGGGCGCCAGCCCTGGCGGGACACCATGATCGCGCTCCGGGGGCCCGCCGCCGCCGGACTCGACGCGACCTTCGGCCGGGTCTGGCGCCGTGCGGGCGATCCCCTGCCCGCGGCCGAGTTCAACGGTTCGCCGGCGGTCGCCGGCACCACGGCCGTGCGCGTGGTCGAAGGGGTGCCCGACGGGGCGCGCGCCTGGCGGGCGGTGGGCCTTCTGCTCACGGCCGCGACGGAGCGGCTCTGGCTCACCGACGCGTACCTGGTCGCGCCGGCCACCCTCTTCGCGGGACTGATCGACGCGGCCCGGGACGGTGTCGACGTCCGGATTCTCGTCCCGGGGGCGACCGACATCGCGGTCGTGCGGGCGATGACCCGTATCGGGTACCGGGATCTGCTCCATGCCGGCGTGCGGTTGTTCGAATGGCAGGGTCCCATGCTGCACGCCAAGACGCTGGTGGCGGACCGGCGCTGGGTGCGCGTCGGGTCGAGCAACATCAACGTCTCGAGCCTGCTCGCGAACTACGAGCTGGACGTGCTGGTCGAGGACGAGGCGCTCGCCACTGAGATGTGCGAGCAGTTCCATCGTGACACGGCCGGGTCGCGCGAAGTCGTCATGGTCGCCCGCAAGCGGCTTCCGCCCCGCCTCACGGACGCCGGAGTGATCGAGCCCGCCGCCGTTCCTCATCAGCCGTCGGCATACGAGCGGGCCCGCAAGGGCATGGTGACCCTGCGTCAGGTCGCGGGCGGGTTGCGGCGCCGGCTCGGGTGGGCGGCGGCGGGGCTGGCGGCGGGAATGGGCGCGCTGTTGCTGCTGATCCCCCACGTGATGAGCGTCACGTTGGCCGTCCTGGCGTTCTGGGTGGCCTTCATCTTTGCGTGGTATTCGTTGAGCCGCCGCGGAAGGGCCCAGAGTGCCGAAATCCCGTGATCCCCAACCTCAGGTGGGGGGTGCGCGTATAGAAAACCGGGAAGAGGCCGAGCTGATCTCCCGGTCGCTGGCCGGCGACCGCGCGGCGTTCGGCGCTCTGGTGGACAGGTATGCGGCGCAGGCCCGGCGGGTCGCGCGGGCGGTTCTGCGGGACCCCGACGATGCCGATGACGCCGCACAGGATGCCTTCCTTTCGGCGCTGGTCAAGCTCGAGCAGTACGATCCGCGCCGGCCGTTCGGTCCCTGGTTGATGCGGATCGTGGCCAATGCCGCCACGGATCGGCGCCGTCGGCGCTCGGTACGCAGTGCCGAGCCCCTCGACCCGGGCGTGGTCGGTGGGGGCCCCCGGCCCGATACCGCCGCGGAGCGCAAGCTCCTCTCGGAGAGCTTGCGCCAGGCCCTGGCCGAGCTGCCCGAGCGGCGGCGGCTGGCCGTCGTGTTGTTCGATGTCGAGGGGTATTCACACGCAGAGATCGCGGGGATGCTGAAGATCCCCGAAGGCACGGTGCGGTCGGAAGTGTTTCACGCGCGGAGAAAGCTCCGCACGCTACTGCAAGACTGGAGGGAGCCGTCATGAAGGAAGAGCTGCCGTTCGATCACGAGCCCGATGCCCGCCTGGGGGCGGCGCTCCGGCACGCGCTCGAGCCCACCGGGCACGACGCGTTCGTCGCGCGGGTCCTGGCTGGGATGCCAGCGACCCGGGCGGGCTCGTGGGACATTCTGGCCGGCTGGGCGGGCCGGGGTATCGCGGCCGCCCTGCTCGTCGCGCTCGGCGCGGGATTCGCCGCCGGGCGCGCCATGCAGCCCGCCGCAGGATCCATGGAGGAGGCGCTGGTGACCGCGCCGTCCGACTCCGGGACTGCCGCCGCGGCGCTGGTGCGGGGAAACAATCCACCCGACGCGAGCATCGTGTTCGCGGTTCGGCCCTGACGCGATGTTCAACCGATCGAAGGCACAGGCCCTGGCGTTGCTGGCCGCGGTGTTCGTGGTGGGGGGCGCCGCCGGCGGGGGGATCGACACCTGGATCCACCGGCCCCGACCCCGGGGTCCGGACGCGTTTGTGAACTATCTGACGGGGGAGCTGAAGCTGGATTCCCTCCAGCGGGACTCGGTCCGCGCGGTCCTGATCCGCCACAAGCCCCAGATGGACAGCATCTGGAAGGACGTCCACACGCGCGTCGATTCGCTGCGGCACGTCATGCGGGGCGAGATCTTCACACATCTGACGGACGCCCAGCGGACCAAGTACCTGCAACTGGTCGCGGAGCAGGCGCATCAGAGAGGTGACTCCACCCGCGACACGACTCATGGAGGCAGAAACTAGCATGCGGTTGCGTATCGGCATTTTCGGTTTTCTGGTGTGCGGTGGCATCGCGCAGGCTCAGACGCCCGCGATGCGGCCCGACTCAGGCCCGCCCACGGTCACGCTGGCGGACGCCATTCAGCGTTCGCTCCAGATCCAGCCGGCGATGGTCTCGGCGATCGGCACACAACGCAATGCCGGAGCGGCGGCGTCGTCGGCCTACGGCACGTTCCTGCCGACCATCACCGCGGGGTGGTCGGCAAGCAAGAGCAGCCAGGCGAGTTTCGACCGGAACCGCGCGGTGTCAATTCCGCCGGTCTGGAACTATGGGTACAACCTGAGCGCCCAAGTGGATCTGTTTGACGGGCTGAGGCGCATTTGGGGAGTCAAGTCCGCCCGGGCGGTCCAGGATGCAGCAGATGCCGGGTACATCAGTCAGCGCTACGTCACCGAGCTCCAGACGAAGCAGGCGTTCTTCGCTGCGCTGGCGGATCAGGAGCTCCTGCGGGTCGCGCAGGCACAGCTGGCCCGGACCGAGCAGGAACTCAAGGCCGCGACCGACAAGCTCAAGTTCGGCGCCGCAACCCGGGCCGATTCGCTGACAGCGGCGGTTGACCACGGAAACGCCGAGGTGGCTTTACTGCAGGCGCAGGCCAACCTGGTGGGGGCTCAGGCCGAGCTCGCCCGCCAGATCGGGATGGACGGGCTGGTCAGTCCGGTCCCGGACTCAACCGTTCAGAACCTCCCCGACACCGCCGGCCTCCTTCGAGGTGCCGTGGAGAACGCTCCACTCGTGCAGCAGGCGGCCGCACAGCTCACGGCGGCGCGGGCGAACGTCCTTTCGGCACGGTCTCAGTATCTCCCCACGTTCCGGCTGTCGTTCGGGGACAACCGGAACGACACAACGTTCGGCGGTGGGTTCATCCATCACCACGTGACCAATTGGACCTTCTCGGCAAGCTTGCCTCTGTTCAACGGGTTCACACGCGAGCAGGCGCAAGTATCGTCCAACGTGAGCCGCGACATCGCCGCAGCGACGGCCGCCGACACCCGGCGGAACGTGGCGGCCCAGCTGGCCCAGCAGGTCGCGGCGCTGGTGGCCGCCTATCATCAGATGGATATCGCGCAGGCGAACCAGGCGTCGGCCACCGAGGCCCTCCGGGTGCAGCAGCAGCGGTATGCCGCGGGCGCGGGGCTCCTGCTCGACCTGCTCACCGCCCAGGCAAACTTGACCCAGGCCGAGGCGACGCTGATTCAGGCGCGGTTCACGTACCGGACCACGCGAGCGACCATCGAAAGCCTGGTCGGGAAGGAACTGTGATCACCACGGCTTCCTCCGTCCAGGAGTTCCGGACCGGCGATACGCCGCTCCCCGACATCGTCATCCTGACGCACCGGCTGACACGGGAGTACGTCATCGGGTCCGAGACCGTCCGCGCCCTGCGCGGGGTAGACCTCCAGATCCGGAAAAACGAGTTCGTCGCGATCATGGGACCCTCGGGTTCGGGCAAGTCGACGTTCATGAATGATCGGCTGCCTGGACACGCCGACGGAGGGCGAGTACTGGCTGAACGGGCAGAAGGTCAGCGAGCTCCAGGACGATTCGCTCGCGCAGATTCGCAACAAGGAAATCGGGTTCGTCTTCCAGACCTTCAATCTCCTCCCCCGCGCCAACGCGCTCCACAACGTGGAGCTGCCCCTGATTTATGCGGGTGAGAAGTCGCGGGCCCGGCGGGAGAAAGCCGCGGCCGCTCTCGAGAAGGTCGGCCTCGGCGACCGGATGGACCACCGCCCCAACGAGCTGTCGGGCGGGCAGCGCCAGCGCGTCGCCATCGCGCGCGCGCTGGTGAACGATCCCAGCATCCTGCTGGCGGACGAGCCGACGGGTAACCTCGACTCGGCCACCGGCAACGACATCATGCGGCTGTTCGAAGAGTTGTGGGATGCGGGACAGACCATTGTGCTGGTAACCCACGAGCCCGATATCGCGGCCCGGGCGCACCGGCAGATCCACCTGCTCGACGGCAAGATCGAGCGTGACGAGAGGACGGAATCGCAGTGAAGCGCATCGTGTTGCTCGGCGGCCTCGCCGCCCTGGCCCTCGCCGGCTGCAAAAAGGCCGCGCAGGCCCCCGTGTACATCGCGGTCCCGGTGGAGCGGCGGAACATCGTCGTCGCCGCCGCCGCCGCCGGCCCCATTCAACCGGTCCTGACCGTGAGCGTCAAATCCCAGGCTTCCGGGGCCGTCACCGAGATGCACGTGCAGACCGGCGACGACGTGAAACCGGGCCAGCTGCTCGCGCTGATCGACCCGCGCCTCCCGAAGAGCGCGCTGGATCAGGCACAGGCCTCCGTGGATCAGGCCCAGGCGAGCTTCGACTACGCCAAAAATCAGCTGGCCCGCGAAGACACCCTCTACAAGGTGCAGGCGGTCACCCAGCAGGAATACCAGAACACCCGCGTCACCTACGAGCAGGCCCGGGCCGCGCTCATCACCGCCCAGGCGAACCTGTCCGACGCGAAGATCGCGTACGACCAGACTCGGGTGACGGCGCCCCTCACCGGAACGATCATCGAGAAGGACGTGGATATCGGGACGGTGATCTCGAGCCCCACGCACGACGTCACGGGCGGCACCCAGATGTTCCAGATGGCGAATCTGGACACGGTCCAGGTGCAGGCCATGGTCGACGAGACCGACGTCGGCAAGGTCCAGGCGGGCCAGCCGGTGACCATCACCGTGGACGCCTATCCTAGCCGCCCCTTCCAGGGGAACGTGCTCAAGGTGGAACCCAAGGCCACGGTCAATCAGAACGTGACCCAGTTCCCCGTCGACATCGACATCCTGAATCCGGGACACTTGCTGAAGCCCGGCATGAACACGGAAGTCGAGATCCACGTCGGCAATCGTGATTCCGTGCTCGCGATCCCGACGTCGGCGCTCCGGACCCAGAAGGACGTCGCGTCGGCGGCGGCGGTACTCGGACTCGACCCCGCGCAGGTCATGGCGCAGCTGGCCGCGGCGACGCCCAAGCCCGCCCCGAATACCAAGGGCGATACGGCCGCGTCGATGGGCAACAGTGCCGGTACCGGGACCATGACGATGCCCGATGGGCGCGTGGTGAAGCTGCCTCCGGGCGTGACGGCGGCACAGGTCCAGGGGATCTTCACCAAGATGCGCAGCGGCGGCTTCGGCTCCATCAGCCAGGAAGACCGTGACGTCATGCAGAAGCTGCGGCAGGCGAATCCCGACATGATGGGTGGACGCGGGGGGCGCGGCGGCCGGAACGGCGCCGGGGGCCCTGTCGGCGGTCCGGCGGCGAGCCTGCAGTCCAACAGCTACATCGTCTTCGCCCTGCGCAAAGGCCAGCCGACCGCGGTGCCCATCAAGACGGGACTGTCGGACCTGGACTACGTCGAAGTCGCGAGCGGCCTCACCGAGCGTGATACGGTCCTGCTCCTCCCCAGCGCGTCGCTGGTGCAGTCGCAGGCTCAGTTCAAGCAGCGGATGCAGGGCATCACCGGCGGCGGCCTCCCCGGCGTCCGACAGCAGCCCCAGGCGTCCGGGGCGCGGTAGCCATGCTGCTCGGCGAGATCATCAAGGTCGCCCTGCAGGCCATCCGGGCGAACAAGCTCCGGGCCCTGCTCACGATGCTCGGCATCATCATCGGGGTCGGAGCCGTGATCACGATGGTCGCGCTCGGGACCGGCGCGCAGAAGTCCGTCCAGGACCGGATTCAGGCGCTGGGGCCCACCCTGCTCACCGTGTTCCCGGGGCAGAGCTTCCGGGGTGGCGTCGCATTCAGCACGCGGGTCAGCCTGACCATGGACGACGACACCGCGCTGCTCAACAACAAGCACTACGTCAGCGAAGTGGTGCCCGAGCTGCAGGGAAATCTCCAGGTGCAATACGCCAACCAGAACATCAACACGACCGTCCTGGGCAGTACGGCGAACTACTATGCCGTCCACAGCTATTCGATGGTCGCGGGCCGCATGTTCACCAACGGGGAAGACGATGCGCGCCAGCGCTACGCGGTGCTGGGCGGTCAAGTGCCGGAGGAGCTGGGCGCCAATCCCCAGGCGATGATCGGCCAGCAGGTGTTGATTCGGGGCATCCCGTTCGAGATCATCGGCGTCCTGTCGAACAAGGGATCGCAGGGGTTCAGCAATCCCGATGAGCAGATCCTCATTCCTCTGCAGACCGCCCGCTACCGGGTGTTCGGATCGAACCGCCTGCGCGATCTCACCGTCCAGATCGGTGATCTCGCCAACATGAATCTCGGGATGATCGAAATCGAAGGGATTCTCCGGCGGCAGCACAAGATCCGGCCCGGCATGGACGATGATTTTCAGATCCGGAACCAGACCGACATTCTCTCGACGTTCCAGGACACGGCCAAGACCTTCGGCTTCCTGCTCGCCGGCATCGCCACGGTCAGCCTCATCGTGGGCGGCATCGGCATCATGAACATCATGCTGGTGTCCGTCACCGAGCGCACCCGCGAAATCGGCGTACGGAAGGCGCTCGGCGCGACCCGCTTCAATATCCTCTTTCAGTTCCTCGTCGAGGCCCTCGTGCTCTGCATGGCCGGCGGGATCATCGGCATCGTCCTCGGCTCGGGTGGCGCGATCGTGCTGGCGCAGTTCGCCCACTGGAACACGGCGATTTCGTTCTACGCCATCATCCTGGCATTCTTCTTCAGCGCGGTCGTGGGCCTCCTGTTCGGCGTCTGGCCGGCCCGCCGGGCGGCGTCCCTCGATCCCATCGAAGCGTTGAGATACGAGTGATACAAGCCGAGTAGTGCTGGAACGGAGACCAACGGGAAGCGGGAGAGGGAAAGGGGGAAGTGTGCAACATTACGCTTCCCCCTTCCCTTTTCACTCTTCCCGCTCACCGATTAGTTTCCGGGCGTGCTGATCCCGCTCCTGCTCGCGCTCCAGGGTCCGCAAGGCGCTGACCCTCACCCCGTCTTCGCCGGACGCAGCGGCGCGCTCACCGTGGCGATTCCCCGCGTGGACGCCCGCATCACGGTCGACGGCAATCTGGACGAGCCGGTCTGGAGCCAGGCCGCCCTGCTCACCGGCTTCTCCCAGTACACGCCCGTCGACGGCTTGCCGGCCGCCGACTCCACGCAGGTGCTGGTGTGGTACGGCGCGGACGCGATCTACTTCGGCATCCGCGCCTACGAGCCCCACGGGAATCTGGTCCGCGCCACCATGGCCGACCGCGACGCCATCGACGCGGACGACAACGTGCAGATTCTCCTCGACACCTACCACGACCACCGGCGCGCGCTCGAGTTCGCCGTGAATCCGCTGGGCATCCAGGAGGATGGGGTCCGGAGTGAAGGGCTGGCGGGCGCCGCCGGAGGCGGGAACGCCGCCACCGGCCGCTTCGACGGGGTCATCGATCTCAATCCCGATTTCGTCTGGGAGTCCCGCGGCCACCTGACGCCGTGGGGGTTCGAGGTCGAGGTCCGCATTCCCTTCAAGAGCATCCGCTACCAGAGCCTCGACCCCCAGGACTGGGGTCTGCAGGTCATTCGCTACGTCACCCACTCCGGCTATCAGGATACCTGGACGCCGGTGGTCCGCGCGAACGCGAGCTTCCTGATTCAGGCGGGCACCCTCACCGGCCTCTCCGACCTGCATCGCGGGCTCGTGATGGACGTGACGCCGGAGTTCACCACGAAAGTGGAAGGAGACTCGGGCGGGGTCGGACGCTACGTCTATCACGGCACTCCGGAAGTCGGCGGGACCCTGCACTGGGGCCTCACGAGCAACCTGAGCCTCGCCGCGACCGCGCACCCCGATTTCTCGCAGGTGGAGGCCGACGCCGCGCAGGTCACGGTCAACCAGCGCTTCGCCCTCTTCTATCCCGAAAAGCGCCCCTTCTTCCTCGACGGGCTCGAGCAGTACGACACGCCCAACCAGCTGATCTACACCCGCCAGATCATCCAGCCGGTGGCGGGCGCCAAGCTCACCGGCAAAGCCGGCGGCACCAACATCGCCTACCTCGGCGCCGTCGACGCGGTGGACCCGGCTACGGGCAAGAACCCCGTCTACAACGTTCTACGGGTGGCGACGGACCTGGGAGCCAGCTCGACCGCCGGTGTCGCCTATACCGACCGCGTCGAAGGGAGCGACTACAACCGGGTGCTCGGCGTCGACTCCCGCCTCCTGTGGGGCACCGGGTGGTTCTCCCAGGCGCAGGTCGCCGGGTCCTGGACGAGGGACGCTTCGGGAGTCCGCGCGGGCACGCTGTGGGACGCGACCCTGGGCGACTTCACCGGACGGCGCTACGGCAACCACTTCGAGTTCGTCGGCATCACGCCCAACTTCGAGGCGGCCTCGGGCTTCGTGAACCGGACCGGCGTGGTGTTCGCCCGGCTCTTCAACCGGTTCACCTGGTATGGCCGGCCCGGCGCGTTCGTGGAACAGCTCCAGACGATCGTCATGGGGACGCCACTCTGGCGCTATGACGACTTCTGGCATGCCCGGGGGACCATCGAGGGCGGGTGGGCCAACACGTGGGGACTCACGCTCCGGGGCGGGTGGAGCATGAACGCCAGCGTGTCGGACAACCTCCAGCGCTTCGACGCGGCCGCCTACGCCGGGTATCAGGTCGACCGCGGCGTCGACACCATCGCGTTCACGATTCCGCACGGCCTCTACAACTTGATTGCCGCCAACGCCGGCGTGACCAGCCCGAACCGCGCCCTGCAGGGGTCCTTCAACGTCGGATACGGACACTCCGTGATTTTTGCGGAAGCCGCTGAAGGGACGGAGCTGACCACCAACGCGTCGCTCGCCTGGAAGCCGACGCCGGCGATCCGGCTCTCGGCCACCTGGCTCCACGACCGGCTGGTGCGGGAGCGCGACGGGAGTGAGTTCGCCCTGGCGAACATCCCCCGCCTCGAGTTCGACTATCAGCTCAGCCGGTCGGTGTTCGTGCGCTACATCGGGCAATACGTGGCCCAGCGCCAGTCCGCGCTGCAGGACCCGCGCACGGGACAGCCACTCCTGGTCAACAGCGGCGCAGTGGCCGGAACCCTGTCGAACGGGTTCCGGAACGATTTCCTGCTCTCTTACAAACCGATGCCGGGAACGGTGTTCTTCCTGGGGTACGGGACGTCGCTCTCCGAGCCGACGGCGTTCGGGTTTTCGAACCTGCAGCGCGTACAGGACGGCTTCTTCCTGAAGGCGAGCTACCTCTTCCGGATGTAGACCTAGAGCCCAGCTTTCCGGGCGACGTATTTCCCCCAGCGATTCGCCTCCCGGCGTATTTCCCGGACGTCTCCCGTTTTCAGCACGCCGTTTTTCACCACGACCTTCCCGTCGACGATGACGTGCCGCACGTCCCCGGCCGCGGCGGCGTACACGATTCCCGAGATCAAGTCGGCTTTCGGTTGCAGGTGAAGCCCCGAGAGGTCGAGGGCGATCAGGTCGGCCCGCTTGCCGACCTCGATGGAGCCGATCTCATCCGCGAGTCCCAGTGCGCGTGCGCCCCCCAGCGTCGCGAGCTCGAGCACCCGCAGCGCCGGAAGCGCCTCGGGACCGTGCCGGGGCTTCTGAATGAGGGCAGCGAGCCGCATTTCACTGAAGGCGTCCAGCCGGTTGTTGCACGGCGCGCCGTCCGCCCCGATGGCCACCCGGCAACCCGCCGCCAGCATGGCGGGGACCGGGGCGATACCGCTCCCGAGCTTGAGGTTCGAAGACGGGCAGTGCACGACGTTGGTCCCCAGCCGCGCCAGATTCCGGATCCCGTCATCATCCACCCACACGCAGTGCGCCAGCGCCGCCCGCGGCCCCGCGATCCCGACCGACTCGAGATACTGGATCTCGTCCATCCCCGTCGTCCGCCGCACCAGTTCGAGCTCCACCGGCGTTTCGGCCGCATGGGTATGCAACACCGCCCCATGACGCTCGGCGAGATCGCTCGCCGCCCGGAGGAGCGGTCCGGTGCAGCTCGGCGCGAAGCGGGGCGCGACGCAGTACCGGAGCCTGCCGAGGGCCGCGCCATGCCAGCGCTCACACAGGTCTGACGTTTCCTGCAGCGCTTGATCCGTCGCCTCCCGCAATCCGGGGAAGGCGTCCGCGGCGTCCATAAGGCACTTCCCCGCGGTGGCGCGGAGACCGATCGACTCGAGCGCCTGGAACGCGGCGCCCGCGTGACGGACCGTCTCCATGTCGAGGATCGCGGTGGTACCGGAGAGGAGCAGCTCCGCGGCGCCCAGCATGGCGGACCAGTAGACGGAGTCCTCGGTATGCGCGGCTTCGAGCGGCCAGATGCGGCGGGCGAGCCAGTCTTCGAGGGCCAGGTCGTCGGCGCGGCCGCGGAAGAGCGTCTGACAGAGGTGGACGTGGGCCTGGATCAGCCCCGGGAGGAGCACCATCCCGGTGCAGTCGAGAATGGCGGCCCCCGGAGGAGCCCGACGGGTGCCGATGGCGGTGATGCGCCCGCCGGTAACCGTGACGTCGGCGTCGACGATGCGCCGAGCCGGATCGAGCGTCACCACCCGGGCGCCACGCACCACCAGCGTCCGGGAGGCGGCTCGACTCAGGTCGCCACCCTCGGCGTCACCGCGGTGCTGTCGGAATCGAGGTTGAAGTATGCCTCGATCTCGTCCAGGAGATCGTCGTCCGAGTAGATGCCCGTGAGGATCCGTTCCGGCCCACCGGGATCGAGCAGGACGTACCCGTACGGGTAGTCGAGGCCCGACAGCACGACGATGCGGCGCCGGTGGGCCGGACCTTCGACGTACACGGTATCCGCGGTCGTCGGCACGATGGCGATGCCGGCGTGCTTGAGCTCGGCGGCCACCTGATCCGTGTAGTAGGTCAGATCGTCATACGCGGAACTCGCGTCACCGGCAGACAGCGTGTCGGTGGCGCCGAGCCAGAAGACGATCAGCGTGGGAGCGGTGATCACGCGGGGGCGCCGGAGCGCGGAGCGGCCGGACTCCCGCAACTCGAGCGAGTCGGGTGACCGGCCGGGAGGCGCATGCAGTCCCCGCCGGTTGCGCGCCAGCGGCAGGTGCTGACGGCAACCGAAAACGAGAAGTCCCAGGAGGATGACGTTGGCCGACTTCATGAGAAGGAATATATTCGCGACATGACTACCCAGCCGCCTCAGGTCGTCCCAGCCGTCCCAGCCCCCCCGGTCGTCCCGGCGGGTCCGGTTGCAGCCGTCCGGCGCCATCACTGGATCGTCCGGCTGTGCCATTGGGCGACCGTGCTCGTCCTCGCGGGGTTGATCGCCTCGGGGCTCCAGATCTATGAGGCCTACAGCCGCTTCGGAAACCGCGGCGATCCGGCGTTTCCGAGCCCCTTCAACGGCGTGGTGTTTCCGCACTGGAGCCGGCTCGGGGGCTGGCTCGCGGCCGGACTCAACTGGCACTTCGCGCTCATGTGGCCCTTCGCGTTGGGGGGCTTCGTGTACCTCTCCTATCTGGCGTTCAGCGGCGAGTGGCGGTCCCTGCTGTTCCGGCCGCGCGACGTCCGCGGTGCCATCGAGATGCAGAAGTACTATCTCGGCCTCCGGAAGGAGCACCCGCCCCAGGGCAAGCACAATCCGCTCCAGAAACTGGCGTACACGTTCATCCTGTTGCTGGGTACGCTGTCGATCCTGACCGGACTCTCCATCTACAAAGCGACGCAGTTCTCCTGGCTCACCCGACTCTTCGGCGGCTTCCAGGCCGCCCGCTACTGGCACTTCTGGGCGGTGTGGATCTTCGTCGGCTTCACGCTGGTGCACGTCACGCTGGTATTTCTCGTGGATCCGCACTCCTTGCGGGCGATGCTCACCGGGTGGTACCGGGGGAGGTTCCCGAGCCATGATTGACCGCCGTTCCTTCTTCAAGGCGGCGGGGGCCGGCGCCGCCGCCTCGCTCGTCGCGGCCTGCGGCTGGGATGGAGGCGGCACCGTCAAGCCGGCGCTCTTGTCCATCTCCCGGCTGAACGACTGGGTGGGCGAACACCTGCTCTTCTCGCCAAGCCGGTTGGCCCCCAACTACGACCCGAGCCGCCGCAG
>DATEGY010000299.1:0-9959 GCA_035279865.1 Gemmatimonadales bacterium | reverse complement strand
TGCTGTTCGCGGTGGTGAATCTCTCGCGCAAGCTCGGTGTCGATCCGCGCGTGGCGCTCGAGAAGGCCAACGCGAAGTTCAAATCACGTTTTGAAAGAGTGGAACAGCTGGCCCGGGAACGTGGAATCGATCTGACCCAGGCCGGACTCGACGTACTCGACCGGCTCTGGGACGACGTGAAGGCTCAGGGCCAGAGTTTGTAGAGAGTCCGCGGGAACGCGATGGCCTCGCGGATGTGCGGGATGCCGCAGATCCACGCGACGGTCCGTTCCACACCCAGACCGAATCCGGCGTGGACGAACGTCCCGTATTTCCGGAGGTCCAGGTACCAGCCGTACGCCTCCTCCGGCAAGCCTTCGTGCCGGATGCGCCCGAGCAGCTTGTCGTAGTCGTCCTCGCGCTGGCTCCCGCCGATGATCTCCCCGTATCCTTCCGGTGCCAGGCAATCGTTGTTGAGCACGGTCCGGGGATCGGCGGGATTCTCCTTCATGTAGAAGGCCTTCACCTCCCGGGGATAGTTGTAGACCATCACCGGACGGTCGTACTGCTTGGCCAGCAGGGTCTCGGCGTCGCCACCCAGGTCCCGGCCCCATTCCATGTCCGCGCCGAGCGCCTTGAGCTTTTCCACCGCGTCGGTGTACGAAATCCGGGGGAACGGCGGGCGCACGGCCTCGAGAGGCACGAGATTCCGTTCGAGCTCCGTGAGTTCCGCCTTCCGGCGCTCGAGACAGCGCCGGACGATGTAACAGACGAAGTCTTCCTGGAGCTGCATATTGTCGTTCGAGTCGTTCCAGGCGACTTCCGGCTCCACCATCCAGAATTCGGTCAGGTGCCGCCGGGTCTTTGATTTTTCGGCGCGGAACGTGGGGCCGAAGCAGTACACTTTCCCCAGTGCCGCGGCGGCGGCCTCCACGTAGAGCTGGCCCGTCTGCGCGAGGTAGGCCTTGCCGAGGTCGAAGTATTCGGTGGAGAAGAGCGTGCCCGCGGTCTCGCCGATCGACCCGGTGAGAATGGGCGTGTCGACCAGCGTGAAGCCGCGCTCGTAGAAGAAATCACGGATCGCCTGGATCACTTCGGTGCGGACGCGCGCGATGGCGACCTGGCGCCGGGAGCGCAGCCAGAGGTGGCGGTGCTCGAAGAGGAACGGGGTACCGTGTTCCTTCGGCGTAATCGGGAACTCCACCGACGGACCGAGGATCGCGAGATCCTGCACCGTCAGCTCGACACCGCCGGGAGCCCGGGCGTCGGCACGGACGACACCCGTGACCGCGATCGACGTTTCCTGCGTCAACCGTCCGCTCGCTTCCCACGAGGGCTCGGAGACGTCTTTCTTGGAGAGGACCGCTTGCAGATACCCGGTGCCATCGCGCAGGGTCACGAACGCGATCTTCCCGCTCGAGCGGGTGGTCATCACCCACCCGCGGACGGTGACGGTCTGACCGACGCGGTCGGCCAGCGCTTCGATACGCGCGTGATCCGGCATAGGCGCGGCATACTAGTGACGGTGTTGTGCACTGTCAACGCGATCGCGTGCGCACCGGTCATCCGTCATGGACCAGCGAGCCAGCCGGTCACCTGGCCCGTGTATCTGGGATCCCCCGCCCACGACCGCTCCGCCACCGCCCGCATCGACGCGACCCCCCAGCTCGCGTGGCACGCCAGTCCGGGCCGGGAGATCCGCGGCGCGCCGGCGGCCGGAAAAGGCGTGCTCGCCGTCGGGACCACCGACAAACTGGTGGTCCTCCTCGGCACCGATTCCGGCCAGGTCCTCTGGGACCACCGGGTCAGCGGCACGATCCGGAGCGGCCCGCTCCTCACCGACTCGCTGGTGTACGTGGCCACCGAAGAGAGCCCCTCGGGCCGCGTCTATGCCCTCCAGATGCGCACCGGGAAGGTAGCGTGGGACACCAAGACCGGCGGCGTGGCGGCCGCCCTGTCCCTCACCAGGGACCGGCTCTTCGCCGGCACCGAGTCGGGCATGGTCCTGGCACTCGATCCCGATACCGGCGGCATCCTCTGGCGCCGCCGGCTCACCGGTGCGGTGCGCGCGGCGCCTGTCCCCACGTCCGCGGGGCTGGTGGTCATCACGACGAGCGACTCGCTCTATCTGCTGGACCCCGCAACCGGCGCCGTGCGGCGCCGGAGTGGGGCGCCGGGACCGGTGCTCGCGACGCCGGCGGCCGACAGTGCGCACATCTATCTCGGGACCGTCACCGGAATTCTCGCGGACGTCGACCCGGCCACGCTCGACACCGTGTGGACCCGCAACTTCGGCGCGGGCATCTACGGAGCTCCCGCCCTCGCGCGTGACACGCTGTTCGCCCTGACCCGCACGGGGCTCCTGGTCTCGGTACCCCTCGCCACGCCCGCCGCCCCGCACCAGGTCGACCTGAACCTGGTGGCCGTCGCGGGCCCCACCCCGCTCGCCAATGGTGTAGTCGTGACCGACGTCGGTGGCGTGGTGCGCTGCGTCGATCCGGGCACTGGTGCCGAGCACTGGCGCGTGACCGTGCCGGGGCGTATCGATGAGCCGGCACTGGTCTGGGAGGGTCGGTTGATTCTGATCGGAAGCCGCGGGCAGGTGGTGTCGTACAAATGAGGACCGGGATCGCCGTCCTCACCCTGGTGTTGGCCGCGCACGCAGCTGCCGCCCAGACGGCGACGGCCTCCGCCATCGACTCGACGCCCCGCTCGGCCTGGACGCGGGCGGCGGTCCATTACGGCAAATGGGCGGCGGCTGCCGGTGCGGTGGCGTTCACGGCACTGGCCATCGAGCAGCATCGCCACTCGAACGACGCGTGGAACAACCTGCTGGCCATCTGCAACGGCAACAGCCAGCTCTGCGCGGTCGGTCCCGATGGACGGTACCGCAACTACCAGTCCGAGTACTACTACCAGCTGGCCGTCTACTACGACCATCGCGCACGCTGGCGCCTCATCGCCGGGCAGGCGTCGCTGCTGGCCGCCGTCGGGCTCTTCGTCTACGACTTGAGGGGCCAGTCCCCTACGCCCCACAACCAGCCGGTCCACCCTGTGAAGCTGGCGCTCTCCCCCACCACCGACGGCGCAGCCCTGTCCCTGCGTCTCTCGTTCTAACCGTCCAGCCGTCTAGCTCTACCCGACCCGGAACAGCTCGAACCCCCGCTCGTACCGCTGGAGAATCCGCGCCCGGTAGGCCGCATGCTCGGTCCAGGAGAGCGCGGGGTCGGACGCGATAATGGCGCCCGCCGCGGTACGCGCCGCCTCGAGCAACGGGAGATCGGTGTCCCAGTGCACGTAGCGCAAAGCCTGGCCACCGGACTGCCGCGCGCCCGTGAGCTCCCCCATGCCCCGCTCCTTGAGATCGAGCTCCGCGATCGCAAACCCGTCGGTGGTCTCACTGAAGGCCTTGAGCCGGTCGGCGGCCTCGGGGACATCCGAGATGAGGATGCAGTGACTCGCGGCGGCTCCCCGCCCCACCCGGCCCCGGAGCTGGTGCAGCTGCGCCAGACCGAAGCGATCGGCATGCTCGATCACCATGACGGTGGCGTTGGGCACGTCGATCCCGACCTCGATCACCGTCGTCGCCACGAGGAGCGGGACCTGATTGTCCCGGAAGGCCCGCATCACGCGGTCACGCTCCTCGGGCTTCAGGCGGCCATGCACCAGCCCCACCCGGGACTCGCCGAACGTCTTTCGCAGGGTATCCGCCATCGTCGCCGCCGCCCGCAGATCGGCCTTCTCCGATTCTTCGATCACCGGATAGACGACATACGCCTGCCGCCCCGCTTCGATCTCGCTCTGGAGAAATGCATAGATCTTCGACCGCGAGGCATCACTGCGGAGCGCCGTCTTGATGGTGCCCCGGCCGGGTGGCCGTTCCCGCAGCCGGGTCACGTCAAGATCGCCGTAGAGGGTGAGAGCGAGGGACCGGGGAATGGGCGTGGCGGTGAGCAGGAGGACGTCGGGGGCGTCCCCCTTCTCCACCAGCGCCGCCCGCTGCTCGACACCGAACCGGTGCTGCTCGTCGACCACCGCCAGGCCGAGCCTCCGGAACTTCACCGACTCCTGAATGAGCGTGTGCGTTCCGACGATGATCCGCGACGCGCCGCGTGCGAGCCGCTCCCGCGCCGCCTCCTTCTCCGCGCCGGTGAGCCGGCCGATCAGGAGATCAGGCCGGAGGTCCAGGGGCGCGAGGAGCCGCGAGAGCGTCGCGTGGTGCTGTTCCGCCAGGAGCTCCGTCGGCGCCATGATCGCCGCCTGGAACTCGTTCTCGACGGCCAGCAGCATCGCGAAGAGCGCCACAACCGTTTTCCCGGTGCCGACGTCCCCCATCAGGAGCCGGTGCATGCGCTGGGGAGCCGTCATGTCCTCTGTGATCTCCCGGATGGCGTGCCGCTGGTCCCCCGTCAGCTCGAAGGGGAGATGATCCTTCAGCGCGGTCGTCAGCTCGCGCCGCAGCTGAAACGCGATGCCCGTGCGGGCCCGCTTCGCCAGGAAGCGGGCCCGCGCCTGCACCAGCTGCTGGTCGAAGAACTCATCGAACGCCAGGCGGCGGCGCCCCTGCTCGGCATCCGCGGGCGTGCCGGGACGATGGACCTGGGCGAGCGCAAGCCGGAGCTCCGGGACGCCCACCTTGGCCCGCAGCGCCGCGGGATGAGGATCACGAATCAGCTCGAGCAACGCATCCAGATGGGGATGGATGAGCGCGCGGATTTGCTTGTGGCTCAAGCCTTCGGTGGCGGGATAGACCGGCAGCACGATTCCCTGGTCCGGCCCCTCTTCATCCGACTCGGCGAGGATCACGAACTCCCGCGGGGCGAGCTGCTTGCCGTGGTAATACCGCACGGGGCCCGTGACGAGCAGCAGCTGACCCGCCTTGATCGTGCGCTCGAGAAAGGGCTGGCCCGGCCACGCGCACTCCAGCACCCCGCTGTCGTCCTTCAGGACGGCGCGGAAGACGCGAAGCCCGCGGCGGGTGGGAATGATGCCCGTCGACACGACGCGACCGACTCCGGTGAGCTCCTGATTGATGCGCGCCCGCGCGAATGGCGTGACGGTCGTCGCGTCCAGGTAGCGGTGCGGCGTGTGATAGAGGAGATCCCCCACCGTCCGCACCCCGAGCCGGGCCAACGCCTCGGCGCGCTTTGGCCCTACCCCCTTCAGGAACTTGACCGGGGCGCTGAGCTCCAGGTGCAGCATCAGTCGCGGACCAGCCGCCTGGCGAACGCCTCGGCGTCGAAGAGCGCCAGGTCGTCGAGTGTCTCTCCCGTTCCGACGAAGCGCGGCACCGCGGACGGCACAGCCCGCGCCAGCGCCGCCACGGCGCCCCCGCGGGCCGTGCCGTCCAGCTTCGTGATGATGGTGCCCGTCAGGGGAATCGTCCTCGTGAACGCCTCGGCCTGCCGGACCGCCGTCTGGCCCACGGTGCCGTCCAGCACGAGAAGCGACTCATGCGGGGCGTCGTGCGCCGGGTGGGCCTTGCGCACCGCGCGGACGACGCGCTGCAATTCCTCCAGCAGCCGGTCCTCGGTATGGAGGCGGCCCGCGGTGTCGACGATCGCGGTGTCGATGCCGCGGGCCACCGCCGCGTGTACCGCGTCGAACGCCACGGCCGCGGAATCGCCCGTCCCATCGGTGTGCGGGCCCACGAACGGGACGCCCAGGCGCTCCGCCCAGATCCGCAGCTGGGAGACCGCGCCGGCCCGAAAGGTGTCCGCCGCGGCGAGGAGGGGCGCACGCCCCTGCTCCTGGAGCCGCTTCGCGAGCTTCGCCGCCGTCGTCGTCTTGCCCACGCCGTTTACGCCGTACAGCAGCACAACCGTGGGCCCCGTGGAGGCCCGGGCAAGATCGGAGGGCGATCCCGTCCCCGTCAGTGCCCGCACTTCGCGCTCCAGCGCGGACTCGAGCTCTTGATCGGTCACCTTCGCGAGCCGGCCCAGGAGCTCCTCCACCAGGGACGGACCAAAGTCCGCTTCGAGGAGAATCCGCTCGGCGTCGGCCCGGGCCGCGGGATCGCGGCGGCCGAGGACGCGTCCCAGCCTGGCCCACAATCCCATCAGGGCAGACCCAACCGGCGCCGCCACGCCCACTCGGCGGCAAAGGCCGCGATGGCGAGCGCGAACAACCACCACCGCTCCCGCCAGTCGGTCACCACCCGTTCCGCCGCAGCGCGGCCCGGCTGGTCTTCGAGGGTGGCCCCTCCACGGCGCCACTCGTCCGAGTACTGGTCCACCACGACGAGGCCGCGCCCATGGCCGTCAGCGAGGGTGTAACGGTAAGGGCCCGGTGGCAGCAACAGCTCCGCCCGCCCGTCCGCACCGAACTGCAGCGTGTCGGTCCGGGAGCCCGAGGTCGTCGCGAAGGCGACACCCACCGGCCGCGGTGACCCCGGCCCGGTCCAGCGCCAGGTGACCGGCAGCCCGGCCGGAATGTCCAGCGAGTCCGGGTGCGCCCAATCGGAGGCGCTCGAACCGCCGGCGAGCAGCCAGTCCACCAGGCCCGCGACCGTTGCGCGATAGGCCTGCTGAGAAGCACCGCCCCGGAAATCCCAGCGGTAGAGTCCCGCGACGTTCACCACCGCGCGGCGTCCCCGCGCGCTCCGCGTCACCAGGACGACGGGCTGTGCCTGGCCGCGTCGCGAACGGGTCGCCTGAATCACCGGGGTCGCGCCACTGTCCGGGGATGTCGGCAGGGCGGCGAGCACGGGGGGTAGCGAGTCCCACGGGACCAACGCCAGCGCGCCCACGAGGGGGGAGCTTGGCGCCGGGGCGAGATACCAATCGCCGGCTGCCCCCCCGGCACTGTTCCACAGGAGCAGGGCGGGCGCGGTGACCCGGAGCCACCGCGCCGGATCACCGACCTCCACGACCAGCCGAGCTGCGCGCAGGGCCCGCTGCACGCGCTCGAGCGTGACCGGCGCGAGCGTGACGCCTTCGTTCCACCGCCCCGGAGTGATCTGGGTGAAATACCGGACGGGGACGCGGGCCACGTCCCCCAGCGCGCGGGCGAGAAAGGTCGCGTCCCAGTCGGGTGGAGCCCCGAGGACGACGGCGGCGGGCTCCCTGGTCACCTCGATCGGAAACGAGCGGGAATCGTCGCGCGGCTCGGAGTCCCCCGCCCACTGAACGGCGACGCTCAGGGCCGACCAGCCGGGAGAGGGGACGCGGGAAGCGGGAAGCGTCAAGTCGGATGTCATCGTTCCGCTGTCTGGAAGCACGACCTTCCGGGAGACGAGCTGCCTTCCCGCCACCGTGGCGGTCAGCGTCGCATCACTCTTCCCACTTCCCCCTTCTCGTCTCCCCGCCTTTCCATACGTCACCCGCAACCTCACCGTGTCTCCCGGCGCGACCTGGTGCGGCCCTTCGACCGCCGACACGAACGCGTCGGGTGGGGCAGCGCCACCCAGCACCACGACGCGGGAGCGGGCGATGACATCGGAGGGCAGCGCCTCACGGTCGTCGATGGCGCCGTCCGTCACGACCACGATGGGCCCGCCCCGCGCGGCGGCGGCGGTCAAAGCAGGACCCAGGCGGGAGGCACCGTCCGCCGGCGGGACGGTGTCGAACGCCGACAGGGTCCGGCCGAACCGGAGGATCACGCCGCCGTGCGCCAGCGCCCGCGCGGTGTCCAGCGCTTGCGCCCAGAGCCCGGGCCGCGCGCCCATGGAGAGGGAGGCGTCAAGGAGCACCACGGGGGCGGCGCCCGCAGGGGCGCGATGCGCAATCGCGGGATTCCAGAGCAGGAGGATCAGACTGGCGACGCCGGTGATGCGCAGAGCGCCCGGCCCCCAGCGGTTCAGCGCGCGCACTGGAGCGCCTCCGGCAGGGTGAACCGTCCCTCGTAGAGCGCCCGTCCGATCACCACGCCGGAGAGCCCCAGCTGCCGGGCGCGCCTCACCTCGTCCAGGCTGGCGATGCCCCCCGACACGATGGTGTCGAGGCCGAGCTCCGCGATCTTCGCGGCCGCTTCGAGATCGGCGCCGGCCAGGGCCCCATCACGGGGCACATCCGTGTAGACCACGGTGCGGATTCCCTGCTCCTTGAGTCGCCGGGCGAATGCCAGGGGAGTGATGCCGGGATCGACCGTGGTACCCCCGCGGGGGGCGAGATGGCCATCGGCAACATCCAGCGCCACGCCCAGGGAGCCGTCGCGCACGGCCTCGACCAGGCGCTCCACGTCACCCGCATCGAGGGCGGCGGAGGTGCCGATGATCACCCGGCGGGCGCCCCACGTGAGGACCTGACGGACGTCCGCCACGGTGCCGAGCCCGCCCCCCACCTGCACCGACGCGACGCGGGCCCCGAGCAGCTGGCGGGTGACATCGTGGTTTTCGCCGCGCCGGTAGGCCCGGTCCATGTCGACGTAGTGCAGCCACCGCGCGCCCTGGGCCACGAAGGCGCGCGCCGCGGTCAGCGGGTCATTCGCGCCGGCCGAGGCGCGCGCCACCCGCCCACCGGCGACGTCAACGGCGGGATAGAGATCCATCAGATGTGTGGGAAGCTAATCCCCGGCGGTCGCGATGCTGGCGACGGGAGGCGGCTCGAGAAGCGACAGGAGCGTGAGGCGCACCGCATCGAATTGCGTCTTCAGGGACTTTGGAACCGGCGTCCCCGCCCCCATGTCCTTGCGGTTGGGATTGGTGGCCTGGCCGTTGACCAGAAACTCGTAGTGCAGATGGGGACCGGTGGAGAGACCGGTCGAGCCGACGTAGGCGATGGTCTCCGACTGGGTCACCCGTTGTCCGACGTGCAGCCCCTTCGCGTAGGCGGACAGGTGGCCGTAGATGGTCTTGATGCCGTTGGCGTGGCGCAGCTCAACCATGCGCCCGTAGCCGTCCGCCTCGTAGGTCAGCCGGTACACGACTCCATCGGCCGTGGCGCGGACCGGCGTGCCGTACGCCGCGGAGAAATCGATGCCTTCGTGCTTGCGCCACCGGTGCAGGATGGGGTGATACCGGTTGCCGAAGCCGCTCGAAATCCGGCGGAACTGGAGCGGCGCCCGCAGGAAGGCGCGGCGCAGGGACCGGCCCGTCTCGTCGTAGTAGCCCGCGCGGGCGGAATCGGCCCCCGCGAACCGGAACGCGAAGTTCGGCGTCCTGGCGGCATCCACCCGGGCGGCCAGGATGCGTCCAAACCGGCGCTCGCCGGTGGGCGACTCGAGCCGCTCGAAGAGAATGTCGACCCGGTCACCGGCGCGCACGTCGCGGGTGAAATCCACTTCCCAGTCGTAGACGTCGGCGATGGCCCACGCGAGCGCGACCCGCTGGCCGCGCGGGAGCACGCTGTCGGGAATCGCGGCATCGAGCCCGTCGTACAGATTGTCGGTGATGCCTGCGGTGACGCGCACCCGGGTGGTGGTCCAGGCGATGGCTTCCACCTGCTCGGTCCATGCGGATCCGGCGCGCGTGAGCCAGATCCGCTGTTCGGGTCCCGTGCGCACACCGATGCGATCCGCTACCGAATCCGTGAGGGGACGGCGGAACATGAACACCAGTCCCGGACGGAGCCGCCTGGCGTCCAGCACGTGCGCCGCGGTGAGCAGGGCCCCGTAGACCCGTCCCGTGATCCCGGCCCGCTGGAGCAGGTCGCCCAGCGTTTCGTCGCGCCGGAGCGTATCGGCGTACTCCTGATACGCGGCAGTGACCACCACCGGCGGTGCGGTCAGCGGTCTGCGCCATGCCCGCACGACCACTCCCGCCCCCGCCAGGACCACCGCGCCGGCCACGGCCAGCGCCACCCGACCCACGCGCACCGATGTCATCAGTCCATTTGGCGGCGGATGAAGGTCGGGATCTCCATTTCATTCACTTCGGCCGTGGTGGCCGGGGGCGGCACACTTGGCCGTTTTGGCTGCACCTCGGTGGGCTTCACGTATCCCAGGGGCGGCGGAGGCGTTGGGCGCGTCGCGGGCCGGAACGGAAGCACGCCGGCTCCCGTGCGTCCGGCGGCGGCGGCCGCGGCGGCCGCTTCCCCGGCGAC
>DATEGY010000298.1:0-4449 GCA_035279865.1 Gemmatimonadales bacterium | reverse complement strand
CTGATCTTCGGCTCCGGGCTCACCGTGCTCGGAGTGATGCGCCTCCTGCAGCGCTCCGGGACACCGTTCTGGGTGGTGGGGGACGGGGGGGATTTGGCGGGCCGATCCCGCTGGTTCCGTACCGCTCCACCGTCGACCTCGGGCGCCGATCCGGCGAAGGACCTCCCCGCATTTCTGGCCGGACTGCCCATCGATCGGGCGGTGTTGCTCCCGTGCTCCGACGCGTGGGTGGAGCGCGTGGCGCAGGCGGCCGACCGCATCGGACCCCGCTTCGTGGCGAGTGTCCCGTCCCCGAAGGCCCTCGAGCGTCTGGTCGACAAGTGGCACCTGGCGGAGGAGCTGAAGGCACTGGGCCTTCCACACCCGCGCACGGTGGCGATCGACGCTTCGCAGGATCCGGAGCAGGTGCCGGCGGAGGTGCTGGCGGGGGCGTTCGTGAAGCCCCGCGACTCGCTCAACTTCTTCGCCCGCTTCGGCGTGAAGGCCTTCCGGATTTCTTCCCGGGCGGACCTCAAGGACGCGTTGCGTCGGGTCGCGGGAACCGGGCTCGAGGTGCAGCTTCAGGAGTACGTGCCGGGGCCGCCGACCAGCCACTACTTCGTGGATGGATTCGTCGACCGGCAGGGGACCCTGGCGGGCGCGCAGGCCCGGCGGCGTCTCCGCATGTATCCTCCCGACTTCGGCAACAGCACGAGCTTCGCCGGGGTGCCCCTCGCCGACGTGGCACCGGCGGTGGAGACGGTAAGCCGGCTCCTGTCGCATCTGCACTACCGCGGAGTGTTCAGTGCCGAGTTCAAGCGGGACGCGCGCGACGGGATCTTCCGGCTCATCGAAGTGAACACCCGCCCCTGGTGGTACGTCGAGTTCGCCGGCCGTGGCGGGATGGACGTCACCGCCATGGCGGTGCAGGACGCGCTGGGCGAGCCCGTGAGCCCGTCCCTGGGGACGGGCGTGGGCCGGCACAGCGTGTATCCCTACTACGACTACTTCGCGTGCCGCGAGGCGCTTCGGGCCGGCACGCTGACGCCGGCTGTCTGGCTCGCGTCGTGGCTCACCTCTGAACAACCCGTCTTCCGCTGGTCCGATCCCTGGCCGGCGGTTTCGGCCACGGCGGCCATCCTCACCGGCCGGCTCAGGCGCCTGGTGACCCGCTGATGGCCGCGCCCCTGACGGTCGGCACCCTCGCCGAGAGCGACTACCCCCGCTGGGAGAAATTCGTCGCCGCGGCGCCGGGTGGGAGTGTGTACAGCCTCCCGGGGTATTTGGACGCACTGTGCACCGCGGCCGGGGGACGGTTTCGACTGCTTGCGGCGCGGCAGGGGGAGGAGATCGTCGGTGGCGTCGCGCTGTACGAGTGCGATTCCCGCCTGGGGACGTTCGTGTCCCCCCGTCTCCTCCTGTACTACAACGGCATCATGGTACGGAAATACGACACGCAATATCCGTCGGAATCCACCGGACGGGTTCTGCGTGTGCTGACGGCCCTGGAAGAAGCCCTGCGGGGGTCCTACGCGAGCGTCAACCTGCGCTCCCGAGGCTTGCTGGATGCGCGGCCATTCCTGGTTCAGGGGTGGAGCACGACGCCGAGTTACAGTTACGTCGTGGATCTCGCAGATCTCACGGCCGCGTGGGGGAAGATCGAGCAGAACCTCCGTCGCCTGATCGAACGGGCCGAGTCGCAGGGGCTCGCGTTCTCGGAGGATCAGGACTTCGATGGGTTCTTCGGCCTGCATGCGAGCACGCTCGAGCGGCATGGCACCGGCGTATATCTGCCGCGCGAAGCGTTTGCCCGATTCGTCACGATACTCGGCGAACGGAACCTGGGGCGGCTGTACCTGGTCCGGGCGCCTGATGGGCGGGTGGTCGCGGCCCAGCTGTGCCTGCTGGGGCCCCATCCCGTGTCCCACACCGCGAGCGCCGGCGCCGATCCCGAATTCAACAAGGCGGGGGCCTCGGCCTTCCTGCGGTGGCGGGCGTTCCAGGCGCTGGCCGCGCGCGGCTACCGGGGGAACGACCTCACCGACGCTTCCCTCAATCCGGTGACCCACTTCAAGAGCCAGCTGGGCGGCACGCTCGAGGTAACGCTGGTGCTGCAAAACCGGCAGCGCCGGATGTTCCAGCTCGGCACCGGCCTCACGGACGCGGGCTGGACCGTCCGGGGGCGCCTCTCCGCGGCGGCGCGGCGGCTCCTCGGGAAGCCGTCGTGACCGCGCGAACGGGGGCCGAGCTCCTGGTCGATGCCATCAAGGCTGCTGGTGTCGACTGCGTCTTCGGCATGCCCGGCACACAGATCGTTCCCATCTTCGAAGCGCTTCGGGCGCGCGAGCTTCGCGTCGTGGTGCCGACCCACGAGCTGGCCGCCGGGTTCATGGCGATGGGGTACGCCCGGGCGTCCGTCCCGGCCCGCGCCGGCGTCCTGATCACCATCCCGGGCCCGGGATTCGCGTACGCGCTGACGCCGCTGGCGGAAGCGAAGCTCGACGGCGTGCCGATCGTGCACGTGACGCTCATCCCCACGATAGGACCCGATGGGGGACCCGGTTTCCAGGCCGTCGATCAGGCCGCGATGGCCCGCCCCCTCGTGAAGGAGATCATCGAGATCCACTCTGCGAACGGCGTCACCGGGGGCGTGGAGCGGGCGGTGGCGCTTTCCCTCGCCGCGCCACGCGGTCCCGTGCTCCTGCATCTGGCGGAATCGGCCCTCGGGGACTTGGACGGTGGGGTGCCTGGCGGGGCGGGCCCGGCCTTCACCGAGGCCCGGAGCGATTGGAGTGAAGCGCTGCTGACGTTGCGGAAGGCGGAACGCCCGGCGGTGCTCGTGACCGGAGATTGCGATGCATCGGGCCTGGCCGCCCTCGCCGCCCGGGATCACGTCCCGGTGTGCGTCACGCCCGCCGCACGGGGAGCGGTGCCCGACGACCACCTGTGGGGCCTGTGCTTCGACGATCAACGGACCTCCCTCTCCACGCTCAATGAGTTCCTGTCCCAGGTCGACGCATTGCTGGTACTCGGCGGTCAGCTCAGTCACGTGGCGACCGCCGGCTATGAGATGGCGCTCCCGGAGCGGATGCTGTGGGTGCGCGCCGCGCCCGGTGCGGGAGACCGGCACTTCCCGGGGGCCCACCGGATCACCGGGGAGCCGCAGGATCTGATCGAGGCCTGGCGCGCCGACGGGAGCGGTACCTGGGGCTCGGCGTGGACCGAACCCCTGATGCAGGAGTGGCGCACGCGGGTGGCCGGCGAGCACTCCATGGCGCTCCCCGAACCGAAGGTTCGCGGCGTTCCCGGGAGCTCCGCCCGGGGTTTGTTGGCGGGGTTCCAGCAGGCATTGCCCCGGAACGCGATCGTCGTCACGGATTCCGGCATGCATCAAGTCCTGACGCGGCGCTACCTCGACGTCTTCGAACCCGGCGGATTGCTGTTACCGAGCGACTTTCAGTCCATGGGCTTCGGAATTCCGGCGGCGATCGGCGCTCACCTCGGAGCGCCCCGGCGCCCCGTGGTGGCCGTCGTGGGCGACGGCGGGTTCGCGATGACGGCGTTCGAGATGCTGACGGCGGTGAGGGAAGCGATCGCTCTGGTGGTGGTCGTCTTCAATGACGGGCGGCTGAACCTGATCCGCCTGCAGCAGCTGCGGGAGTACGGCCGTGAGCACGGCGTGCGCGTGCCGGAGGTCGACTTCGAGGGTTTCGCGCGCGCGGCGGGGCTGGCCTACTTCGACGTGGACGGCGATCCGGCCCGGACCATGCGGGAGGCACTCGCCGCCGGCCGACCGGCACTGGTGGAAGTGCGGCTGGGGGATTCGGCGGCCGTCCTTCGCACCAAGGTTTCCCGCCTGGCGAAACAGGGCGTGCAGCATCTCCTGGGCCGGTCCGTCGTCCGGTGGCTCAAGGGGCGGTTCGGGTGATCAGACGGCAGCTCCCGGTCTACTCGCGCATCACGGTCTCCGGCATTGTACGCGCGGGCCTGGCAACGATGGGCGGATCGCCTGCCGACGGGCTCCGGGATGAATTGGCGAAACGGTATGCCGCACCCCGCGCGGTCCTCTTCGGGAGCGGGACGCAGGCCCTCCAGACGGCGATCAGCGTCGCGCACCGGCGGGTGGGTGGTATCGTGGGGCTCCCCGCGTTTCAGTGTTACGACCTGGTATCGGCGGCCGTCGGCGCGGATGTGCAGGTGGCGCTCTACGACCTCGACCCTGCGACGCTCGCCCCGGATCCCGATTCGCTGCGCCGGCTGGTGGCGGCGGGAGCCCGCGTCGTGGTGATCGCACCGCTGTACGGAATTCCGGTCCCGTGGGATACCCTCGCGAAAGAAGTTGAGTCGGCGGGCGGCGTGGCCATCGAAGATGCCGCGCAGGGTCACGGGGCGTCCTGGCGGGACCGCCCGGTGGGCGGCTGGGGCAACCTCTCCGTGCTGAGCTTCGGGCGCGGGAAGGGGTGGTGCGGG
>DATEGY010000297.1:0-2858 GCA_035279865.1 Gemmatimonadales bacterium | reverse complement strand
GTCCACCTCGGACAGCTGGTGACCGCGGAATTCACCGCCCTCCCCGGCGAGAAGCGCGAGGGACGGATCACGTACATCTACCCGACTCTCAATCTCGAGACCCGAACCGCGCGGGTCCGTGTCGAGCTGGCCAATCCCGATCTCCGCCTGATGCCGGGGATGTACGCGACGTTCGTCTTCACCGCGACCACGCCGGCCGTCCTCAGCGTACCGCGCTCCGCGGTGCTGATGACCGGCAAGCGCAGCCTCGCCTTCGTCCGCGACCAGGGCGGGTCGCTCATTCCCCGCGAAGTGACCCCGGGCCGCGTCTCCGATGACCGGATCGAGATCCTGGGTGGGCTCGTAGCCGGAGAGACGGTGGTGGCCTCGGCGACTTTCCTGGTCGATGCGGAATCGAACCTGGGCTCCGCCCTCGGCGGCATGGCGAACATGCCGGGGATGGAGATCACCACCCCTCCCCAGCGTCCGGGCAAGCCGGTGCTGGAATCGGTGGAATCCCACCCGCCTGGCGACTCGATGCCCGGGATGGACATGAACGCCATGCCCGGAATGACCGCTCCCGCAGCCACGCCACGGTGACGGCCGTGCTTCGCAAGATCATCTCCTGGTCGGTGGCCAACCGGTTCCTGGTGGTGCTGGGGACCGTGGCGTCGGTGGCGGCCGGCATCATAGCAGTCCGGCGCACGCCCCTCGAGGCGCTCCCGGACCTGAGCGATGTCCAGGTCATCGTCCAGGCCGAATACAACGAGCAGGCCCCGCGCATCGTCGAGGATCAGGTCACGTACCCGATCGCGGCCGAGATGCTCAAGGTGCCGGGCGCGCGCACGGTCCGGGGATACTCCTTCTTCGGGGTCTCGTTCGTGTACGTGATTTTCGAGGACGGGACCGACCTCTACTGGGCCCGCTCACGGGTGATGGAATACCTGAACGGGATCCGTGGCCGGCTGCCCGCAGGAGTGGCGCCCACGCTGGGGCCTGATGCCACCGGGCTGGGATGGATCTTTCAGTACTCGATCGAAGACACGACGGGCACCCGTACCCTGGCCGAGCTGCGGAGCCTGCAGGACTGGTATCTGCGCTACGCCCTCACAGCGGTACCCGGCGTCGCCGAGGTGGCCTCGGTGGGCGGCTTCGAGAAGCAGTACCAGGTGGACCTGGACCCCGCCCGCCTTCTGGCCTATGACGTCCCGATCACTCGCGTGATGTCCGCCATCCAGGCCGCCAACTCGGACGTCGGTGCCATGGTGGTCGAGCTCTCCGAGCGCGAATACATGGTGCGCGGCCTCGGCTACCTCAAGTCCATCGACGACATCGAGAATGTCGTGGTCGAGGCCGCTGCCAGCGCCACGCCGGTCCGGGTGGCGGAGCTGGGGCGGGTGACGGTCGGCCCCGCGGTCCGCCGCGGCATTGCCGAGCTGGACGGCCGGGGAGACGCGGTCGGAGGCATCGTGGTCATGCGCTTCGGCGAGAATGCATTGACGACCATCCGCAGCATTCGCCACAAGCTCGATGAGATCCGGACCGGCCTCCCGCCCGGCATCGTCATCACGCCGGTCTATGACCGGAGCGACCTGATCCTCCGCGCCATCGACAACCTGAAGGGCAAACTGCTCGAGGAAAGCCTGATCGTCGCCCTCGTATGCCTGGTGTTCCTGCTGCATGCGCGGTCGGCGCTGGTGGCGATCCTCACCCTTCCCGTGGGGATTCTGATGGCCTTCATCGCGATGCGGGCGCTGGGGGTCGGGGCCGACATCATGTCGCTGGGCGGGATCGCGATCGCCATCGGGGCGATGATCGACGCGGCGATCGTGATGATCGAGAACATGCACAAGCAATTCGAGCGGGCCCTGGACGCCCGCGGTGACGGGGGCGACAGGCTGGATACGTCGAGGCTCACGGCGGGCGAGCGGTGGGAGATCGTCGTAGCCGCCGCCCGGGAGGTCGGTCCCGCACTCTTCTTCTCGCTGCTGATCATCACCGTCTCCTTCCTGCCGGTCTTCACGCTCGAAGGACAGGAAGGCCGGCTGTTCAAGCCGCTGGCCTTCACCAAGACCTTCAGCATGGCCGCGGCCAGCCTCCTCTCCCTGACGCTGGTGCCGGTAGCGATGGGGCTGTTTGTGCGCGGCACGCTCTGGCGCGAGCGGGCCAATCCGGTCAACCGCGCCCTGGTCCGCCTGTACCGCCCGGTCATCGAGGCGGTGTACCGGCACCGGGGACCGGTGATCTGGGCCGCCCTCGCCGTGCTGGTCGTCACCTGGATTCCGTGGAAGGGGATCGGCAGCGAGTTCATGCCGCCGCTGAACGAGGGCACGATCCTCTTCATGCCGACCACACTGCCGGGGGCCAGCGTGGCCCGGGCCCGCGAGATCCTCCGCAGCCAGGACGCCGTGCTGAAGGGCTTTCCCGAAGTCGAGCACGTGTGGGGCAAGGCTGGTCGAGCAGGAACCGCCACCGATCCCGCGGGTCTCGACATGTTCGAGACCACCATCAGCCTCAAGCCCGAGAGCGAATGGCGAACGGGTATGACCTACGACCGGCTGGTGGCCGAGATGGACTCAGCCGTCCGGTTGCCGGGCATCACCAACGCGTGGACCATGCCGATCAAGGGGCGGATCGATATGCTGGCCACCGGGATCAGGACTCCCGTGGGGGTCAAGGTGTTCGGCCCCGATTTGTCGGAGCTTGAGCGGCTGGGCAAGGCGATCGAGCACGCGGTGCAGGGAGTACCCGGTACCCGCAGCGCCTTCGCCGAGCGGGCCGTCTCGGGCTACTACCTGGACATCGACATCGACCGCGCCGCCGCCGCGCGGCACGGTCTCAATGTGGGCGATGTGCAGACCGTGATTGCCACCGCGGTC
>DATEGY010000296.1:0-11239 GCA_035279865.1 Gemmatimonadales bacterium | reverse complement strand
CTCATGGTCCGCCGCGCTCCGCGCGCAGGCCAGTGCGGCTACCAGAAGGACGACTCCCACCCGCTTCACGATTTTTTCTTCTTCCTGGTCCGGACCGCTTCCGCCTTCTTGGCGACGGGCGGGTGCTCTTCCCCGCGGTCGAGCATGCCGAGATAGGCTTCGACGCGCGGGTCCTCCGGCCGGCGGTCACGGAGGTCCTCCCACACCCGGCGGGCGGTGAGGCCGTCCCCCGACAGGTAGCACGCCAGGCCGAGCATGGCCGAGGCGTCCAGAAAGTTGGGCCGGTCGCGGACGATCACTTCAAACTGCTCCCGTGCTTCGAGCACCCGGCCCGCCTCCAGGAACAACCGCCCGAGCTTATACCTCAAATCATGGAAACCGGGTCCCAGGGCCAGCGCCGCCTGGTATTGCTGGATCCCCTCCCCCAGCCCGCCGGCCTCGACGTAGGCATCGCCGAGGCTGGCGTGGTGGTTGGCAAGCTTCGCCGCGACGTGCCCGGCGAACCCGCGCTGTGCATCGCTGCCCACCTGTCCCGCCCGCCGTAACGCGGCGTCGGCCTCGTCTTCGCGGCCCAGCTGGTTCAGCACAAGCGCCCGGTGCACCAGGGCTTCCACATACCGGGGGTTGAGCTCCAGGGCCTCGTCCAGCTCTTCCAGGGCCTTGTCGTGCTGACCCACCAGCGAGTAGGAGAGCCCCAGGAGATGGTGCGCGTCGGCGAACGCGCGGCCCGTGGCGACCACATCCTCGATGAGATGGATGGTGCCGTAGTAGTCGCCCAGCTGAAACCGCTCCCGCGCCTGATTGACCAGATGCTCAGGACTGGCGTCCATAGGCTCCCTCATACCAGGTCACGAACTGCCGGATGCCATCCTCGATCGCCACCCGGGGCCGGTACCCCAGCTCCGCGGCCGACCGGGACAGATCGGCGGCGGTCAGGTCCACGTCGCCGGGTTGCGCCGGCGCCCGCTCGATGCGTGGCGTGACCCCCAGGGCTCCTCCGATCAGCGCGATCAGCCGGTCGAGCCGCACCCGCTCTCCGCCGCCGAGGTTGAACACCCGGGCCTCCGCCGCGCCCGGGCGGCCGGTCCAGTCCAGCGCGGCCAGGGTCCCATCCACCACATCCGATATGAATGTATAGTCCCGCTCGGTCGATCCGTCGCCGAACATCCGTATGGCGGCGCCGGTGGCCAGGGCCCGGGTGAACCGGTGGATCGCCAGGTCGGGGCGCTGGCGCGGTCCGTACACCGTAAAAAACCGGAGACAGGCGATCCGCATGCCGTACAGGTGCGCGAACGCCCGGGCGACGAGCTCCGCCCCCCGCTTGCTGGCCGCATAGGGCGAGATGGGGGTGTCGGCCATCGCATCTTCGCGAAAGGGCGCCGGGGTGCCGTTTCCGTAGACCGAGGACGATGACGCGAGCACCACCCGGGTGAGGCCGGCGCGCCGGGCTCCGTCCAGCACCTGGGCCGTCGCGGTGACGTTCGCTGTGACATAGGCCCCGGGATTCTCCAGGGACGGGCGCACGCCCGGCTTCGCCGCGAAGTGCAGCACTCCGGTCACCCCATCCCAGGGAATCGCGGCGGTCCCGCAGTCGAGCTCGAGCAGGCGGAACCCCGGCGCCTTGGCCACGCCCGCGAGGTTCTGTTCCTTGATGGTCCGGGAATACAGGGAATCGAAATTGTCGATCCCGATCACCGCGTCCCCGCGACCCACCAGCCGGTCGCACACGTGGGACCCGATGAACCCCGCGGCGCCGGTGACGACCCACCGGGCGGTCACTTCTGCGTGAGACCCTGGAAGTACGCGATGGTGCGGCGCAGCCCTTCATCGAGCGGGATCTTGGGCTCCCAGTCCAGCAATGCCTTGGCCCGGGTGATGTCGGGTTTGCGGACCTTGGGATCGTCCGTGGGCAGGGGCCGCTCGACGATGGGACTCTTGCTCCTGGTCAGCGCGATCACCCGCTCCGCGAGCTGCCGGACGGTGAACTCAATCGGATTCCCGACGTTGACGGGGGCGTCGCCGCCCCGCTCGAACAGCCGGATGATGCCTTCGATCAGATCGTCCACATAACAGAACGAGCGGGTCTGGTCGCCGTGGCCGTAGACCGTGAGGGGCTCTCCGGCAAGTGCCTGGACGATGAAGTTGGAGACGACACGGCCGTCGTGCGGGCGCATCCGCGGGCCATACGTATTGAAGATCCGGACGATGCGCGTATCCACCTGGTGCGTGCGATGGTACGCCATCGTCATGGCTTCACCGAAGCGCTTGGCTTCGTCGTACACCCCGCGCGGCCCGATGGGGTTCACGTTCCCCCAGTAGCTCTCCGGCTGCGGATGCAGCAGGGGGTCGCCGTAGACTTCGGACGTGGACGCGAGGAAAAAGCGCGCGCCCTTCGCCTTGGCCAGCCCCAGCGCATTGTGGGTACCGAGCGATCCGACCTTCAGGGTCTGGATGGGCAGCTCGAGATAGTCGATGGGACTCGCGGGACTGGCGAAGTGCAGGATGCCGTTCAGGGGTCCGTCGAGCTTGATGAACGTCGTGACGTCGTGCTCGATGAACTGCCAGGCCGGTTGGCCGGCCAGGTGAGCGATGTTCGCACGATTACCGGTAATGAAGTTGTCCATCCCCACCACCTGGTGCCCCCGCGCGATCAGCGCGTCGGACAGGTGGGAGCCGAGGAACCCCGCCGCGCCGGTTACGAGGAGGCGCATGCCAGGCGGCGGCCGAGGCTGTCGTACGTAAACCCGAGGTCGGCCAGCCGGCCCGGCTCGTAGAGATTCCGTCCGTCCACGATCAGCGCCTGCCGCATCAGGCCCTTCATCTTGGTGAAGTCGGGATTGCGGTACTCGCGCCACTCGGTCACGATGGCGAGCGCCGTGGCGCCCTCCAGCGCGGCGTAGGCATTCGGCGCGTACGTCACGCGGTTCCCCAGCTGCATCTTCGCCGTCTCCATGGCCTCGGGATCGTGGACCTGGACCTTCACGCCGGCTTCGAGGAGCGCCTCGGCGAGGACCAGCGCGGGGCTCTCGCGCACGTCGTCGGTCTCGGCTTTGAACGCCAGACCCCAGATGGCGACGGTCTTCCCCTTCAGGCCGTCCGGGAAGTGCCGGGTCAGCTTGTCGAAAAGGATGAGCTTCTGGCGGTCGTTCGCGGCCTCGACGGCCTTGAGGACGTCGAGGGACACGCCGCGGTCATCGCCGGTCTTGATGAGGGCCTTCACGTCCTTCGGGAAGCACGACCCGCCGTACCCCGGGCCTGGAAACAGGAAGGCGGGACCGATCCGCCGGTCGCTCCCGATCCCCTTGCGGACCAGCGAGACATCGGCGCCGACCGCTTCACACAGCCGCGCGACTTGATTCATGAACGAGATCCGCGTCGCCAGCATGGCATTCGCGGCGTACTTGGTCATTTCGGCCGACGGGATGTCCATGAAGATGAGCGGGTTGCCCGTCCGCACGAACGGCGCGTAGAGCTCCTCGAGGGCCCGGGCGGTTTCGTCGGCGTCGACGCCGACCACTACGCGGTCGGGCTTCATGAAGTCGTCGACGGCCGCCCCTTCCTTCAGGAACTCCGGATTGGAGCAGACGTGGAACGGCGTCTGCGTGTGCTTCTGGATCTCCCCGCGCACCTTTTCCGCCGTGCCCACCGGGACCGTGCTCTTGGTGATCACGATCTTGGACCGGTTCATGTGCTGCCCGATGGTACGGGCGACGGCCAGGACATGCTGGAGGTCCGCCGAGCCGTCTTCGTCGGGCGGCGTCCCGACGGCGATGAAGATGATGTCGGATTGCTCGACCGCTCCCGCCACGTCGGTGGTGAAGGACAGCCGCCCGTCCTTCTGATTCCGCTCCACCAGGGGCTGGAGCCCCGGCTCATAGATCGGCAGCTGATTCCGCTTCAGGCCGTCGACCTTCCGGGCGTCGACGTCCGCGCAGACGACGTCGTTCCCGGTTTCCGCGAGGCACGCGCCGACCACCAGGCCCACGTATCCTGTGCCGACGACGCCGACTCTCACCCGCGGCTCCCGCGGGGCAGGACATGACGGGTGTCGACCACGAGCCGGGCCGATTTGGCCACGAGGTGGTAGTCCACCGCGGAATGGTCCGTGACGATGATGACGCAATCCGCCTGTTTCAGGGCGTCGGCGGTCAGCGGCACCGACTTGAGGTCGAGCTTGTCTTCGTGAAGGCTCGCGATGTGCGGGTCGTGGTACGACACCTGCGCGCCCCGCTGCTCCAGCAGCTTGATGACGTCCAGCGCCGGGCTCTCGCGAATGTCGTCGATATCCTTCTTATAGGCGACGCCCACGACCAGGACCTTGCTCCCCCGCACCGCCTTGCCCTGATCGTTGAGCCCGTTCGCGACTTTGGTGACCCAGTACTCGGGCATTTCGGCGTTCAACTCGCCGGCCAGCTCGATGAAGCGGGTCTTGTAGTTGAGGGTCCGCATCTTCCAGGCGAGGTAGTGGGGGTCGAGGGGGATGCAGTGCCCGCCCACGCCGGGGCCCGGGGTGAATTTCATGAACCCGAATGGCTTGGTGGACGCCGCTTCGATCACCTCCCACACATCCACGCCCAGCTTGTCGCAGACGATGGCCATCTCGTTGGCGAGCCCGATATTCACCGAACGGAAGGTGTTCTCGAGGATCTTCACCAGCTCCGCCGCCTCGGGATTCGACACCGGTACGAGCGTGTCGATGGCAGGTTGATACAGCGCGACGGTGGCCGCCCGGCAGTGGTCGGTGATGCCGCCCACGACCTTCGGCGTGTTGCGCGTGTTGTACTTCGGATTGCCGGGATCCACGCGTTCAGGGGAGAACGCGAGGAAGAAGTCGACGCCGACCTTCATGCCGGTGGATTCGAGCGCCGGCAACATCAGCTCCCGGGTCGTGCCCGGGTAGGTGGTCGACTCGAGAATGATCAGCTGTCCCTTCCGGAGCGTCTTCTTGACGGACTCCGTGGCCGCGAGGACGTAGCTGACGTCCGGGTCCTTCGTTTTGGAAAGCGGCGTGGGCACGCAGATCGAAATCGCGTCCGGCTCGCCCATGCGGGACAGATCGGTGGTGGCGGAGAACTTCTTGGCCTTCACCGCATCGGCCACCGCCTGGGTCGGCACATCCTGGATGTGCGACTTGCCGGTGTTGAGGCCGTCCACGGTCCGCTGGTTGACGTCGAACCCGACGACCCGGTACCCCGCCCGCACCAGCTCCATGGCGAGCGGCAGGCCCACGTAGCCCAGCCCGACGATTCCGAAGACGGCGCTCCGGTCCCGTGCCTTCGCGATCAATCCATCCGCGGGCGTTCCCGACGGAGCGGGGGCGGGGCTCACAGCGTTACCGGCGCGCCGCCGGCCGTCAGCGAACGGGATGCGGCCTCGAGTACCTGCACCACCTGGACTCCTTCCTTGACGCCGGCCCGCGGCGCCTCCGCGCCACGCGCCACGCGTACAAAATGGGACAGCTCCGCCGCCAGCGGCTCGATGTTGGGCAGACGGGGAATGAAAATATCGCCCTCACGGATGGACAGGCTTTCGCCGAACGACGCATACTCGGGCGGACGCTCCACGCCCTTGTCGTAGATGCGAAGCTTCTCGCGGGCTTCCATGTCATCGAAGACCGCCATCTTGGACGCGCCGACCACCGTCAACTTTCGCTCCTTGTGAGGGTCGAGCCACGACAGCTGGACGTGCGCCAGGACGCCGCTCGCGAACTCCATGGTCAGGAAGACCACGTCCTCCACGTGCGGCTGGAGATAGCAATGGCCCTGCGCGGCCACGCGCACGGGTGCTTCCCCTAGCACTTCCAGGGCCACGGAGACGTCGTGGGGACCGAAGCTCCAGAGCGCGTTTTCGTCCGCCCGGACCTGGCCGAGGTTGACCCTGAGGCCGTATAGATAATAGATCCTGCCGAGGTCCCCGCCCCGCACCATCGCTTTCAGGCGTTCGACCGCGGCGTGATAGACGAGGAGGTGTCCTGCCAGTACGGGCACCTTCCGTGCTACGGCCGCCTCAGCCACCCGTTGCGCGTCCGCCACGGACAGGGCGAACGGCTTCTCGACCAGACAGGGCTTCCCTGCCTCGATCGCGCGCAGAGCCAGGTCGGCGTGGATCTTGGCGGGCGCGGCGATGACCACCGCTTCGCAGGCTTTCAGCAGAGCATCCACGTCCCCGGTGACGAGGGTCGAGGGATACTGGCGCGAGAGCTTCTGCCGCGTGGCATCGCTCGTGTCGCACACGGCCGCCAGCTCCCCATCGGCCAGGCCGGCGACCGTGCGGACGTGGTTCCGTCCCCAGGCGCCGGCGCCGATCACGCCGATTTTCAGCCGGCTCACCGGTAGAAGCTCTTCACCGCATCGACGACGGCCTGCTTCTGCGCGTCCGTCAGCTCCGGATAGATGGGCAGCGAGATCACCTCGTGCGCCGCACGCTCCGCCCGCGGCAGGCGGCCGGCCGCGTATTTGAGATGCGCGAAGCAGGGCTGGAGATGGAGCGGAATGGGATAGTACACCGCGTGCCCGATCCCCTGTTCCTTCAGATGGGTCTGCAGCCCGTCACGGCGCTCGACGCGCAGGGTGTACTGATGGAAGATGTGCTCGTTCGCGGGGTCCACGACCGGCGCGCGCACGGCGCCGAGGCCGGCGAACGCCTTGCTGTACCAGGCCGCGTGCTCCCGCCGCTTGGCGGACCAGCCCGCCAGATGGGGGAGCTTGGCGAGGAGGAGCGCCGCCTGCAGCGTGTCGAGCCGCGAGTTCGTGCCGACTTCTTCGTGGTGGTACTGTTTGGCGCCGCCGTGCAACCGGAGCTTCTTGAGCCGTTCTGCACCCTTCTCGTCCGACGTGACGATCATCCCGCCGTCACCCCAGGCGCCCAGATTCTTGCTGGGGAAGAACGAATAGCCGGTGGCCCACCCCAGCTCGCCGGCCGTCCGCCACTCGCCGGCGATCTTCCGGCGCGCCCCGATGGCCTGCGCCGCATCCTCGACGACCGGAATCCCCTTCTTGGCGGCGATGGCGAGGATCCGCTCCAGGGGTGCCATCTGTCCGTAGAGGTGCACCGGCATGATGGCCCGCGTCCGCGGCGTCAAGGCGGCCTCGATGGCGGCCGGATCGATGTTGAACGTGTCGGCATCGATGTCCACGAAGACCGGCGTACCGCCCGCGTTATGGATGGTCCCGGCGGTGGCGAAGAACGTGAACGGCGTGGTGATGACTTCATCCCCGGGCTTCAGATCCAGCGCCTTGAGGGGCAGGAGCAGCGCGTCCGTTCCGCTCGCGCACCCGATGCCGTACTTCGCGTGTGAGAGTGCGGCGACCTCGGCCTCGAGCTTCCCGATGGCCGGGCCCATGATGAACTGCTGGGCCTCGATCACCTCGTGGACGGCGGCGAGCGTTTCCTTCTTTATGGTCTGGTACTGGGCCACCAGGTCCAGCATCGGTACGTTCACAAGATTCTCCAGAGGCTCAAAGTGGCGGCTTGGTATTACGGAGGGTCCCGCCCGACTCGGCATACTCGGCGCCACACGCGGCGCACCGGGCGACACCCCCCGATACGGTCAGGCGCTCACCGCACTGGCACATCCAGCCCACGCGCCGGGCCGGTACGCCCACCATCAGGCCGTAGGCCGGCACATCCGACGTCACCACGGCGCCCGCACCGATGAAGGCGTACTCGCCGAGGGTGGTACCGCAGACGATCGTGGCGTTCGCGCCGATCGAGGCGCCCCGCCGCACCAGCGTCTGCCGGTACTCGTGCTTCCGGGACACGTGGCTCCGCGGGTTGAGCACGTTGGTGAACACGCACGACGGCCCGCAGAACACGTCGTCCTCGAGGTGCACGCCCTCGTAGATCGACACGTTGTTCTGGATCTTCACGTTGTTGCCGATCGTGGTGCCCGGCATCACCACGACGTTCTGGCCGAGGCTCGAGCGCTCGCCGATCACCGCGCCCTTCATCACGTGACAGAAATGCCAGATCTTGGTGCCGGCGCCGACGACGGCGCCTTCGTCGAGGAAGCTGGACGGGTGGACGTAGAAGTCCGCCATCAGCCGATGACCCGCACTTCCGGCTCGAGCTCGACTCCGGTCTTCTTCTGCACCGTCTTCCGCACGTGCTCCATCAGCTTCTGCACGTCCGCGGCCGTCGCCGTCCCCAGATTGACGAAATAGTTGGCGTGCATGGTGGAGACCTGCGCGCCTCCCACCTGGTGGCCCTTCAGACCCGCCTCGTCGATGAGCATGCCCGCCGTGCGCGTCAGGCTCGGGTTCTTGAACACGGACCCGCAGCAGGGCTGATCGTACGGCGTCCCCGCCTTCCGCCACCGGAAGAGCCGGCTCTGCAGCTCCTTCAGTTTGGCCGGCGATTCCTCGCCGAGCACCAGCTTGGCCTCGAGCACGATGACCGGACCGAGATTCGACGCGCGGTACTTGAAGGAGATCTGCTTGCGGCCGATCTGCTTGATCTTGCCCTTGGCATCCATCACGGTGATCTCGGTGACCACTTCGGAAAACTCGGCGCCATGGCAGCCGGCGTTCATGTAGATGCCGCCCCCGACCGCGCCGGGAATTCCGACGAAGCGCTCGACCCCGACGAAACCCGCCTCGGCGGTGCGGCGCGCGAGGATGGGCGTGGGCATCCCCGCCCCCACGATGGCGGTGGCACCCTTCATCTCGAACCGGTCCAGGCCCTTGCCCATGCGGATCACGAGACCCGGGAAGCCGGAGTCCTTCACCAGGACATTCGAGCCGAGGCCCAGAACGACCCAGGGCAGATTGCGGCTTTGAGCCATCTCGAGGCCCCGTTGAACGTCCTCGACGTCGGCCGGGAACAGCAGATACTTGGCCGGCCCGCCGATGCGGTAGGTCGTATACCGGGCGAGCGGCTCCTGCTCCAGCAGCCGGCCCCGGAACTTGGCCTTGGGAGGCTGGGGAGGAGCCGGCGGCGCCTTGACCGGCTTCGCCGCGGCGGCCGGCTTCGCTACGCTCTTACCGGAACTCCGGGGCTTGGGGCGAGCGGCTTTGCCGCCCGAAGCGGCAGGTTTCCGACGAGGGGTTTTGGATGCCATGCTTGTAAGCTCCTCACGCTGCCGGTCCGGCTGCGTAGTGCGATGATCGCGTCGCACGCGGCGCTGGCCGCGGACATCGTGGTGGTGTACGGGATCCGATGCACCAACGCGGCACGGCGGATCGCGTAGTCGTCTTGCTGTGTGAACTTCCCCAGCGGCGTATTGATCAGGAGCTGGATTTCGCCGGACACGAGGAGATCGATCGCGTTGGGCCGTCCCTCGTGTACCTTGCGCACCGACTCCGCGGGCACGCCCCGGGCCCGCAAATACGCCTGGGTTCCGGCGGTCGCCAGAATCCGGAACCCCAGCTCGTGGAACCGCCGCACGATCGGAAGCACCGTGGGCTTGTCCGAATCATTGACCGTCACGAAGATCGCCCCGTCCAGCGGCAACCCCGAGTCGGCCGCGATCTGCGCTTTCGCGAAGGCCATGCCGAAGCTGTCGGCGAAGCCCATGGCCTCCCCGGTGGAGCGCATCTCCGGGCCCAGCACGCTATCCACCCCGGGGAGCTTGGTGAAGGGGAATACCGCCTCCTTCACGGCCACTCCGGGGAGGGGAAGCTCATCGGGGACCCCCAATTCGTCCAGTCCATGCCCCACCATCACGGCCGCGGCGAGCTTGGCCAGGGATACCCCGGTCGCCTTGCTGACAAACGGGATGGTCCGGGAGGCCCGGGGGTTCACTTCCAGCACATAGACCGTGCCGTCCTTCACGGCATACTGGACGTTGATCAGGCCCACGACGCCGAGGGCCTCCGCAAACGCCTTGGTGTGCCGGCGCATCTCGGCCACCTGCCGGTCCCCCACCAGGTACGGCGGCATCACACAGGCCGAATCTCCCGAATGGACCCCGGCGTCCTCGATGTGCTGCATCACCCCGCCGACCACCACCCGCCGGCCGTCCGCGATGGCGTCCACGTCCGCCTCGAAGGCATCCTCTAAGAAGCGGTCGATCAGGACCGGATGTTCCGGAGCCACCCGCGCCGCCACTTCGAAGAACTGCCGCAGTGACCCCTCGTCATAGACGATTTCCATGGCCCGGCCGCCCAGGACATAGGAGGGCCGGATCAGGACGGGGAAACCGATTCGCTCCGCGACCTTGACCGCTTCGTCCACGGACCGGGCCATGCCGTTGGCCGGCTGGGTCACGCCGAGCCGGCGGGCCAGGGCGTCGAAGCGCTCCCGGTCTTCGGCGATGTCGATCGCATCGGGCGAGGTGCCCAGGATGGGGACCCCGGCTGCCTCGAGGGGTTTGGTGAGCCGCAGCGGCGTCTGACCGCCGAGCTGCACCACGACTCCCTTGGGCTGCTCCCACCGGACGATCTCGATCACGTCTTCGAACGTCAGCGGCTCGAAGTACAGCTTGTCCGAGATGTCGAAGTCGGTGGAGACCGTCTCCGGGTTCGAGTTGATCATGATGGTCTGGTAGCCCAGCTCGCGGAACGCGAGCCCGGCGCGGACGCAGCAGTAATCGAACTCCACTCCCTGGCCGATCCGGTTCGGACCCGAGCCCAGGATGACGATGCCCTGCTCCCCGAGGGGCTCGGACTCGTTCTCGTGGTCGTACGAGGAATAGAGATACGGCGTGCTGGACGGGAACTCGCCCGCGCAGGTGTCCACCGTCTTGTAGACGGGGTGAATGTCGAGGGCCCAGCGCCGCTCCCGCACCGCGGTCTCGGTCTCGCCCCGGAGCTGCCCGAGCTGGCGGTCCGAAAATCCCATCCGCTTCATGCGGCGGAGGAGCGCAGCGTCGGGGGCGGGTCCGACGGTGTACGCCCGCTCCGCGGCGATCAGCTCCGCGAACTGATGGAGGAACCAGGGATCGATCCCCGATGCGGCGGCGATGTCGGGCACCGTGAGTCCGGCCAGGAGCGCGCGCTTGATCTGGTAGACCCGCTCCGGCGTCGGGACACGCAGCGCCACCCGAAGGTCCTCCGGGGTTTCGCCGGTCAACCGGTCGTCGGCGAGGGTGGCGCCGAGGCCCCACCCGGGCCGGCCGGTTTCGAGTGCACGGAGGCCCTTCTGGAACGCCTCTTTGAACGTGCGGCCGATAGCCATCGCTTCACCCACCGACTTCATCTGGGTGGTGAGATGGAAATCGGCGCGGGGGAACTTCTCGAACGCAAAGCGCGGCACCTTCACGACGACGTAGTCGAGCACGGGCTCGAACGACGCGGGGGTC
>DATEGY010000295.1:0-13211 GCA_035279865.1 Gemmatimonadales bacterium | reverse complement strand
GGGGGCGAAAGAGGTCTACATGGTGGCCGAGCCCATGGCCGCCGCCATCGGGGTTGGTCTCCCGGTCGAGACCCCAACCGGCAACATGGTCATCGACATCGGAGGCGGCACGACGGAGATCGCGGTGATCGCGCTTTCCGGCATTGTGTCGGACACGTCGATCCGTACCGGGGGAGACGAGCTGGACCAGGCCATCGTCCAGTTCATGCGCAAGAACTACAACCTCCTCATCGGTGAGCCCACGGCCGAGCAGATCAAGATTCAGATCGGTTCGGCGGCGCCGGTCGGTGAAGAGCGCGAGATGGAAGTGAAGGGTCGCGACCTCGTCTCCGGCATTCCGAAGATCGTGCGCGTCCATTCGAGCGAAGTGCGGGAAGCGGTGCAGGAGCCGATCCAGCAGATCGTCGATGCGGTGCGGCGGGCGCTGGAAATCACCCCGCCGGAGCTCGCCTCGGACATCGTGGACCGCGGCATCGTCATGACCGGCGGCGGAGCCCTCATCCGCGGCCTCGACGTCCTCCTCCAGCAGGAAACCGGACTGCCCATTCACCTGGACGAGGATCCGATGACCTGCGTGGTGCGCGGGACGGGCCGGATCCTGGACGATCCGGAGAAATACCGCAACGTCCTGACCACCTGAGGCGGGGATGACGATCGAGGCGGAACGCTACGGATCGCGGGCCGACACGTTCGTGTTCCTGGGCTGCCTCGCCCTGTCCATCACCGCGATGAGCGTGCCCGACTCCTGGCGCCGTCCGTTCAGCCAGGCCCTCCGCCAGACCATCCTCGCTCCGTTCTTGACCCTGCAGGAAGAAACCGAAACGCTGAAGAGCTCGAAGGCCCACGTCGAGGCCGTTACCTCGCAGCGCGACTCCGCCATGCTCGCCGCCACGTTCCTGCCCGAGCTTCGCAGTGAAAACGCGCGCCTGCGCACGTTGCTCGGGCTCGGGGCCAGGCTGCAAACCGGCTACGTCCCGGCCGAGGTCCTGCACGAATCGGTACCGACCGATCCCCTGACGTTTCTCGTATCGGCGGGGAGGCGCGACGGCGTGAAGACGCTCGATGCCGTGGTGAGTCCCGAGGGACTGGTGGGCGTGGTGTCCGCGGTGGATGAGAAGACCAGCGTCGTGGCCACGTGGGCGCACCCGGAGTTCCGGGCCGCGGCCATGGCGGCGGACGGCAGCGTATACGGCATCGTGGCGCCACACGGCTCGGAAGGCCCGGGCATCTGGATGCTCGAGCTTCAGGGCGTGCCGTACCGTTCGGTCGTGCCGGAGAGCACGCTCATCGTTTCGTCCGGCCTGGGCGGCGTCATTCCCCGCGGCATTCCCCTCGGGACGGTGATGGGGCAGGGGGTGGACAACGAGCACTGGGAGCGGACGTACTTGATCCGCCCCGCGGTGCACCCGGCGTCCGTGACGCACGTGATGATCATCACGGGAGCGACGGCGGGCGGCGGCAATCTTCGGGACCTCTTCCAGGCCGAGGCCAAGAGCCCGTGAGGCGCACCGACAAATACCGGTTCTGGTTCGTGCTCGCCGGACTGGTGCTCCTGCACTTCTCGGTCCGCACCAAGCTCGGCGACGAGCGGGTCGCCCCCGACTTCCTGCTCCTCGCGGTGCTCATGTACACGATTCGCGCGGCCCCGGGGCCGTCGTCGGCGGCGGGCTTCCTGGTGGGGATCATCCGCGACGCCATGAGCCCGGCGTCCTTCGGGGCCAACGCGCTGGCGCACACGCTGGTCGGCTATCTCTCGTCCTGGGCCAAGGCCGTGTTTTTCGCCGAGAACCTGTTCGTGAATGGCTGCATCTTTTTCGGCGGGACCTGGATCCGGAACCTGATCGTGGCGCTCGCGTCCGGGGAGCTGAAAGGCGCTCCGCTCGCCTGGCAGCTCCTGGGCTGGTCGACCCTGCAGAGCCTGTCCACCGCGCTCGCCGGCGTCCTGGTACTGCTCGTGCTGGGCCGGTGGCTGTCGGTCAGGTTCACTGACGCATGAGCGCGCCGTTTCATCCCTTTGCCCTCGACCGCCGGTACCGGCTGGTCCGCTGGATCGTGCTGCTCGCTTTCGCCGTCCTGATCGTCGCGTTTTTCCGTACGCAGATCCTGGGGTACAGCCGCTACCGCCTGCAATCGGAGACGAACCGCCTCAAGGAAATCATCCTCCCGGCGCCGCGCGGCCTGATTCTGGATCGCAACGGCAAGGTCCTGGCGGACAACATTCCGGGATACACGATTTCGCTCCTGCCGGACGACACGGCGAAGCTGCGCAACCGGCTGCTCCAGATTGCCCCCCTCGCGGACCTCGATTCCGACGCGATCGACCGCGTGCTCCAGCGATTCGAGCGTGCCCCCTACCAGCCCGCGCTGGTGCTGGCGAACGCCGACCCGGACTTGGTCGCGAAGCTCGAAGAACGGCGGCTCAACATTCCCGGGCTGTTCATTCAGGCGGAGCCGCGGCGCTACTACCCGGACTCGGGGGTCGCCGCCCATCTGCTCGGCACCGTCGGCGAGGTGACGGAAGACGAACGGAACTCGTCCCGGTACGCGGGACTCCGGCTCGGAGCGCTGGTCGGCAAGAACGGGCTCGAGCGGGAGTACGATGACTCCCTGCGCGGGCAGGATGGCCAGCGGTTCGTCGAGGTGAGTGCCGTGGGGCGCGTGGTCCGTGAAGTCGGGGCCGCTCCCACGCTCGCTCCCGTCGCCGGCGCCACCATCCGCACCACCATCGACCTCGATCTCCAGCGGTACGTGTCGAAGGTGTTCCCGCCGGGCCAGCGGGGCGCCCTGATCGCGATGAACCCGAACACCGGCGAGGTGCTGGCCCTGTACAGCGCACCCGGCTACGACCCGAACGCGTTCGTCGGCGGTATCGACCCGGACACCTGGAAAAAACTGAACGACAACCCCGCCAATCCGTTCTTCGATCGGGCCATCCAGGCACGGTATCCCCCCGGCTCCACCTGGAAGCTGCTGGTCGCCTCCATCGGACTCAGGCGGGGGGTCGTGACGATGAACACCCGGATGCCCATCCCGTGTACCGGCGGCCTGCAATACGGCAACCGGTACTTCCGGTGCTGGGAGCCGCGGGGCCACGGGGACCTCACGCTGTCGCAGGCGATCGCGCAAAGCTGCGACGTCTACTTCTACCAGCTGGGCCTGAAGCTCGGACTCACGTCACTGCTCGAGGACGTGAACGCGCTCGGCTTCCGGTCCCGGACCGGGATCGATCTGCCGGGGGAGATCACCCCCGAGTTCCCCAGCGGCACGGAGTACTACGACCGCCTTTACGGTCCCCGTCACTGGACGTCGGCAGTCACGCTGAACCTCGCCATCGGGCAGGGGGAGAACGCCCAGAGCCTGATCGACATGGTCCGCCTGTATCAAATGCTGGCGAGTGACGGCAAGTCGCGGGCACCCTATGTCGTCAGTCCCCAACCGACACCCACCGAGGATCTGGGACTCTCCGAGGATCAGATCAATGGTCTGCGGAAGGCGATGATCGGCGTACTGCAGGAAGGGGGCACCGCGCGCGCCGCCCGCCTCGGGGACATCACGATCGCCGGCAAGACGGGCACCGCCCAGAACCCGCACGGTCCGAATCACGGGTGGTTCATCGCATTCGCGCCCGCCGACAAACCGCAGATCGTGGTAGGGGCGATCATCGAGTTCGCGCGCGAGGGCCCCTATGTCGCGCCCCTCGTCACCCGGGTGATTGCCCGGTACCTGGGCGTCGATTCCACGCTCGCCAACAACGCCACGTTCCGGCTCCCGGCCGACTCGGCGCCCCACGAAGTGCGGACCCTGCCGCCGGGGGCTGAGCCTACTCCATTCGATACGACGACCAAGCCCGATTCGGGTGTGAAGCTCGATTCGACCAAACATGGCCGGTAGAGTCCAGGGGCTCGACCGGTCGCTCGTCACGGTCACGCTTCTCCTCTCGGCCTACGGTCTCGCCACGCTCTACTCGGCGGGGCAGACCGACGTCCCGACGGTCGCCACCACGATCTGGCACAAGCAGATCCTGTGGCTCGTGCTGGGCTTCGGGGCCTCCGCCTTCACCTTCCGGCTCTCGCCCCGGCTGCTCGAGTGGGCGACGCCCTACGTGTACGGCATCGTGGCCTTCATCCTGATGCTGACACTGGTGATCGGCCGGGGCGCGGGGACGGCGGCGAGCGAGAAATCCTGGATCGCCATCGGGGGAGTGCGGCTCGGTCAGCCGGCGGAGCTGGCCAAGCTGGCCGTGATCCTGATGCTGGGACGGTGGCTGGCGGACCGGAAAGAGCCTCCAGCTACGCTTCGGGAGCTGGTGGTGCCGTGCCTGATCCTGGGGCTGCCCTTCCTGCTGGTGGTGCTCCAGCCCGACCTGGGGAGCGCCATCGTGTTCATCGCCATCTTTTTCGCGATGCTCGCGTGGTCCGGAACCAAGGTGTCACTCCTGGTCATGCTGGGGTCGCCCGCCATCGGTCTGATCCTCGCGTTTTCGACCGTCGCCTGGGGAGCGTGGATCGTCCTGCTCTTCGGCTTGCTCCTGCTCTGGCGGCCCTACGTGTGGGAAGGGCTGGCCGTGATGCTCGGGAATATCGCGATGGGCGTGATCGCCCTGCCGTTCTGGCGGCATCTGGCGCCCTACCAACAGAACCGCCTGCTGGTGTTCCTGAATCCCGATGTCGATCCCCGCGCTACCGGTTGGCACGTGATCCAGTCCAAGGTCGCGATCGGGTCTGGCGGCCTCCTGGGGAAGGGGTTCACGCTGGGCACCCAGAAACGCCTGGCCTTCCTGCCGGCGCAGCACACGGACTTCATATTCTCGGTGGTCGGGGAGGAGCTTGGATTCATCGGGGTGCTCGTCGCCCTGGCACTCTTCATCTGGCTCCTCCTGACCCTCGTCCGGATCGCCCGGAGGGCCACGGACCCCTTCACCAGCCTCTGCGTGCTCGGCATCGCGGGGATGCTGTTCACCCACGTGATCGAGAACGTCGGGATGACGGTGAATCTCCTGCCCATCACCGGTATCCCCCTCCCGTTCTTTTCCTACGGCGGGTCCTTCCTGTTGACCTGTTTCCTCGCGGTCGGTATTTGCCTCCGGGTGGCGTACGAATCGCGTCAGTCTGGGTATATCAGTCCAGGACAATAGGTTAGGGGCTCAGGGCTGGCGTTGGCGGAGGGGGTCTCCTACTTTGTCCGCTTCCTATTTGCCCTGGGCGTGAATGGCCTGGTTTAAGAAGGAACGCAAACCCCGCACTTCCGAGCGTATCAAGCTCGAAATCCCTCCCGATGCCTGGGAGAAGTGCGAGGAGTGCGGGCACATCGACATCAAGGACAAGTTCCTCCGCGCCTTGAACGTCTGTCCCAACTGCGGCCATCACCGGCGGATCCCGGCTCAGGAATACATCGACCTCCTGGTAGACGAGGGGTCGTGGCATGAGACGGAGACCAAGCTCAAGTCCGCCGACCCCCTGAAATTCGAGAACTACGCGAATCGACTGGAAGCGTCGGTCAAGAAGGCGGGCCCGTTGGACGCCATCCGGACGGGTTTTGCCCGTCTGGAGGGGATCGCTATCAACCTGGGCGTGATGGATTTCGCGTTCATGGGGGGCTCCATGGGGGCGGTGGTCGGGGAGAAGATTGCCCGGCTCACCCGCCGCTCCATCGACAAGCGGGTTCCCCTCATCCTCGTCTCGGCCTCCGGCGGGGCTCGGATGCAGGAGGGGGTGCTCTCCCTCATGCAGCTGGCCAAGACCTCGGTGGTGCTGGCCGAGCTGGCCGCCAGGCGGATCCCCTACGTCTCGATCCTCACGAACCCGACCACCGGCGGGGTGTCGGCTTCGTATGCCATGCAGGGGGATGTGGTGTTGGCGGAACCCGGAGCGGTGATCGGATTCGCGGGTCCCCGGGTCATCAAGCAGACCATCGGACAGGATCTTCCGGAGGGGTTCCAGACGGCGGAATTCCTGCTGGACCACGGCATGGTGGACTCCGTGGTGCCGCGGGGCGAGCTCCGGGAGACCACGGCCCAGCTCCTTCGGCATATGGCCGGCCGGCGCCCGGCGGAGGCCGCAGACTGAAGTTCGTTGAAGCCACTTCGTATCTCTTCTCCCGACAAGCCGGCCGCATTAAGTGGAGCCTCGGACCTACCGAGGGGCTGTTGGACGTCCTGGGGCACCCTGAGCGCCACTACCCGGCGATCCACGTGGGCGGCACGAATGGGAAGGGGAGCACCTGCGCCTTCCTGACAGCCGACCTCAGGGCTCGCGGCTTCAAAGTCGGGCTCTACACCTCTCCGCACCTGGTCTCCGCCACCGAGCGCGTCCTGGTGGACGGTGTCCCGATCACCGAGGACGCCTTCGCGCAATGGACGGAGGCCCTCAAACCGCACATCGAGCGCCTGGAGGCCAGCTTCTTCGAGTGCCTGACCGCCATCGCCTTCGCCGACTTTGCGGCCCGTCAAGTCGACATCGCGGTGGTGGAGGTCGGGCTGGGTGGCCGGCTGGATGCCACGAACGTGATCACCCCCCTCGCCAGTGTGGTGACCAAGATCGCCCTGGAGCATACGGACTATCTGGGACCCGATCTCACCAGCATCGCGAAGGAAAAAGCCGGCATCGCCAAGCCCGGGGTGCCGTTCGTCACCGGGGAGCAGGACCCCGCGATCCTCAAGGTTCTGAGGGATGAGGCGGAACGCCGAGGGGCGAAGCCGATTATCGCTATTCCGCAATCCGCAATCCGCAATCCGCAATCGCTTGGACTTCGCGGCCCTCACCAGGCCCAGAATGCCGCCGTGGCTCGTGCCGCACTCGGTGCCCTCCCCGCGCCCTTCGGGCTTCCGGGTACCGGGATTCCCGCCTCGTTTGCCGAGGCGTTCATTCCCGGCCGGTTCGAGGTTCGGGGCAGCTGGATCTTCGATGTGGCGCACAATCCGGACGGCGTGGAGATCCTCGTGGCCGCACTCGACGAGGCACGGCCGAGGCGCCCCCTTCACGCCCTGGTCGGGATCAGGAACGACAAGGAGTGGCGGCCCATGCTGGAGCGGATTCTCCCGGCGGTGGACCGGCTGGTGCTGACGGTGGCACCGACGGTGCCGAACCACCAGCGGTGGCTGGCCCGCGACCTGGCGGGGTGGGCGGACGAACGTGTGATCGGTCAGCCGGTCGTGTTCGAGCCGGACTTTGTCCGCGCGCTCGAGATGGTCCAGGAGGGTGCCGCGACGACGCTGGTGACCGGGTCTTTTCACACGGTCGGCGACGCCCTCCTCGCCTTGCCGGGGTTTGCGCCGGTCGGCTAAATTGTTGTGATGCAAGGGAAAGCACTTCCCGGCTTCCGTGATTTCTACCCTGAAGAACTCGCGCTCCGTAACCACATCTTCGCCACCTGGCGGGGGGTAGCGGCGCGTTACGGCTTCGAGGAGTACGATGGCCCTCCCCTGGAGCCCCTCGAGCTGTACACCCAGAAGAGCGGGGAAGAGATCGTCGGCCAGCTCTACAACTTCCGGGACAAAGGCGAGCGCGACGTCGCGTTGCGGCCCGAGATGACCCCGACCTTGGCCCGGATGGTGGGGGCCAGGGCCCAGGCACTGAAGAAGCCCATTCGCTGGTTTTCGATCCCCCAGCTGTTCCGGTACGAACGGCAGCAGCGGGGCCGGCTTCGAGAGCACTTCCAACTGAATATGGACCTGATCGGCGAGCCGGGCCCCCTGGCGGACGCCGAGCTGATCGCCGCGGCGATCGACATCATGCGGGCCTTCGGCCTCTCCGCGAAGGAGGTCCAGGCCCGGATTTCGGACCGCCGGGTGCTCAAGGCCCTCCTCCTGGGGAATGGTCTGACCGAAGCCCAGCTACCCGCCGCGTTTGCCGCCATCGACAAGGCTGAGCGGGACCCGATGGACGTGCTGTCGAGGAAGCTGGAAGAGGCGGGAGTGGGGAAGCGGGAAGTGGGAAGAGTGTTTGAGGTGGCGGCGCTTCGGGACTGGCACGCCGTCAAGGACGCGCTCGGGAAGGTGCGAGGGGGCGCCGAGGCTGGGGAGCCGCTGGAGCAGTCATTGAGCGCGCTCGCGGCCATGGGGCTGGGAGACTTCGTGACGGTGGACCTGACCATCGTCCGCGGGCTTGCCTACTACACGGGCACGGTATTCGAGCTGTTCGATACCGGACGGACGCTGCGGGCGATTTGTGGTGGCGGAAGGTATGACGGCCTCTTGAAGGCTCTGGGGGGGGTCGATCTGCCGGCGCTCGGCTTTGGCATGGGCGACGTCGTGCTCGGGGAGCTCCTGAAAGAGCGTCAGAAAGGCGCAGTCGGGCAGGGAGCAGTCCAAGTTTTCCTGGTGGCAATTGCCGGTGAGGACCTGCCGATCGTGCTCGAGCTGGCACATCAACTTCGGGATCAGGGGTTTGGTGTGGAGTACGCGCTGAAGCAGGGGAACATCCGGAAACAGCTCGAGCTCGCGGCCGCGCGAGGCGCGGCCCGCGCGGTCATCCTCGGACCCGATGAGCGGAGTGCCGGTGTGGGTGTGGTGCGGGACCTGAACGCGGGCACGGAGACCAAGGTGCCCCTGACCTCGATACGAAACGGATTATTCCAGTAATGGCCCAAGCGGAGAAGATTACGCCACGCGCCAAGGATTTCAGCGAGTGGTACAACGATGTGATCATGCAGGCGCAGCTCGCCGACTACTCACCCGTGCGTGGCTGCATGGTCATCCGTCCCCTCGGCTACCGGATCTGGGAGCTGATGCAGCGCGCCCTGGACGACATGTTCAAGGCCACGGGACACCAGAACGCCTACTTCCCGCTCTTCATACCGCAGAGTTTCCTCGCCAAAGAGGCCGAGCACGTCGAGGGCTTCGCGAAGGAAGTCGCGGTGGTCACGCACACCCGGCTCAAGGCGACGGGCAAAGCCGGCGCCGAGGCCGTGGAGCCCGATCCAGCCTCCGAACTCGAAGAGCCCCTGGTGGTGCGGCCTACGTCCGAGACGATCATCTACGCGATGTTCGCCAAGTGGATCCAGAGCTATCGGGATCTGCCGCTCTTGATGAATCAGTGGTGCAACATCGTCCGCTGGGAGCTTCGCACCCGCCTGTTCCTCCGTACCACGGAGTTCCTGTGGCAGGAGGGGCATACCGCCCATGCCACCGAGGCGGACGCGGAGGCCGAGGCGCGCCAGATGCTCGGGGTGTACCGGAAGTTCCAGGAAGAGTGGGTGGCGATGCCGGTGCTCACGGGGCGCAAGACCGAAAGTGAGAAATTCGCCGGCGCGCTCCGCACCTATGCCGTCGAAGCCTTGATGCAGGACAACAAGGCGCTGCAGGCCGGGACGTCCCACAATCTGGGGCAGAATTTTGCGCGCGCCTTCAATGTGCAATATCAGACGGCGGCGGGCGGGCTCGACTTCGTCTGGAATACGTCGTGGGGGGTGTCCACGCGGATGATCGGTGGACTCATCATGACGCATTCGGACGACAACGGACTGGTCGCGCCCCCACGCCTGGCCCCGATCCAGGTTGCGATCGTGCCGATCTGGAAGAGCGACGAAGACAAGGCTCAGGTGTCAGGGGTCGGCGCTCAGGTCAAAGACGCGCTGGCCAAGGCCGGAATTCGGGTTGAGCTGGACCTCCGGGACATGAAGCCGGGCGCCAAGTACTTCGATTGGGAAGCGAAGGGCGTACCGCTGCGTCTCGAAGTCGGGCCGCGGGATGTCGCGGCCGGGCAGGTGATGGCTGCGCGCCGGGTGAAGTCTGCGACCGGCGGAAAGGCCCCCCTGTCAATGAACGATCTGACGACGGCCGTGCCCAAGCTGCTGGACGAAATCCAGAGCGAGCTGTTCGAGGATGCGTTGCGCCGGCGGGAGGCCAACTCCATCCGGGGCGTGACCAAGACGAAGTTCCTTGAGTTCATGAACGGGACCGGTGGGTTCGCCTACGGCGGATTCTGCGGCTCGGGGGATTGCGAAGCGGAGATCAAGACCGAGACGGCCGCCACGATCCGGGTGCTGCCGGACCCCGAGTTTCAGTCACCGGAAAAGCCACGGACCTGCATGTGGTGCGGGAAGCCGAGCGCGGCGGAGGCGGTGTGGGCGCAGGCATACTAGGCCTCGACCCCGCGCTCCTGTCCGCCGTCGCCCGGCGCGTGGGCACTCCCACCTACGTGTACGGCGCCAATCTGATCCGTGCTCAGTACCACGCGCTGGAGGATGCCCTCCGGGGCGCCGGCGCGCCGCACCGGATCTGCTACGCCATCAAAGCCAACGGTTCCCTCGCCGTCCTCCGGGTGCTCAAAGGACTCGGCGCCGGTGCGGACATCGTGTCGGCCGGCGAGCTGGAGCGCGCCTTGCGGGCCGGGTTCCCGCCCGAGATGATCGTGTTCTCCGGGGTGGGGAAGACCGCCGACGAGATCGATGCGGCCATCACGTCCTGCGTCGGCCAGATCAACATCGAGTCGCCGTCGGAGCTCGATGCGGTGATCGCGGCCACCGTGCGCACCGGCAGGCCGGCCGGCGTCGGCATCCGCGTCAATCCCGACGTCCAGACCGACACTCATCCGTACACCAAGACCGGGGACAAGACGGCGAAGTTTGGCGTGCCGTTCGATGAAGTGGTGACGGTGGCCCGGCGGATCAAGGCGGAGCCGAGGCTCACGCTGAAGGGCCTGGCGATGCACATCGGGTCGCAGATCACCGACGTCGATCCTTATCGCCGCGGCACCGTCAAACTGCTGGAGCTCGTCGCCGCGGTGCGGGCCGCCGGGGTCACGACCATCGAGAGTGTGGACGTGGGCGGCGGCCTGGGGGTGCGGTACCACGAGGAAAAGGTCCCCGCGCTCAAAGACTGGGTCGACGCGGTGGCGCCGCCCATTCGCGCGGCCGGACTCACGCTCCACTGCGAGCCGGGCCGGTTCCTGGTGGCCAACGCGGGACTGCTGCTCACGCGCGTCCTGTACCAGAAGCACGCGGGCGGCAAGGACTACGTCATCGTGGACGCCGGCATGACCGACTTCGTCCGCCCCAGCCACTACAACGCCTACCATGAGATCATTCCCCTCGCGGATGCTGGAAAGGGTGAACGGGCGGTCAACATCGTGGGCCCGATCTGCGAAAGCGGCGATTTTCTGGCCCTCGATCGGAAACTGCCCGCCGTCCGTTCCGGCGATGTGCTCGCGGTGCTCGGTACCGGTGCTTACGGATTCGTCATGAGCTCGACTTACAACGCCCGACCGCGTCCACCCGAAGTGCTGGTGGATGGGGACAAGTACTACGTGGCGCGGGAACGAGAGACGATCGAAGACCTGTTCCGGGGCGAAGTGCTGGAACCGAGAGACTGGTACCACTCGTGAACAAGATCCTGATTCTCGACTACGGCTCGCAATTCACCCAGCTGATCGCCCGGCGGATCCGCGAAGCGCACGTCTACTGCGAGATTCATCCGGGAGACCGGGGGCGGGACCTGGCGTTCGTGAAGGGGTTCGGGGCACAGGGGATCATCTTTTCCGGCGGACCGGCCTCGGTCTTCGCCCCCGGGGCGCCCGGTGCCGATCCCGGCATTCTCGATCTCGGCATTCCGATTCTCGCCATCTGTTATGGTCTCCAGCTGGTCGCGCACATCGGGGGCGGCACAGTCGTCGCCTCGCCCGAGCAGGAGTATGGCCGGGCCGACGTCACGGTGAAGGTGGCGGAAGGGATTTTCCAGGGATTCGAGGCGGGCCGGACGATCACCGTGTGGGCGAGCCATTCGGACCGCATCGAGGTCCCCCCGCCGGGCTTCCGGGTCATCGCCTCGTCCGTCAATGCTCCGATCGCGGGCCTCGCCCACGAGCGAAAGCCGGTGATGGGCGTGCTGTTCCACCCGGAGGTGGCGCACACGGTCCGGGGCGGGGAGATCATCCACAACTTCCTGTTCGGCATCTGCAAGTGCACGCCGGACTGGACGGCGGGCCACTATATCGAGCAGGAAGTGGCCAAGATCCGGGCGACTGTCGGGCCCACGAAGCGGGCCATCTGCGGGCTCTCGGGTGGGGTCGATTCGGCGGTGGCGGCGGCGCTGGTGCATCACGCCATCGGGGACCGCCTGACCTGCATCTTCGTGGACCACGGCCTGCTGCGGGAGAACGAGCGGCAGCAGGTGGAGCAGACGTTCCGGAAGCACCTGGGGATCGACCTGCGCGTCGTGGATGCGAGTGCGCGGTTCCTGAAGGAGCTGGCGGGTGTCGAGGACCCGGAGGAGAAGCGCCGGCGCATCGGTCACACGTTCATCGATGTGTTCGAGGACGCCGCGAAGCACGTCTCCGGGGACGTGGGCTTCCTGGTGCAAGGAACCCTATATCCCGACGTGATCGAGTCGTCGTCTCCGAAGGGCGGGCCCTCGGTCACCATCAAGACGCATCACAACGTCGGCGGCCTGCGGCCCGATCTGCCCTGGAAGCTGATCGAGCCGCTGCGGGAGCTCTTCAAGGACGAGGTGCGGCAGGTGGGCCGGGAGCTGGGGCTCCCGGAGGAGATCGTGGGACGGCATCCATTTCCGGGCCCGGGGCTCGCCATCCGGGTGCTGGGGCCCGTCTCGGAAGACCGGCTGGCGATACTCCGGAAGGTCGACGCGATCTACATCGAGGAAATCCGGGCCGCCGGACTGTACGATCAGATCTGGCAGGCCTTCGCCGTGCTGCTTCCGGTAAAGTCGGTGGGCGTCATGGGAGACGGCCGGACCTATGACCACGTGGTGGCGTTGCGCGCCGTGACCAGTCGCGACGGGATGACGGCGGACTGGTTTCCGTTTCCGTATGACACGCTGGCCAGGATCTCGAGTCGGGTGATCAACGAGGTGCGGGGGGTGAACCGGGTGGCCTACGACGTCAGCTCGAAGCCGCCGGCGACGATAGAGTGGGAGTAACTGAATTGCGGATTGCGGATTGGCGATTGCGGATTGGACGCTCTGATCCCGCGTCGGCGAATCCGCAATCCGAAATCCCAAATCCGCAATTCTAGTTCTTCAGATCTTCTTTTCTTCGAGCAGCTGCAGGAACTCCGCCGGCGAGTTGAGCTTCGCCAGTCGCTCCGGAACATCCGGCTCCTTCGCGAACTGGGCGATTTTGCCGAGCACGGGGAGATACTGGTTGGAGACCTCGAGCGGGGGAGCGACGATCAGGAAGAAGTAGTGCACCGGCTTGTCGTCGATGGCCTTGAAGTCCACCCCTTCCAGCTTTCGTCCGAACGCCACGCGCAACTTCGAC
>DATEGY010000294.1:0-3118 GCA_035279865.1 Gemmatimonadales bacterium | reverse complement strand
TTCGCCGCGGCGCGGCCGACGTCGCCGGCGCCGGCGAAGCGACGCGGAACGCCGGCGCCCAGATGCAGCAGAGCACCGAGCGCGTCCGCGCCGCCACCCAGGGCGCGGTGCAGCGGCTCTCGACCCTGGCGACGACGGCGGATGAAAGCGCCGCGGAGGTCCGGCGGCTCCGGGATGTGGCGACCGAGGTGGAGAAATTCTCGGAGACGATCGGGTTCGTCGCGAACCAGACCAACCTGCTGGCGCTGAACGCCACCATCGAAGCCGCGCGGGCGGGCCAGCATGGCCGGGGCTTTGCGGTGGTGGCCGACGAGGTGCACAAGCTCGCCGAGGCGAGCGCCCGGGAAGCGCGGAACGTGTCGAAAGCCGTGCAGGAGACGCGCCGGGCGCTGGACCGGGCCGCCCAGCTCCTGGAGCGGATCCGGGCCGATCTGGCCGACGTGGTGCAAAGTTCCACCAGCTGGGTACAAGACCTCGACCGGATCAGCGAATCCGCCGGCGCCACCGCCAAGGCGGGGCTTCGGGTGGGCGAGGTGGCGCGCGCCAACGCCGACACGGCGGGCCGGGTCGTCGAGGGTCTGCGCCAGGGACACGCCGGAGCGCAGTCATCCACGCAGGAAACGGAGGCGGTCGCCGCCGCGGCGGCCGAACAGCTCAGAGCGATTGAAGACCTCGCCCAGGGAGCCACACAGCTGTCTTCGCTCGCCGAGAACCTCACGCGAGCGGTCCGCTTCGTCCGGGGAGAGAACGCCCGGTCGTAGGCTTGCCCTCCTCGTCGCGGGGGCCGTGCTCGCGGGACTGGGGGCCTGCACCGGCGCCACCGAGCCGGGGCCACCGGTTCCCCGCATCGACTACGTAGACGGCGCCATCCAGCCGATTCTCACCGCGGGTCAGACCACGGTCATCGAAGGCTTCGGATTCGGACGCGACACCGGCACCGGGCGCATCACGTTCGCCGCGGCCGGTGGAGGCACCGTGAACGCCGCGAGCGATACCGCCGGCTGGGGTGACGAAGCCATCCGGGTCGTCGTCCCCGCCACCGCTACTACCGGTACCCTCACCGTGCGCACGGACGCGGGGCACTCGCTCTCCACCAACGTCTATGTCGTGCCGCGAGTGTCGTTCGACACCGCGGGCTTCACCTGGCAGGGGCGCACCGGTTTCCCGCGCTCGCCGGTGGGGGTCGCGCTCGCGGCGGCCGAATATCCGTCGGGGAGCGGGATCGCGACGACGCTGTACGCCGCCGGTGGCGCCGAAGTGATCGGCGGTGACTCCGCGATTCAGCCGGACTCCGGCGTCTACGTCGCGACGGTGCAGAGCAACGCCTCCATCGGGTCCTGGGTCCGCCAGCGCGACACCGTGTTCGCCGACAGCAATCACAGCCTGCCGGTCCGGCTCGCGTTTGCGAGCGCCGTCGCCGCCACGCCGTTCAACTCACGGTTCCCGTCCACCGAGCTGATCGTGATCGGCGGCATGGATACCGCGAAGAATGCCCAGGCCGCGGTGTACATCGCGGCGGTATCCCAGACCCGGGTGACCAGCCGTTTCTTTCCGGTGGAGCCGTTGCCGGCTCCGGTCGCGGGCGCCATCGCCGTGTTCCGGCGGGGCCGAATCTACGTCTTCGGTGGTGTGGACTCGGCGGGCCAGCCGCAGTCGGGGGTGTACGTCGGCCGGGTGGGACTCGATGGCCGCATCGACGGGTGGTTCACCGCTCCATCGCTCTCGAGTCCGAGAGCCTATGGCGGCGGCGTGGTGCTCGACGACCGCGCTTTAGCGTTCGGCGGGATCGCCGACGTCGCCGATCCCGGGGGCGGGCTGGACGCGACGCCCAGCAGATTGGTGACGAGCGACACCGCCACACTCAGTCTGGTCTCGGGATTCTTCCTGGGCTCGGCCTGGACGGGGGGCCCCGGTGTACTCCCGCTGGGGCGGTCGCAGTTTGCCGTCCTCCCGGTCGGCACCGCCGTCCTGCTGGTGGGTGGTCTGTGCGACGGCGGCGTGGCTTGTCCCAATGAAACGGTAGCGGCCATGTCGGCCGGGGACAGCCTGGGCACGTTCCACCCGGCCGCCGGGAATACCATTTCCGGGGCGGGCGGAGGGGTCCTGGTGGACCCCACGGGAGTCACCTGGCGGGCCGGCGACGGGTCGTACCACGGGCTCGTGCTGGGTGGCATGGACTTGACGAGCCGGCTCCGGCGGGCGGCCGTTTGGGGATTCTGACCGCGCTTATTAGCGTAGAGCGCGAATGACCCTGGGAGGGGCCGTGAGCCGTCGAGCTCGGACGCTGACTGGTTTGCTGCTGGTGTGGGCCTGGGGCTCGGTCCGGGCGCAGAGCCCGGCCCCAAGTCCCGCCCATCCCGCCAGTACGGGTCCCACTGAAACACCTACGCGATTCGAGGCGAGCTTTTTCGGGTCCTTCACCCGGTACGATCAGGCCTTCCGCCTCAAGAACACGATCGGCGGCGGCGCCCGCATCGGGTACCTCATCACGCCGAATTTCGAGCTGGAGATCGAGGCGCTCCTCGAAGCCCCGCAGACTCCGGCGGGGTCACCGTCGGAGGTGTCGCCGATCTTCGGCGGCGGCTCCCTGATCCTTAATGTTCCCGCCTCGAGTGCGCTGACGTTCTACGGTGCCGCCGGCTACACCCGTCAGGATTTCGGGGGCTCGGCACCCTACCGGTTCTCGGACGGGGGCCCTCATGGCGCCCTCGGTGCCAGGATCTTCCTGAACCCGCACGTCGCCATTCGCGCCGAGGGGCGCGAGATCTACGTGCCGTCGTCCAATTCGACGTTCGGGAGCTCCGCATTCCATTTCGTCGCTTCGCTGGGCCTGTCGTTCTTCCAGGCGGGCACTCCGGTCCACCTCAAGGACTCGGATGGAGACGGCGTCGCCGACAAGTACGACAAGTGTCCCAACACACCGGCGGGTGCCGTGGTGGACAAGGCGGGCTGCCCCATCGACTCCGACAAGGACGGCGTGCCCGACGGGATCGACAAGTGCGCCAATACCCCGGTGGGCGCGACGGTGGATGCGACCGGCTGTCCCATCGACACCGACAAGGACGGCGTGCCCGACGGGATCGACAAGTGTCCCAACACCCCCGTGGGTGCCACGGTG
>DATEGY010000293.1:0-8262 GCA_035279865.1 Gemmatimonadales bacterium | reverse complement strand
TGATCGTGCCGGACGGCGTGCTTTTCGGCTCGAGCAACGCGCACCGCGACCTGCGGAAGATCCTGGTCGAGGAGTGCGAGCTGCAGGGGGTCGTGAAGATGCCGGCCGGCGTATTCCGCCCCTATGCCGGGGTGAGCACCGCGGTGCTGATCTTCGCAAAGGGGGGCCGGACCGAGCAGGTGTGGTACTACGACATGCAGGCGGATGGCTGGTCCCTGGACGACAAGCGGGAGAAGGTAGCCGAGAACGACATCCCGGACGTGATTGCGCGGTGGCGGGGGCGGGATGCTGGACGGGATACCGACAGGACGGCCAAGGCCTTCTTCGTGCCGGTCGAGGAGATTCGGGAGAACAAGTACGACCTGTCGATCAATCGGTATAGCGTTCGAGGCAAGGAGGAGTCACCGAGTGAGCCTCCAGAGAGAATCATAGCGCGTCTACGCACTATCGAGGTCGAGATAGCTCAGGACCTAGCAACCCTTGAAGCGCAGCTCCCGACATGAAGATCGCGAAGCTGGCAGACCTCTGTGACATTGGCAGTGGCGGCACGCCTCGCAGGGGGCGCTCTGAGTATTACGGTGGCGCTATACCATGGGCGAAGATTGGCGATCTGAACACCAGCGATGGGATCGTAACATCAACCGAGGAAACCCTGACCGAAGTTGGGCTATCGGCCATTCGGAAGCGGCTATTCCCGCCGGGCACCATTCTCCTCGCGATGTACGGGTCCGTCGGCAAGACTGCCGTGGCTGGGGTGCCCCTTAGTGCGAACCAAGCCATACTCGGTATCCAAGTGAAAGACGCAGCCCCTCTGCGATCAGACTACCTCAAACGTTGGTTGGACCACATTCGGCCGAGACTAGCATCACAGGCGCGGGGAGTGACTCAACAGAACATTTCAGCTACCATCGTTCGAGATCTCCGAGTTCCCCTGCCTGCCCCAGCGGAACAGGAACGGATTGCAGCAATGCTCGACAGGGCGGACGGGATTCGACGGAAGCGGCAGGAGAGCCTGCGACTGTTGGACGAGTTCCTGCGCTCGGCGTTCCTCGAGATGTTCGGGGACCCCGTGAGAAACGAGAAGGGGTGGGAGGAAGTCACTATCGCCGATATCGCCACTGTTCAGTTAGGCAAGATGCTCTCCGACAAAGCCAGGGGCGGATCTGACCCCGTCCCCTATCTTCGGAACGCGAACGTTCAATGGCGACGGTTCGATCTCCGCTCCCTGCTGAAGATGGATTACACGAGCGACGAACTCACCAAGTTCGACCTGCGACCCGGGGACCTGATGATCTGTGAGGGTGGTGAGGTCGGGCGCTGTGCCATTTGGGAAGGACAGCTGGCCCGGTGCTCCTTTCAGAAGGCCCTGCACCGGGTGCGCCCAATCGGCAAGCGACTACGGGTAGAGTACCTCCAGGAGTGTCTCTTTGCGCTAGCGCAACGGGGAGCACTGAGCCAGTCGACATCGCAGGCGACGATCGCCCACCTCACCAAAGAGCGTCTCGAGGGGTTGACCGTGCCGCTTCCAGATGCGCGTTCGCAACAGGTCTTTGCGAGGTTCTACCAGCGTTGGGCTGAGGCCCGTAAACGCGTGGACGCGCGGTTCGTGGCTGTCGACCAGCTCTGTGAAGCACTCGCCGCTCGGGCATTCCTTGTGCCGGGAAGATGCTGACGGGGTCCCCTACCTCGGCTACGAAGACCTGCCGATCCTTCATCCGATCAGCGGCACAATCCTCGCCCGGGGCGGAATCCCCGGCTCGAGCTCCATGATCCCCACCGACGGCGCCGGTCGATCAAATCGCTTCGGCCCCGCACTCCCCGGATTCATCACCGTCACCGTCTTGTCCACCAGCTCGAGCACCGGCGTGTGTGTGTGCCCGAACACGATGATCTCGGCCTTCGGGAACGCCTCGTGCAGAAGTTTGGGAGTGGGATGGCCGAGCTGGTCGCCATGGGTCACCACGATGTCGAAGCCGTCGAGCTGGATCTGCGCCACCTTCGGGAGCCGGCTCCGCATCTCAAAGCCGTCGGTGTTGCCGAACACCGCCGTCACGGGGGCGACGGCCTCCAGCTCGATCAGGATGCGGGCATCCCCGACGTCGCCGCCATGCAGGATATGATCGACCTGCGAAAAGACTTCGAGCACTTCTGGGCGCAGCAGGTTGTGCGTATCCGAAATAATCCCCAGCCTCATCCACCCCACCTCGGCGCCAGCTGAATCTCCAGGTGCAAATGATCGACGATCCGCTGGACGATGAAATCCACCAGATCACTCACCTTCTCAGGCCGGTGATAAAACCCGGGGGCGGCGGGAAGCACCAGCGCGCCCGCCTCGGTGGCGAGCGTGAGATTCCGGAGATGAACGAGTGACAGAGGGGTTTCCCGCGGCACCAGGATCAACGGCCGGCGCTCCTTGAGGGCCACGTCCGCCGAACGCTCGATCAGGGACCGGCTGGTGCCGTGCGCCACCGCCGCCACCGTCCCCATCGAGCACGGGCAGATGACCATCCCGGCGCTCTTCACTGATCCGGAGGCCGGCCACGCGCCGCGGTCCTTGTCGTCGAAGACCTTGACCGTCGACCAGTCACCGCCCGTCGCCTTGGTCAGCTCCCGGTCGTCCTTGACGCCGCACTCTTCCTCGAGCAAGCGCCAGCCATGCGTGGAAATGAGCAGCCACGTTGGGACATGGTTCGTCGCGAGGACCTGGAGCAGCCGGACCGCATAGGGCGCGCCCGAGGCGCCCGTGATGGCGAGGGTGACGGGCAGACGGTCCACTACTTCCCTCTCCGGTTGGGAGTGGGGCTCCGGACCGGATGACGCAAAGGCGTGGGGGGGTGGGAATGTGGGACTCTCCGACGATCAGCTGGCTTCCGCTTCTCAGCGGAGTGTCCCGCTCCCCCACGTCCCCACGCCTTTTGTTTGTTCTTCATAGCACTCTATCCACCAGCGCTCCCAGAAACACCGTGATCGAGATGATCCCGTTCATGGTGAAGAACGCCGCATTGAGCTTCGAGAGGTCCCCCGGCTTCACCAGTTGGTGCTCCCAGGCGATCAGCGCCGCCCCGATCCCTACCCCGATAAAGAACGGCAGGTGGAACCCGGCTCCGACGCCGAAGGCGACGAGGGCAAGAATGGCGAGCCCGTGCAGCGTCTTGGCGAGGAAGATCGCCGGGCCCGCGCCGAACCGGACCACCGCCGAATGGAGCCCTGCCTGGCGGTCGAATTCCTCGTCCTGCAGGGCGTAAAAGATGTCGAATCCCCCCACCCACGCGGTCACCACGAGCGCCAGCACCGGCAGCACCCACCAGGGCTCGCTCCACCGCCCCGTGATAGCGAGGTAGCCCGCCGGCCCGGAGATGGCGTCGGCCAGCCCGAGCCAGAGGTGCGAAGACCAGGTGAAGCGCTTGGTGTAGCTGTAGCCGGTGATGGCGAGGAGCGCGATGGGCGAAAGCGCGAAGCACAAGGAATTCAGGGCCCAGGCGGAAGCTTCAAAGACCAGCGCGGCGAGAGTCACGGACACCCACGCCTCGGCCACGCTGATCCTGCCCTGCGGGATGTCACGGCCCCGAGTCCGCGGGTTCTTCGCGTCCAGATCGCGGTCGGCGATCCGGTTGAACCCCATCGCCACGAACCGCGCCGCCGTGAAGGCGATCACAACCAGCACCACCTGACGCCAGGTGACGGGGCTCGTCCATGACGCCGCGACGGCGCCGATCAGGGCGAACGGCAGCGCAAAGACGGTGTGGGGGAGCCTGACGAAGTTCGCGTAGCGGACGATCAGCGAATCGCCGCCCAGGGTCTGCCCCTCACGGGATGGAGATGCCAAGCTCCCTCCACATGGCGTCCACCTTCGCCTTGGTGGCCGCGTCCATGACGATGGGGTCAGGCCATTCGCGGTGGAATCCCTCTTCCTTCCATTTCCGCGTCCCGTCGATCCCCATCTTCGACCCGTACGTGAATTCCCGGCTCGCGTGATCGAGCACGTCGATCGGCCCCATGGAAAACCGGACGTCCCGCTCCGGATCGATGTGATTCAACGCCACCCACCACGCTTCCTTCGGGTCGCGCACGTTCACGTCCTTGTCCACCACGACGATCACCTTGGCGAGCGACATCAGCCCCTGCCCCCAAAGTCCATTCATCACCTTGTATGCCTGCCCCGGGTACTGCTTGTCGATGCTCACGAACACCAGGTTGTGAAAAATTCCCTCGGCTGGCATGTGCATGTCCACCACTTCGGGAAGCGTCAGCTTGAGCAGGGGCAGGAAGATCCGTTCGGTGGCGTGACCGAGCCAGAAGTCCTCCATGGGAGGACGGCCCACGATCGTGTGCGGCCAGATAGGATCCTTGCGGTGGGTGACCGCCGTGATCTGGACGCGCGGATACAGGTCGGCCAGCGAATAGAACCCCGTGTGGTCGCCGAACGGGCCCTCCATCACGAGAGGCTCCCGGGGGTCGATCACCCCCTCGATCACGAGCTCTGCTTCTGACGGCACCTCGAGGTCCGACGTCACACACGTGGAGAGGCGCACCGGCTCCCGGCGCAGGAACCCGGCGAAGAGGTACTCATCGATTCCGGGAGGCAACGGCGCCGAGGCTGAGTAGATGCTCGCGGGGTCGGCGCCGAGGACGATGGCGACGGGCATGGTTTCCCCCCGCGCCGCCATTTCGCGCCAGTGCGCCGCGCCGACCTTGTGCCGCTGCCAGTGCATGGCGAGCGAATCCCGACCGATCACCTGCACCCGGTACATGCCGACGTTGCGGGCCCCGGTCCCGGGGTCGCGCGTGACGACCTGGGGCAGCGTGATGTACGGTCCGCCATCCTGGGGCCAGCAGATCGGCACGGGCAGGCGGCCCATGTCAATCTCGGCACCCTTCAGCACCACGTCCTGGCACGCCGGCCGTCCCCCGCCCGAGCGCGGTGGGAACTTGGTCAGCTCCGCGAGCTTGGGGAGCATCGCGAGCTTGCCGAGGAGCCCATCGGGCACCTTGAGGTTGACCAGCTCCGACACCCGGTCTCCGATCTCATCCAGGCGCGACACGCCGAGGGCCAGGCACATCCGCTTCTCGGAGCCGAAGAGATTGACGGCCACCGGGTGAGGCGATTGAGTCCCCGACGTCAGCACGGGATGCTCGAAGAGGAGCGCCGGACCGCCCCCGGGCGACTTCATGCACCGGTCGGCGACCTCGGTGATCTCGCGGTCCACGGACACGGGCCGGTGCACGCGCACCAGCTCGCCCGCCGCCTCGAGCGCCTCCAGAAAGTCCCGCAGGTTATCGAGTGCCATGGTGGATGGCGCAGATGCCGCCGGTCAGGAGTTCGTAGTGCACGTCCGTGAAGCCCGTGGCTACCAGACGTCGGGAAAGCGCGTCGGGATCGGGAAAATTGAGCACCGACTCTGGCAGGTAGGTATAGGCGTCCGTATGTTTCGACACCGCGCGGCCGATCAGCGGCAGGAGCCGCCGGAAATAGAAGAGGTAGGCAGCCCGGAGGGGCGCGAAGCGCGGCGTGGTGAACTCCAGGATGACCAGCCGGGCCCCCGGCTTGAGTACCCGGCGGGCTTCGGAGAGTCCGAGATCCAGATCCGCCAGATTGCGCACGCCGAAGCCCACGAGCGCGCCGTCGAATCCCGCATCGGGGAACGGCAGCTCCAGGGCGTCGGCGCCCACGGGACGGACGGCCGCGACGGCCCCGACGGCCACCGACTTACCGCGTCCCTGCTTCAGCATGGGAATCACGAAGTCGGCACCGACCACCCGTCCGCGGAACCCGTCGGCCGTGGCCAGGGCCAACGAGAGGTCGAGGGTGCCGGCACACAGGTCCAGGTACAGTCCATCGGGGCGCCGTTCCCAGCCCAGCCGGGCCACGGCGCGACGGCGCCAGCGGCGGTCGATATTGAGGCTGAGCAGGTGATTGAGGAAATCGTACCGGGGGGCGATTGCGGTGAAGGCCGCACGAACATACGTGCGCTTGCCTTCTCCCCCCTCCCCCACCTCCGCACGCATCACATTCGTCTGAGGAGGCGGCGCCATAGGCGCAAAAGATAGGCCGAACGACCTGACGGGCGCCAGCGACCAGGACGTGGTGCGCTGGGCTCGCGACGGCTATGAGCCCGCCTTTCGTGAACTCGTCCACCGGTATGAACGGCCGGTGTTTTCACTTATTTACCGGATGGTGCGCGACCGCGCGCTGGCCGAAGACCTGGCCCAGGAGACCTTCCTCAAGGTCCTGAACGCCATCAAGAGCTACAAACCCGAGTACAAATTTTCGTCGTGGATTTTCAAGATCGCCAACAACGCGGCCATCGATCACCTCCGCCGCCGGCAGATCGACACCTTGTCCCTCGACGGCTCCCCCAGCGCCCGCTCGCCGGAAGAAATGCACGCGAGCGCCCCGCAGCTCGGCGACCAGACCGAGAGCCCGCTCGACGAAGTCGAATCCCGCGAGCTCGGGGGGGCCATCGAACGCGCCATCGCGCGTCTCCGGCCCGAGTACCGGTCGTGCATTCTGCTACGTCACGTGGAAGGCCATTCGTACGAAGAAATCGCCAAAATGCTGGATCTTCCGCTGGGTACGGTAAAGACGTATATCCACCGGGCGCGTAACGAGTTGCGGGTCTATCTGGAGGGCGCCCGGGAGTGAAACCGGCGTTTCCGAGCCCCCGTATGGAGACCGTATGAACGAGCGACTGCAGACCCATCTGACCCCGGAGGAAGTCGAGCTCTGGGCCACCGGCCTCCTGAGCGCGGCCCGCACATTCCATCTGACGGATTGTGCCGAGTGCCTCGCCGTGGCGGAGCGCGAGCGCAAGCTGCTGGTCGAGCTGGCGCAACTCGTGCGGTTCGCCCCCTCGGCGGATTTCGCCGAGAAGGTGCTGGCACAGGTCCGGATTCCGACTCCGTCGGGCAGCCATCACGGCTGAAAAGACTAGACGTCTAGACGACTAGACGTCCAGACGTCTAGTCTTTCAAGCCCGTACCTCGGCACGCACGCCCACTCCCAGGAGCCTCGCCGCGCTCCCGCCGCGAACGGCGATCTCCACCTCTCCACCACTGCCCATGTACGCGACCAGCTGGCCCGGCTCCACGTCCCCGAACGTTCGGCGGAGCGAGCCGACGTCTTTCCCCTCTACCGTGATCCGCACGCCCGCCTCCACATCCTCGGCCCTGATGTTCGAGACCAGTGTGCCGAAGCGGTCGACATAGATGACCTCGCCGAGGAGAGCGACCCCGTCTGCCCGGGGCTCCGGGAGGGGAGACCGGTGCACGTCGTCGATCAGGTCACCCAGCTCGTCGAGCGACACACCCATCGCGAGTCGGGCCGCGGCGGGCGCGAAGACATCCCGTCCGTGAAACGTGGGTGCGGCCGATGGGGGCACCGGCAGCGAGACGAACTCCGCATCCTCAGGAAGTGACGTGAGCAGCCCGTTGTCGGGGGCGACGAAAAAGTGCCCCGCGGCTTCGGCGGCGAGCGCCCGGCGCGCCGTGCCGACGCCCGGATCCACCACCACCAGGTGGACGGTCCCCTCCGGGAAGCGCCGCCAGCTGCGCGCGAACAGGAATTGCGCGGCCCGGACGTCACCGGGAGGCACCTGGTGCGTGACGTCGATCAGCGTGGCGTCCGGCACGGCCGTGAGGAGAACGCCCTTCACCTCGGCCACGTAGCTGTCCGTGACCCCGTAGTCGGTGAGCAGGGTGATGAAGGAGCTCATGCGGTTGCCGGTCGCTTGGGCCGCCAGGCCCCGGAGAGCCAGAGCACCGTCATCGCCACGCCGCGCAGGGTGGCGGTGAGCGAGATGGCCCACCAGATGCCGGTCACGCCCCAGATGCCGGACCACCACGCGGCGAGCGGGATCCGCGCAAACGTCAGACTCGAGCTCCAGACCATGGGCCAGAATGTATAGCCCGCCCCCGCCAGCGCGCCCTCGAGGATCAACTCGAAGGTCTGACCGATCTGCGCCATGGCGATGATCCGGAGGTAACCGGTCCCGTTGGCGATGACCTGGGGATCGCCGGTGAACAGGCGGACGAAAAACTTGGGAATCAACAGGCAGGCCAGCGCGGTACAGGTCGTCACGATCAACGCGTAGCCCACGGTGTGCCACGCCGCGGTGCGGGCCCGGGCTTCGTCCTTGGCGCCCAGGCTCTGCCCCACCAGCGCCGCCGCGGCGAGCGTGAAACCGGTGATGGCCACGAACCCCACGCCCTCCACTTTGTGCCCCACGCCCAAGGCCGCGAGCGCCGGTGTACCGAACCGGGAGG
>DATEGY010000292.1:0-5136 GCA_035279865.1 Gemmatimonadales bacterium | reverse complement strand
CCGCCGTCCGCGCCGCGGCCCGCCGCGCCGCCCGCCGGCCCGCATCCGCGAACACCAGATCGGCGTCGGGGCGGCGCCCGACGAGGCGCAGCAGGGCCTCCACGTTGGTCGGATCCACCGTGGCATCCCGGCGGACCAGGCCTTCGTATTCATTCACCTGCATGGCGATGGTGGCGGACATCCCGAGACGTTTGGACAGGAGCTCGTCCGCGAATTCGGCGAGCCCGTCTTCCACGGGCGTATCCAGGTTCCGGATGGCCTCGAGTACGGCGAGTGGCACGATGCTATGGACCACGGCGGGCGAAACTTAGTGCCCCATTGCGGAAGGGGGGAGGCCGGGCGAGGCTTAAAGCCCAATGGCCACCCAGGCTCCCACCCCCGCCGACTCCTCCCGCCGCACCGCGTTCGAAAAGGAAGCGCTGGTGCACCTGGACGCGCTCTACCGCGTCGCGCTCCGCCTCTCCGGCAACGCCGCCGACGCGGATGACCTGGTCCAGGAAACGATGCTGAAGGCGTATCGCTCCTGGGACCAGTACCAGCCTGGCACCAACGCCAAGGGGTGGCTCCTCACCATCCTCCGCAACTCCTTCATTAATGAATACCGCCGCCGGACCCGGCACCCGGAAACCGTGGACGTGGACACAATTGAGCCGTTCGCGGTGTTTCAGGACATACAGGAGGAGGACCCGCAGGGGGCCTTTTTCGACAAGATCGTCGATGACGAGGTACTCAAGGCCATCGACGGCCTCCCCGACGCCTTCCGGGAGACGGTCGTCCTGTCCGACGTCGAAGGGATGAGCTACCAGGAGATCGGGAAGATCCTCGGAATCCCGGTGGGCACGGTGAAGTCCCGGCTCTTCCGGGCCCGGCAGATGCTTCAGGGGAAGCTCTACGATTTCGCGGTGGGGAACGGCTACATCAAGGGGCGCAAGCCATGAAGTGTCGCGAGTGCATCGATCATCTCTATGAGTACCTGGACCGCGAGCTGACGCCCGCGGTCGAGACGGAGATCCGCGCGCACCTGTCGCATTGCCCGCCGTGCGGCCACAAGTTCGACTTCGAGGCGGCGTTCAAGAAGTTCGTCCAGGCGAGGACGCGAGCCCAGGGCTGCCCGCCGGAATTGAAACAGCGCATCCTGCGGGAGCTCTTCGACGAATGAAGTGGCTGACCGGAGGGGGCGTCGTCGCGGCCCTGGCCGTCGGCGGCGCCACCGCCTGGGGGTTGGGATGGCGAGGAGTGGTCCTGCTCTTCGCCTTCTTTATTTCCGGGTCCCTCCTGACCCGCCTGGCCGGCGGCGCCGGCGGGCAGCGCAACGTGCGGCAGGTGCTCGCGAACGGCGGCGTGGCCGCCTTCGCCGGAGCCTTGGGCTCCTGGCCGATTGCCGCCGGCGCGCTCGCCGCCGCCACCGCGGACACCTGGGCCACGGAGATCGGCTGGTTCTCCCCGCACCCGCCCCGCCTGATCACGACCTGGAAGCCTGTCCCGAAAGGGACCGACGGCGGCGTGACACTGATCGGGACCGCCGGAGGAGTGGCGGGCGCGGCGCTCATCTGGGGCGCCGCGGCGGTGCTGTTTTCGTCCCGGCTGACGGTCGTGTGGGCCGGACTCGCCGGGATGCTCGCCGACTCCCTGCTCGGCGCCACCCTGCAGGGCAAGATCCTCGACAACGACGGCGTGAACCTCGCCGCCACCATGACCGGCGCCGGCGCCGCCTACCTCCTCGCCCACCTGTGAACCGCTGGGACGCCGTCGTGGTCGGCGCGGGTCCGGCCGGCTCGGTCACCGCCATGCTCCTCGCCCGGCTGGGCGCCCGCGTGCTGCTGGTGGACCGCGCCCGGTTCCCCCGCGACAAGGCCTGCTCCGAATACCTGACGCCGGAGACCACGCGCGTGCTGGAGGAACTCGGTGACGGGATCCTCGCGGCGGTCGAAGCCAAAGCCCCCGCCCGGCTCACCGGCATGAAGCTCGTGACCCCCGACGGCACCGAGGCGATCGGACGCTTCCGGGCAGGCCCCGGCTACGCGCCGCCGCGCCCCTACGCCTTCGCGCTGCCGCGCACCCTGTTCGATCAGGTGCTGGTGGAGGCGGCGGTGCGCGCGGGAGTCGTGCTGATGGAGGACACGCCGGTCGACGATCTCATCTGGGACGCGGGGGCCATCGGGGGCGTCGTCGCTCGGGAGCCGAAAGCACTAAAGTGCGGGACCGGGAGCCGTCCCCTCCTTGCCCGCATCGTCATCGGTGCTGATGGACTGCGCTCCGTCGTCGCGCGGAGATTGGGATACCGGCGCTCCGGACCCCCCCGGCGCATCGCCTACAGCGCCCACGTCGCCGACGTCCGTGGGGTCACCGATCTCGGCGAAATGCACATCGGCACCAACGGGTACGTCGGCATGGGACCCATCGGAAACGGGGAGACCACGGTCGCCCTCGTGGTCCCGGCCTCGCGGGCTCATCCCGATTTCACGCACGCCGAAGGGTTCGTCCGCGCCCTGGACGAGTTTCCGAAAATCCGGGGACGGTACCGGGCCGACCGGTTCACCCGCTCCGTCCTGGCGACCGGGCCCTTCGCGCAGTGGTCGCGGGCATCCACCGCCGACGGCGCCCTGCTGGTGGGAGACGCGGCCGACTTCTTCGATCCGTTCACCGGTCAGGGAATCTTTTCCGCCCTGACCGGGGCCCGGCTGGCGGCGCAGGTGGTGGGAGAGGCCCTGGAGCGGTCGTCCGCTGGACCGGTCCCCGCCCAGGCGCTCGAGTCCTACGCCCGCGGCCGGCGGCGCGCCTTCGCGGGCAAGTGGGTGCTCGAACGGCTCATCGGCTTCGGCGTCGGGTCGCCGGCGCTCGCCACGCGCGTGGTGCGCCGGCTCGCACGCCGTCCTGACCTCGCGGATCTTCTGGTTGGCGCCACCGGGAATTTTATTCCGGCAGGCCGAGTCCTGCATCCGGCCACTCTGGCCACCCTCATCGCCTGACCGACTGGGATTCGATGACCGGCGTCGACGCCGCACTCTTCCGACAGCTTCTGGGACGCTTCGCCACCGGCGTCACCGTCATCACGACGCGGAACACCGCCGGCGAGCCCGAAGGCATGACCGCCAGCTCGGTCGCCTCGGTCTCCCTCGATCCGCCGTTGCTCCTCGTCTCGGTGGACCACCAGAACGTGATGGACCAGGCGCTCGCCCACGCGTCCCATTTCATCGTCAACGTGCTCGCCGCGGACCAGGAAGCGCTGTCCCGCCGCTTCGCCGAGCTGGAGAACAACCGCTTCGACGGCGTCGGCTTCCACACCGGGAAACACGGGCTCCCCATTCTGGACGGCGTGCTCGCTCACATCGAGTGCACGAAGCATTCAGTCGTCGATGCCGGGGACCACGCGGTGTACATCGGGCTGGTGACGGGCGGAGCCGTGACCGACCGGCGGCCTCTCCTTTATTATCGCGGCGGCTACGCGAACCTCTCCGGTTCATGATCGGCGTCGAAGTCCTCGATGACCCGGGCGCCGATCCCGCGCTCGTGCGTGCCGAGCTAAACGACCTTGCCCTGATCAATCGCTGGTTCGGAGGGACGCGGGCCGTGGTCCGGGCCCTGGTGCCCCTTCTGCCGCCGGCGGGGAGCTCCTGCACGCTGCTCGATGTCGGCACCGGATCGGGAGACATCCCGCGGGCGGTCACCCGGGCGGCGGGGCGCCGGCACGTCACGGTCTTGCCCGTGGGTCTCGACCGCTCCCCGGTCGCGGCCCGCATCGCGGTGACCTCGGGCCTCGCGACCGTCGTGTCCGATGGCGGGTCCCTCCCGCTCGCGTCGGGCTCGGTGGACTTCGTGGTGGCAAGTCAGGTGCTGCATCACCTGGAGGCTCCGGCCGCCACCCGGTGGATTCAGGAGCTCCACCGCGTGGCCCGCCGCGCCGTCATTATCGCCGATCTGCGGCGCTCCCGGATGGCCATGCTCGCGATGTGGCTTGTCTCGTTTCCGTTAGGGCTTCATCCGGCTACGCGCCGGGACGCCGTGCTTTCCCTGCGGCGCGGGTATACGGTGGCGGAGCTGGGGGCGCTGCTCCACGGGGCGGGCGTGCGTGCAGTGATTTGGAGGAGTCCGATCGCCAGGTTGGTTGCGGTATGGCAGACGTCATGCTGACCATCGACCGGATTGCGGTCTGCGCGCCGTTCGACCGGGTCTTCGCGGTCGCCGCGGACGTGGAAGCCTGGCCCGGCATCCTGCCGCACTACCGCTGGGTCCGGACGCTCGAGCGCCGGCCCTCGGGGAGTGGAGCACTGGTCGAGATGGCGGCGTGGCGTCCCTTCGGTCCGCTGCGGTGGCCCACGTGGTGGGTCTCGGAAATGTCCGTGCACCCGGAGTCCCGTGAGATCCGGTACCGACACGTACGAGGGCTAACGTCGGGGATGGACGTCGTCTGGCGGATGGCCCAGGGTTCGGCGGGGGTCGCGATCGAGCTGGAGCACCGGTGGACGGGACCGCGCTGGCCCGTCATCGGATCGTTCGCCGCGACCGCCGTGATCGGGCCGGTGTTCGTTCACGGCATCGCGTCGCGGACGCTCGCCGGTCTCAAGGCCTACCTGGAGAAGAGGAAGGGGAACCCGTGAACGACCGCCGTCGCGTCGTCATCACCGGGGTCGGCGCGGTCACGCCGATCGGCACCGGAGCACCGGGGCTCTGGGATGGACTCCAGCGCCGTACGTCGGCGGTGCGGACCATCACGCGCTTCGACCCCGAACCCTTCCGCAGTCACATCGCGGCCGAGATCCCGGATTTCCGGCCGCAGGATCACCTCGAAGCGAAGCGGGCGAAGCGCCTCGACCGATTCTCCCAGCTCGCCGTGACGAGCGCCCGCATGGCGATCGCCGACGCGCGGCTCGATCTGAGCCGGGAGGATCCCGATCAGATCGGTACCATGATGGGGTCCGCACTGGGAGGCGTGTCGTACGCGGAGTCCCAGGTCGGGAACTACCTGCGGGAGGGCGTGAAGGGCATGGACGTGGGGCTGGCGCTCTCGGTGTTCGCGGGCGCGGCGAGCTGCAACATCGCCATCGAGTTCGGCTGCACTGGTCCCAACTCCACCAACGGGATGAGCTGCGCCTCGGGCGCGATCGCCATCGGGGAGGCGTTCCGGTCCATCGTGCG
>DATEGY010000291.1:0-11536 GCA_035279865.1 Gemmatimonadales bacterium | reverse complement strand
CACCCCCTCGATGATCAACTGGTGCCGGGCGACCCCCAGGGATAGGGTCCCCCGCTCCCGGAGGAGCTGAACCAGGCGCCGGAGCACCCCGGCCGCGGCCGGCTGGAGGGAGGGATGCCCCTGGGGGTACATCGAGTGCTTGTGGAGGGCGATCGATAGCTCGATCAGGAATTCCCCGAGCTCCCTCGAAAGGGTGGAATGGGAGGCGCCGGGCGAGGTCGGAGGGGTGCCGGTCACAGGTACAACATAAAGCTAGACGCGCAGACGCACAGATGGTAAACGGGTGGGAGAGCACAGGATATCCACCCTGTTCCCCACCACCCGTTACCCAGCTGTGCGTCTGTGCGTCTAGCTTTTCAGCACTGCGTCCCTTCGTACTGCCCCGCTGTCTCCTAGTACATGCCGCCCATGCCGCCACCTCCGGGCATCGGCGGAGCCTTCTCCTTCTCCTTCTTCTCCGCGACGACGCACTCGGTGGTGAGGAGGAGGCCCGCGATGGACGCGGCGTTCTGGAGCGCCGTGCGGGTGACCTTGGTCGGGTCGATGACGCCGGCAGCCACCAGGTCTTCGTACTCATCCGTCGAGGCGTTGTAGCCGAAGTTCTTGTCCTTCGACTCCTTCACCTTGCCCACCACGATCGACGCTTCCGCGCCGGCGTTCTGGGCGATCATCCGGATGGGCTCCTCGATGGCCCGCCGCACGATGTCAACGCCGATCTTCTCGTCGTCGTCACCGCCGCGGAGCTTTTCGAGACTCTTCTGGCAATACAGGAGCGCGGAACCGCCGCCCGGGACGATGCCTTCCTCGACCGCGGCGCGGGTGGCGTGCAGCGCATCCTCCACCCGGGCCTTCTTCTCCTTCATCTCGGTCTCGGTGGCCGCGCCCACGTTGATCACGGCGACACCGCCGGCGAGCTTCGCCAGCCGCTCCTGGAGCTTTTCCTTGTCGTAGTCGGACGTCGACTTGTCGATGGCGGCGCGGATCTCGCCGATGCGGCCCTGGATGTCGGCCTGCTTGCCTCTGCCGCCGACGATGGTGGTGTTGTCCTTGTCCACCACGATCCGCTTCGCCTGCCCGAGGTCACCGAGGACGGTGTTCTCGAGCTTCATGCCCTTCTCTTCCGCCACGACCTTGCCGCCGGTGACCTTCTCGATGTCGATCAGCATTTCCTTCCGGCGGTCGCCGAACCCGGGGGCCTTCACGGCCGCGACTTTGAGCGTGCCGCGCAGCTTGTTGACCACCAGCGTGGCCAGCGCTTCCCCCTCGACGTCCTCGGCGATGATCAGGAGGGGCTTGCCCGACTGCGCGACCTTCTCGAGCGCCGGGAGCAGATCCTTCATCGACGAGATCTTCTTGTCGTGGATCAGGACGTAGGCGTCCTCGAGCACCGCTTCCATCTTCTCGGGATCGGTGACGAAGTAGGGAGAGAGGTAACCGCGATCGAACTGCATCCCGTCCACCGTCTCCAGCGTGGTCTCGAGACCCTTCGCCTCCTCGACCGTGATCACGCCGTCCTTGCCCACCTTGTCCATCGCGTCGGCGATCTTGTCGCCGATTTCCTTGTCGCCATTGGCCGAAATGGTGCCGACCTGGGCGATTTCCTTCCGGCCCTTGGTGGGGACGGAAATCTTCTTCAGCTCTTCGATGATCGTCTCGACGGCCTTGTCGATGCCGCGCTTCAGCGCCATCGGGTTCACGCCCGCGGTGACCGACTTCAGTCCCTCGCGGTAGATCGCCTGCGCCAGCACCGTTGCGGTCGTGGTGCCGTCACCGGCCAGGTCCGAGGTCTTGGTCGCCACTTCCTTCACCATCTGGGCGCCCATGTTCTCGATCTCGTCCTCCAGCTCCACTTCCTTGGCGACGGTCACGCCGTCCTTGGTGACGGTCGGATTCCCGAACTTCTTCTCGATGACCACGTTCCGGCCCTTGGGGCCGAGGGTCACCTTCACGGCGTCGGCCAGCTGGTCCACACCCCGCTTCAGGCGGGCCCGCGCCTCGACGTTGAACTCCAGAAACTTGGCAGCCATCTGTTGGTCTCTCCTTAACCGAGCTTCGCGATGACGTCGGATTCCTTGATGAGGATGATTTCCTCACCGTCGAGCTCCACCGGGGTGCCGGAGTACTTTCCGTAGATCACGCGGTCACCCACCTTCAGCTCCATCGGCACCTTCTCGCCCTTTTCGGTCCGGCCGGGTCCCACGGCGACCACGTCGCCCTGGATCGGCTTTTCCTTGGCGGTGTCGGGGATGTAGAGCCCCCCCTTCATCGTCTCCGTCTCCTCGGCCGGCTTGATCGCCACGCGATCACCCAGCGGGTGCAGCTTCTGCTTCCCACCCTTGCTTCCGGTCGCCATAACCCTCTGCCTCCACAAGGACTAAGTGATTACTTGCGATGTTGTTAGCACTCTATATAGGTGAGTGCCAGCAACTGGACGAATTATCGACAGACGGAATCCGCATGTCAAGGAGCCAAGTCAAGGAGTTGGGTTGAGAAGGGCGCGAACCAGGAGCTCAGCGCTGGCGGAAATATCGCCCGCCAAGGTATCCGCAGGGATCGTTGCCACGGCCAGCACCTGCCCTCGCCGGGTATCGGCCACCTGGGCCTCCAGGGTCCCCCGCCCCTGGTCCACGTACCTCCACCAGACCAGCGCCCCGGCCGCGCCCCCACCACCCCGGACGTCGTCCCGGACGGTGAACCCGGCCCGGGCGAAGGCACCACGAAGGGCCAGACTCAGCGAATCCCGCCCGCGGATCACGATGTCGTAGCCACGAAGGGGACTCGGCGGACCGGACTCGCCGCGGTTGCCGGCACAGGCCGCGACGGCCAGAAGCGCTGCCAGAAGGGAGGTACGGGTCACGGCAGGATGCGCCGGGCTCCCACCCAGCGCGGGATCCAGTAGGCACCTTCCGAATCATTCCGGTCCAACCGGGAGATCTTCACGCCGCCGCTCGCGCTGTGAATGAACTTCCCTTCGCCCACATACATCCCGACATGGGTCACCCCGGCCCCGGGACTCGCCGAGAACAGCAGGATGTCCCCTGGCTGGAGTGCCTCCACCACAGGAGTCACTTCGGCACCCGCGTGCGCCTGGTCGCGGCTCACCCGCGGCAGCCGCACGCCATGCTGCCCGTAGGCATACTGGATCAAGCCGGAGCAATCGAAGCCGTTGGCCGCCGTCCCGCCCCACTGGTAGGGAGTGCCCAGCGCATCGAGCGCCGTGCGGACCACGTCGGCGGCGCGACCGGCAATGCTGGCCGGCGGTTGCGGCGGCGCGTTGTCCGGGACCGGGACCGCCGGGACGGCCGGGACGGCCGGATTCGAGCGGGACATCCCGCCACCCCGGTGCCCGAGTCCGATGGCCAGTCCCAAAGACAGCGAGAACCCTTTCCGTGGGCTCCCCCCGCCCGCCCAGAAGCCCCGGGGGCCCCGGTCTTCATCGCGATAGCGGCCCTCGATGCCCATCGCGAACCGGTCGAACGGCCTCCACTCGAGTCCCCCGCCGACGCTCCAGAGCGCCGCGAGCGCCTGCTTCCCGGTGTCCGTCGAGAGCCCCAGCGCGGCACCCAGCAGCGCATACGGTCCGAACGTGTACGAACCCCGGAACAAATGGACTTCCCACCCGCCCCCGTAGAATGCCTGGCGCCGCCCGAGGTGATTGTTGACCAGGACCGTGGCGCCGAAGGTCTGGGACAGGACGCCGGTGAGAGGAGAGTGGGAACGGATTTCGTAGGTCGCGCCATTCCCGGCGCGGTACCACTGTCCGTACCGGACCTCGATCTCTCCCTGGGCCGCGAGGGGCTGGGTGGCCGCCGCGGCGAGCGCGAGTGACGCGAGCAGGAGACTGACCTCAGTCCGTCGCACGGTTCTCCTGTGAGGGTCTGGGCGCCATGCGATGGGCCAGCCAGTGCGGAAAGCGGCGCATCATGCGGACCCAGAAAGCCAGGACCAGGAAACCTGACAGGAACGCGATCCCCAGTGCTACCCCGACCATGGCGCCCGGTCCCGAGAACCGGATCCCTACTTTGGCGCCCACCCAGAGCCCGAAATACGAAGCTCCCCACGCGCACAGGGGCGTGAGGAGCCATCCGACGACCAGCAGGAAGTGCGCGAGCCAGCGCGGCACGCCCCCCCCGCCTCCGTCCGTCACGCCTTGCGCGCGATGGCGGCTACTCCGAGGACGGTGAGGATGAGCGAGAATCCCAGACCGATGGCGACGGGGTACATCGCGGTGAAGCCGAAGCCCATCAGGTGCGCTACCTCACCGATGACGACGGCGCCGACGACGAGCGGCACTGCGAGGCTGCCCATCGTGGCCGGTTCCTTCGAGCTCCGGCCGGCCGTCAGCATCGCCCCCATCCACGACACGAAGGTCCCGAACTGCCACCACACCGGGAGATACCACCACGTGCTGTTGCCGCCGATCGCGTCCCAGGTCCAGGGATACGCATGCACCGGGCGGAGGACGACGACGTCGATCGCCGTAAAGACCACCGTGCTGAAGAGCCCGACGCCCGCCGCGCCCGCGATGCCTTCGGTATGCCGGGCTCCCGTCCACTGCGCCGGAAGCAGGGCCATCGACAGGCCGCCCGCCAGCACCACTACCGAGTTCAGGAGGCCGCCCGCCAGGCCGGGAACGTAGCGCCAGATCACGAGATAGAGCACGACCCACACCGCGGTCAGGACACCGAGCTTCGTTCCGCTCATCAGGACGTGCGGCAGCTCGGTACGGTCGGTCAGGGTGGGAGTAGCGGTCGCCGACATCAGCAAGGCTCCTCAGGTCGTAGGGGTCTGCCGGTCAATCTAACAAGCCTATCGTGCAAAGACGAGCAGCACGGCCACGTCGGTCACCGCCCAGGCCCCGAGCGCCCAGTACATCCCGGCCTGGTGCTGTTGCGGCGTCCACACGTTCCGCTGCCGGACCCAGGGCACCAGCACGCCCAGCCACGCGGCAAGGGCGAGGTAGATCAAGATGCCGGACCGGTGCAGGATGTCCGATGCCCAGGACAGGCCCCCGAAGGCAAGGATCACCGCGCCGGTCGCAAGCCAGAGGCTCGACTCGAGCCCGAACATGAGCGCCAGCGTCCGGTCTCCACGCCGCCGGTCCTCCTCCAGCTGGTACAGCTGGGTGAGCGGGTAGAGCCCGGCAAACAGGGCGCAGAAGGACAGAAAGATCACCGCGTGCCCCAGATCCAGCGAGCGCCCCGTGGCTGCCCATGCGGCATACGGCGTCAACGTTCCAAAACCCCACATGTTGATCACCCAGTCCACCCCCGCAACGGCCTTGAACCGCAACGGCGGAACCGAATAGGCGATCGACATGGCGAAGCACACGGCGTAGGCGATCCGAAACCCCCACGGCAGCGCAAAGGCCAGCACCTGGCCGGCGCCGAGCAGGACCCAGCTGAAGGCCAGGAGGTGCTTGGGGAGCGGTGGAGGCGACTCCAGATATCCGATGTCCCCCTCGTCCTTGTCGTACACGCTGTTGATCGCGAGCGTGCCGCCATTGAGCAGGATCACCCAGATAAACAGGGCGAGCAACGCCGAGCCGAGGTGCTGTCCGGACCCGAGGCCCGCCCATCCGACCGCGAGGATGTATCCGAGGAATGTGTGCCCCGCCATGATCGGCCATTCGGCGGGGCGCATGTGCAGGACGTATGAGAACGCGTCACCGGGGAGGTTCCCGTACCCCCACCGCCGCCAGACGTTGAGTGTCTGGGCCGTCGGGGCCGTCGGGGCCGTCGGGGCCGTCGGGGCGTCAGTCACCACTTGAGTCCCAGAGTCCCCGCAGCCAGGCGGAGGCCCGTCAACGTAAGATCCGGATCGGTTGCCCCGATCTCCTTACACAACGGGGCGATGAGCGGCGCCAACCCGCCCGTCGCCACGGCCCTCGGCCTCCGCCCGCCCGGCCACTCGGCCCGGACGCGGCGGATCAGTCCGTCGATCGCCTCCGCCGTGCCGAAGAGTACTCCCGACCGGATGCAGTCCTCGGTCCGCCGGCCGATCGCGTGCGCCGGCGGGGAAAGCTCCGCCGCGGGGAGTTTCGCCGTCTTGCGCACCAGCTCGTTGGCGGCGGTGACCACACCCGGCATGATCACGCCGCCGATGAATCGCCCATCCTTCGTGATGCAGTCGAACGTGGTCGCCGTCCCGAAGTCGACCACGATGCAATCGTCCCTGTAGATCTGGGACGCGGCGAGCGTGTTCACGATGCGGTCGGCGCCCACGGTCAGCGGCTCGTCGACGTCCAGGGTGATCGGCAGCGCGGACCTGGCATCCACGAACGTCGGAGGCTGGCCGATGGCAATCCGGATCCCCTCCCCCAGCGCGTGCGAGACGAGGGGCACCACCGAAGCGACGATGCCGGCCCTCACCTCACTCGTGGAATGGCCCGCCTGCGTCAGGTAGGAGGTGAGCGCCGCACCCCACTCGTCCGGTGTACGGTGGACGGTGGTCGTGAGACGCCAGTGGTGGGTGAGCCGGTCCCCGTCGAACAGGCCCAGCGTGGTTTCCGTGTTCCCGACGTCGAGGGCAAGGAGCATACGGGCGCTAATCTAGCTCACGCCACCTCGATGTGCCCTTCCCGGACCGCCTCCGTGCCGCGCGCCGTTTTCACCAGGAGCGCGCCGTCCGACCGGAGGCCCGCGGCCCGGCCCGCGAGGGGAGCCCGGATCTCCCGCCCGAGCAGCCAGTCCCGTGCGGCAAAAGCCGCGACCTCGGCGTCCGCAAGCCGGAGTCCCCCGGCGCCGAGGCGCGGCAGGGCCGGCACCAGGCGGTCACAGAGCTCGAGCCGGGTGGTACCCGGGCGGTGATCGGCGAGCCGGGTGGCCAGGTCCCGGACGTCGGCCGGGATCTCGTTCGCCACGTTGCAGCCGATGCCGATCGCGAGCCACTGCAGGGCGTCGCCCTGCCAGCGACCCTCACAGAGAATGCCCGCCACCTTCCGGTCTGCCAGCACGACATCGTTCGGCCATTTCACGCGCGCCGCCGGTCTCCCCAGCAGCTCGTCGATGGCGTCCGCCAGGACGAGGCCCACGCGGAGGGAATAGACGCCCACGTCGGATGCGGGCGGCTTCAGGAGCGCGCCCAGCCAGAGTCCGCCGGCCGGCGAGCGCCAGGTGCGGCCGTCGCGCCCCCGCCCGGCGGTCTGGATTTCCGCGAGCACGATGGATCCCGAGGGCGCACCCCGGCTTCCCAGCTCGTGAATGGAGTCGAGGGTGGAACCGAGAGACTCATGCAGTGAGACCTGCGGGACACCCCAGCGCCTGGCGAGAGTCCCGCCGCCGATGCCGTCGAGGGTCAGGGATGCCACAGCCCGTAGGCGATGGCGAACAGTCCCGCGGCCCAGCAGTACGGAGCGAAGAGATAAAAGCGCCCGCGCTTCAGCATCGCGACGAGGAAGCGGATGCTGAAGATCCCGCTGACGAACGCTACCAGGAAGGAAAGCGCGAGGGAGCCCGCACCCACCGCCGCGATGTCCACGGTGGCGTGCCGTCCTTCCACCAGCGCCGCGCCCGCGATGATCGGGATCGACAAGAGGAACGAGAACTCGGCGGCCGCCGTCGGCTCGAGTCCCACCCAGAGCGCGGCCGCGACGGTAGACCCCGAACGGGAGATCCCGCGGAAGAGCGCCGCCACCGACTGCGCCAGTCCGATGCCCACGGCCCCACCGAACGCGGGCTCCTGCCGTGCGCCGGACCGGCCCTTCGTGGACCAGAGCGCGGCCCCGGTCACGATGAAACAGATCCCGATGAACACGAGGCTGGTCGCCGCTTCTTCCACCTGCTTGTGGAAGAGCACACCCAGAACCGCCGCGGGGATGGTGGCGACGATCAGGAGTCCGGCCCGGCGCAGAGACGCCTGGTCCCCGGAGAGCATGCCCCGGATGATGCTCCAGAGCCGGGCACCGTAGACGACCAGGACCGCGAAGAGCGTGGCGACGTGGAGTGAGACCTCGACGAACACGCCGGGGGCCTTCACACCGGTCAGCACTTCGACCACGCGCAGGTGTCCCGAGCTGGACACCGGGAGAAATTCCGTCAGGCCCTGCACCAGCCCGAGAATCACACCTTGCCACCAGCTCACACCACCCTCCCGAGTACGAGTGCGGCCACGCCCAGCGGCATGGCGAGCTTTGCGTGCCGGACGGCCGCCGGGTACCGCGCGAGCGCGAGCGCCCGTGCCGCGTTCCAGACCAGTCCGTCGGCGGCGGCGGCCAGCACGAAGTACCACCAGCCGTACCCGTCGAGGGCCGGCAACAGGGCGCTGACCGGGATGAAGCCCCACAGGATGACGCGCGCGACGTTCCGTGCCACCCGCTCACCCGACTCTATCGGCAGGGTCCGTCGCCCAAGGACCCGGTCGCCCGGCACGTCCACCAGGTCCTTCGCCACCTCACGACCGAGATGGAGCCAGGCCGCGAGAATCCAGGGCACGACACCCGCCGCGGCGTGGTGCACCGCGAGTGCGCCGAACATGAGCGGGAACCCCGCGACGACGGCGACCGTGACATTCCCGGCCACCCCCCGGCGCTTGAGCAGGGGCGAATACGCGGCCATGAGCGCGAGCGCGACGAGGGCCACGGCCAGCAGCCTGCCGCCGACGAGCGCGGCACTCGCAAGGCCGAGGCAAGCCCCCCACCACACCAGGAGATCGGCGGTGCCGCGCCGCACCCGCCCGGACGCGAGGGGCCGGTCGCCCCGTGCATTGGTCCGGTCCCCCGGCGCATCCCAGATGTCGTTGAGGACGTTGCCCGCCGCGCCGAGCCCGACGCCCGAAAACGCCGCCCAGGCGAGAGGCGCCGGAACGGCGAGGTGACCGAGGGCGATCCAACCCCCGGCGAGCACGCCCAGTCCAGCGACCACCAGATTGTGCCCCCGAACCAGGCGGAGGAGATCAGCCACGGAGGAGGTCTTCGTACACCCGTTCGTATTGCGGGACGACCTTGTCCACGGAAAAAGCCTGCGCGCGCTCGACCGAGGCCGCCCGCATCCGGGCGGCGAGTGCGGGGGTGCGGAGGATCTCCAGGGCGTTGGCGGTCATGGCCGCCACGTCGCCGGGCGGAGAGAGAAACCCCGTCTCCCCCTCCACCACGAGCTCCGGCAGCCCGCCCGCGTTCGACGCGATCACCGGTGCACCGCACGCCATGGCTTCGAGGGCGGCGAGACCGAACGACTCCGCCTCGGAGGGGAGCAGGAAGAGATCGGCCCCGCGCATGACGTCAGCGACGTTGTCGACCTTGCCGAGGAACCGGACGTCGTTCTTGAGCCCCAGCGAGTCCGCCTCGGTCTGCGCCGCATCCCGTTCCGGACCGTCCCCGACCATCACGAGCATGGCCGGCATCACCTTCCGCACGCCGGCGAAGATGCGCACGACGTCCTGCACCCGTTTCACGGGACGGAAGTTCGACACGTGCAGGAGGATCGGCTGCGTCCCCGCCCCCAGGGCTCGCCGGAACCAGCTCTCCGTGGCCGCTTTGTACGACGTGGTGGAAACGAAATTGGGAATGACGGTGACGTCGCAGCGCGCGCACCCGAACGCCCGGTAGGTCTCCTCCCGGAGGTACTTGGACACCGCGGTGACGCGGTCCGAGCGCTCGATGGAGAACTTGGTGAGGGTGTAGTAGCTCGGATCCTTCCCCACCAGCGTGATGTCGGTACCGTGCAGCGTGGTCACGAGCTTGAGGTCGCGCTGCTCGGCGAGCATCTGCTTGGCCAGCCAGGCCGTGGCGGCGTGGGGAATGGCGTAGTGCACGTGCATGATGTCGAGCTGCTCGCGCAAGGCCACTTCGTGCTGCTTCACCGCGAGCGCCAGCGCGTACGGCGACGCCGTTTCAAACAGCGGATACTCGGCCTGCGTCACTTCGTGGAAGGTCACACGCTCCGCGAAGGACGGGAGCCGGAACGGACTGGCGTACGACACGAAGTGGATCTCGTGGCCGCGTTTCGCCAGCTCGAGCCCCAGCTCGGTCGCGATGGCGCCGGAGCCGCCGTACGTCGGATAGCAGGTGATGCCGATGCGCATTGAGGAGATGCCAGTGGTCAGTAGTCAGTGGTCAGTTTCGGTCCACTTGCGAACGACGATCTCGGCGAGCTCCGCCGACGGAAGCGTAGCGTCGACTCTCCAAACATTTGTCACTGGCCTCTGTCCACTGGCCACTGACAACTGGTTTCTAAACCACGTCTCCTGCCGCTTCGCATACTGTCGGGTGGCGATCACCACCGTCTGGCGAACGTCCGCCCACGCGAGCTGCCCCCGCTCCGCCGCCACCACCTCGCGGTACCCCACTGCATCCAGGCCCGGTGCGTCGGGCGCCACACCGGTCGCGAGCACGCGCCGCACCTCTTCGACGAGCCCCTGTTTCAGCATCCGGTCCGCCCGCTCGGCGATCCGGCGATGCAGAACGTCGCGCGGCAGGGTGAGATGAATGTACCACGGCCGAATGGCGCCCGTCTCCCGGGCCACCTCCTGCCAGTGCGACAGCGGATACCCGGTCATGAGTGCGACCTCGATGGCCCGCGCGGCCCGCTGGCGGCCCCCGCCGCCAAAACGCGGGTCGAGCCGTCCGGCCCACCGGACCAGCGCGCCCGTGTCCAATCCATCCGTCCAGTCCCGCAGCGCCTCCCGGGCGTCCGGGTCCAGATCGGGCTCCTGAAACAACCCCTCTCCCAACGCCCGGATGTAAAACCCGGTTCCCCCGACCACCACGGGCGTCCGCGCAGAGCCGCGCACGTCCGCGATCCACCCGGCCGCATCCGCGGCGAACCGGCCCGCGCTGTAGCGCTCGCCGACGGCAATCAGGTCGAGCCCCAGGTGAGGGACTCGGGCGCGCAGCTCCGGTCCAGGCTTGGCCGTCCCGATGTCGAGTTCCCGGTAGACCTGGCGGGCGTCGGCAGAGATGACGGTGAGCGGCAGGAGCGCGGCGAGGGCTTCGGCGAGCGCGGTCTTCCCCGACGCCGTCGGTCCCACCACGACCATCGTTCTGGCGGACTCAGCTCCGGCCAAAACGCCGCTCCACCTCGTCCGCCGGCAGCTGGACGATGGTCGGCCGACCGTGGACGTCGTGCGCCGGGAGGGTGGCCGTGAGCAGGCGGTAGATCAGCTCGCGCATTTCCTCGGGGTCCAGCCGGTGTCCCGCCTTGATCGCGGCCCGGCACGCGAACGTCGCCGCGAACCGCTCCAACCGGTTCTGCCACCCGCCGAAGCGCCCTCCCGCCAGGTCGCCGATGAGCTCCTGCAGGCACCGCTGGGCCTCGAAGCGCGGGTGCGGGTTGGGCGCGGTGTGCGCGACCAGCGTGCGCCCGGAGAACATCTCCACCTCGAAGCCCACGCGCGCCAGAAGTTCCCGGTGCTGCTCCACCGCATCCAGCTCTCCGGCGGTGAGCTCGAGCGTCAGCGGCAGGAGCAGCCGCTGGGCCGGCATGCCGTCCCCGGTCAGCTGCCGCATGACCGTTTCGTACAACACGCGCTCATGCGCGGAGTGCTGGTCGACGATCGCCACGGCGTGATCGGTCTGGAACAGGATGTAGGTGTCGAAGAC